>NZ_JAKFGB010000009.1:0-331555 GCF_022267515.1 Rubinisphaera margarita | reverse complement strand
CAAAGCCCAATTTCCTCTTGAACGTGTTTTTTACCGCATGGCCGTCACTTGACTGAACCGTGTGGCAGAATTGCCGTTGGGGATTGACTCGGATGTTCAGAACCTGCAGGCAGGTTTCAATGAGTCCCAGCCCGACAAACTGGATTCACTCGATAAGCTGTTGAAACAAAAGGACTTACACATCCCGGTAGGGCCGCCGGATTGACTGACTCGAAGATAATTCTCTAAAAAATGGTTCGTATGCGAACTTTTTTCAACCAGGTGTCGTCTTAATTGCGTATTAAGGGCAAGTGGATGAAAAGTGGAATTTCAGTTGAAGCCGGGCAAGACGTCCGGAGTTCTCTCAAGAGCAACTGTCACGAAGACGGTATCTCTCATGGGGAATAGCAATGGCCAATTATGCAAATCCTGCCATCAGGCAGCTCAAAGATCAGCAGGTTCGATATGCGCCGAAGAAGGTTCGGCTGGAGCAGATCCAGCGGACCGAAAAGCTGTTGGCGCAATTGGACCCTGAACAACAATACGAATATCCCGAACTGCACGAGCAGATTACGGATCATGCGTCCAGTCAGTACCCCGATCTCCGGATCGACGGGAAAGACGCCGTGCATGACCTCTGCCGGTTCGTGGAAGATCTCTCCGAGAGCGTCGATCAGGCGGTTGAAGAACTGCCGGAACCGACTCTCACCGTGGACGATCTGAGCGAGCGGTTTCACGTTTCGACGAAAACCGTTGATCGCTGGCGTCAGCGTGGACTCGTCGGCCGAAAGGTCAAAGTCGGCTCGCGGAAGCGGGTGGTCTTTCTGAAGTCCAACGTTGATCGCTTCGTGAAGCAAAACGCAGTCGAAATTCGACGGAGTTCACGCTTCTCGCAGCTGACCGCTCAGGAACGTCTCGAAATCATTCGTCGGGCCCGCAAGCTCGCCGATCATGGGGCCTGTCTGTCGGAGATCAGCAATCGGCTGGCTCGCAAGATGGGGCGCTCGGTCGAGACGATCCGGTACACCTTGAAGAACCATGACCGGGACTATCCGAACTCGGCCATTTTCCCGCACGCTCGTGGTCCGATGACCGACGAGACCAAGCGGGAGATCTGGTACAAGCATCAGCGGGGAACCCCGATCGAAGAACTGGCTCGTCAATACTGCCGAACTCGTTCCAGCGTGCACCGTATTATTAACGAGGTGCGAGCTGCTCGGATCTTCGACGTTTCGCTGGACTTCATCGATAGCGAAGAGTTCCATGTGAGAAGCGCTGACAAAGCGATTCTGGGACCTCCGCCGGAAGTCGAGAAATCGGAATCGCGTCAGAAGGTGCCGCCGGGACTGCCAGCTTACCTGGCCAGTCTGTACGAACTGCCGCTGTTGACGCGTGAAGAAGAAGCCTACTACTTCCGGAAGATGAACTATCTGAAGTTCAAAGCCGGTAAGGTGCGTGACAAGATCGATCCGGCCAAGCCTGCCGCTCGCCTGATGAAGGAAGCGGAAGAGCTGATCCGGGAATCGGTTTCGGTCAAGAACTTCCTGATCCGCAGTAACCTGCGGCTGGTCGTGTCGATCGCCAAACGGCACTTCAAGCCGAATACGAACTTCTTTGAAATGGTCTCGGACGGCAACATGTCGTTGATCCGTGCCATCGAGAAGTTTGACTACTCGCAGGGGAACAAGTTCTCGACATACGCCACCTGGGCGATCATGAAGAACTACGCCCGCTCGATTCCGACCGAGATGAAACAGCTCGATCGCTATCGAACCGGACACGACGAACTGTTCTCACAGTCGACAGACGCGCGGGATAACCCGTTCCAGCAGGAACTCACGCAGAAGCATCAGCACTCTGCCATTATGAGCATCCTCGATCAACTCGATCGTCGAGAACGGGACATTATTCTGCACCGCTTCGGTTTGAACCCGGGGACGGAGTCGGAAACCCTGGAACAGGTCGGTAACCGGTTCGGCGTCACCAAGGAACGGATTCGTCAGATCGAATCCCGAGCCCTCTCGAAGCTGAAGAAGATCGCTGTCGAAGAGAAGCTCGAAATTCCCGGTATTTGATCAAACCGAACTTTCGATAGAAAAAGAAGCCCGCGTTTCCTCGGAGACGCGGGCTTCTTGCGTTTCCCCAGACCCATTCAGCAGCCGGCCAGATTGATCGGCGACAGTGATGGTGAGTGCAGTCGATTCTGTACGCCGACGGCCTGCTCGGCGAACTGGAGAATGGCCGTCCGAACGGTGTCTGCCCCCGGTTCATTCAGCACTTCATGGTACCAGCCGGGAAGCGAATGGAACTGGATTAACGGCAGGCGATTCCCGGAAACGGGTCCTTCGATCGTGCCGCGTGCCTGAACCTGCTCGACCCAGGCACGCGTCGCGAGCGGATCGACCACATGATCGGCTCCGCCCTGCAGAACCAGCGTCGGAACCCGAACCGAATCGGCTTCCGCGAAGGCATGTTTCAGAGCGCGATCGACTTCGCAGTACCAGCGGGCGGTCACCGTACTGCGGATCAGCGGATCCTCGACTTTGCGCCGCAGGATCGCCGGATCGTGACACAGCAGGCTGTTATCGATCGTGCTGCGAAAGCGGGTTCGCGGCAAATACTTCGACAGCGTCCCGGACACCGCCTTTTTCCAGTTCTCAATCGGATGCTTGATCGCCAGCAGCGGTGAGGTGAGGATCATTCCCGAACAGAGATTGATTCCCTTCTCCCGCCAGAACGACTGGACGGTGCGGAGAGTAATCAATCCTCCCATGCTGGCACCGAGAAGGACGGTCCGATCGGGCGGCAGCTGTTGATCTTCGCAAACCGCTCGGAGATCGTCCGTGTATTCGTCAAAGCGATCGACGTGCACATAGTTGCCCGTTGAGTTGCCGTGGCCTCGGAGATCGACCGCGATGGTCGTCCAGCCGGCAGCCGCGGCTTGTTCTCTCAGCTGAACATAACGGCCGCCGTGTTCGCAGGCGCCATGCGTGATGACCAGATATCTCGGCAGGACCGGCGTCGATTCCGGCTCCCACCTTCGACCGTGCAGAACAATTCCGTTCTGCCGATTCAATTGGAAGATAAACTTGGACACTGGCGCACCGCTGTGGGTGATCGTGCTGACTTGGATCACAAAATCTCTCCACTGGAGGTCGATTTTAGTTGATATCGGGTCAGCTGAGGGGCTCTGACCGCACTATTCCTCGAAAAACAGGCCGCAGGGGCCGGATTTCTGCGAAGGGTCGTGCTGGTGAGGAGGTGAATACAATGGTCCGATTCCGCAACTCGCGGGTGAATCAGACCTTTTCGATCGCTCTGCAAGTCGTCGCGGGACAGGGAATTGGGCGAGATCTGCTTGAGATCCCCCATTTTTCCGGGTATCGTGAACAGGCGGCTCCGAGCAGCCGCAGGCGTGGAGAGAGGATTCTCCCGGTTTATTTCCACTATCAGGAACTGCGTGGAGTTTGCATTCATGTTGAATAAATCTCCCCAATCGTTTATCGACCGGGCCAAGGATGCGCCCGCCTGGGCGATCAGTCTGGCTGTTCACGTCGTCATCATGATGCTCATGGCGAGCATCACATACGTCGCACAGAATCCAGATCGGAATCTGCTGCTGAGCAGTGCAATTGACGAGCCACTCGACGAAAAATACATCTTCGACGTGACTGTGGCCGATCAGCTCGGCACTGAAGCCAATTTCGATACGCTCTCTGCTTCACTGGCAGCCACGCAGGATCCTCAGCAGGCTGAACAGGATCCCGTTCAGGAAAAGCTGGAAGAAGAGCTGCTCGAAGTCGAAATGCCAAACACCGACCTGGTCAGCCGTCCCAGTGACGCCGAACTGGTTGAAGCAGTCGAAGTCGCCGGTCAAACGGAGCACACCGGTGGCGTTGAAGGAGCGATGGACCGGCTGACGCTCGAGATCGCCACCTCTCTCAACGACAAGCCGACGCTCGCGATCTGGCTGTTCGATGCCTCCGGTTCTCTTGAAGAACGCCGTGAAGCGATCGCCAAGCGATTTGAAATCGTTTACAAGCAGCTCGGCATGCTCGATGCCGCCAAGAAGGACAAGATCCCTCTCGAAACGGCTGTCGTCAGCTATGGGGAAACAACCAAGTTCATCACTGAGAAGCCGGTGACCGATGTCTCCGAGCTCATCAAGGCGATCCGCGAGATCGAGTCGGATACGAGCGGCAAAGAGTTCGTGTTTGATGCCGTAAGCAAGGTGTCCAATCGCTGGCAGAGTTATAAGACTAAGCTGCGTCGCAACGTCATGCTGATCATCGTCACTGATGAAAAGGGAGACGACGTCGAGTTGCTCGAAAAGACGATCAACTTCAACAAGCGACTCGGCATGCCCGTCTACTGTGTCGGCAATGCCGCCGTCTTTGGCCGCGACCAGGCTTACGTAACCACCACGTGGGAAGAGAATGGCCAGACTTTTACGATGGATATCCCGACCGACCAGGGTCCGGAAACGATCTATCCGGAGCGGCTCAACCTGCCATTCTGGGGCGGCAATCAGCGGCAGTACGACCAGATGTCGGCCAGCTTCGGTCCCTATGCATTGACTCGACTTTGTGCCGAAACGGGCGGGCTGTATCTGGTCTCGGCTGACGTGCAGGACGCCACGAGTTTCGATCCGGCCATCATGCGAAGCTACTCGCCGGACTATCGTCCGATTCGGCTGGTTGACCTCGAACTCAGGCAGAATAAGGCCAAAGCCGCCCTGCTGATGGCTGCGCAGCAGTCGCGCGTCAATTCGATTCCGATTCCGACCCTGCAGTTCCGGGCCGATACCGACAACATTCTTCGGCAGCAGGTCTCGGAAGCCCAGAAACCGCTGGCCGTGCTCGACTATCAGCTGCAGCAGTTGATGGGCATTCTTGAAAGCGGCATCAAAGATCGCGACAAGCTCAACGAACCCCGCTGGCGGGCCGGCTTTGACCTGGCCGTGGGACGCGTGCTGGCCATGCGGGCCCGGGCTCTCGGGTATAATGAAATGTGTGCCGAAATGAAGTCGTCCCCGAAGAAGTTTGAAGACGACAAGAACAACCACTGGCGGCTCGTTCCTTCCGAAGAGATCTCTTCCGGCTCGACGGTGAAAAAGCTCGCCGAACAGGCCGACGAATACCTCACCCGCGTGATTACCGAGCATCCCGGCACGCCTTGGGAAATGCTGGCACGACGCGAGAAAGAACAGGCCCTGGGATGGGAGTGGCACGAGTTCTTCCGCGATGTCCCGAGCATGAACGGGGCCGATCCCAACGATCCGATGCTGCTTCTGGCTGAAGAAGAAAAGAAGAAGCAGATGATGAAGCAGCCGCCCAAGCCGAAGAACATCCCCAAGCTGTAGGGCTGCGGCATCCACATTTATGCCCCTCCGAATTTATCTCACACCGTTATCAGCGACGAGCAGGATTATGTCAAAAAAATCGAGCGAATACACCGCCCTCTCGATGTCGGTCGGGGTCCATGTGGTGATCCTGTTGGCGATGGCGTTAATCAAGTTCACATTGCTCGATGACGGCAGTGAAGTGGCGGTCGAAACCGTCTTCACGGATGAACGGACTCAGCAGGAGTTTACTCAGGAACTCGACCTCAACACCGAAGTCTCTGAGAGCCTGTCGGTCGTTTCCGGAGCCGCGATTTCAACGGCTTCTGGGGGCTCCTCGGCTCCTGCCGTCAGCCAGACGAAAATCGAAACTTCCGAATCGCTCAAGGAGCCCGAGATTCAGGTCAACGTTGCTCAGGTCTCGATGCCGGGCGCGAACATGCTCGGGGAAGACCTTGGGGAATCGGAGATCAAGGGAGAAACGGGCGCTGTGGTGGAAGGGTACGGAGCGGCCATGAGTCGTCTGACCCAGGAAATCGTCCGCCTGATGCGGAACGACAAAGTGCATGTCGTCTGGCTGTTCGATGAGTCGGAAAGTATGAAAGACGACCAGGCCGAGATTCGCGATCAGTTCCACAAAGTCTACGAAGAACTTCAGATTGCCCAGGAGCAGGATGACAACCTGAAATCCAGGAAGGATTCCGACGCGACACTGCTGACGACCATCCTCAGCTATGGTGCGGGAATTAACACGCATACCGCGAAGCCAACGACCGACATCCCGGAAATCAAGAAAGCCATCGACCAGATTCCCATCGATACGACCGGGGAAGAAAACCTCTTCCAGTCGATCATGGCGGTCTGCGACAAGTACGGCCCGCTGGCTCAACGGGGCCATCGGAAGCTGGCGATTGTTGTTCTGTCCGACGAAGGGGGCGACGACGGTCAGGCCGTTGAAGAAGCCATCGAGCGCTGCAGGCGATTCAAGGCTCCCGTTTACCTGATGGGTCGCGAAGCGATCTTTGGTTATCCGTATGCCCGCATGGAATGGACCGATCCCAAGTTCGGCCTGAAGTTCTGGATCGACGTGCGCCGCGGGCCGGAAACCGCCTTCCCGGAAGCTCTACAGTACGATGGCCTGCATCGTCGCTGGGACTCCTTCTCCAGCGGCTTCGGCTGCTACGAACAGGTTCGTCTCTGCCGCGAATCGGGTGGGATTTACTTCATGCTGCCCGGTGATGAAGAGAACCTGGCCGGTCGAGCCCGCCACCTCGAACGCAAGTTCGAGTTCCTGGCCATGAAGGAGTATCAACCGCTCCTGCTGGCCCGCCGTGAGTACGAACAGGAACGAGGCCAGAGCAAGTTCCGTCAGGAAATCTGGAACGTGATCTCCGTGCTGAATCCTTATCAGGACGACAAACTCAACATCAAAGAGCACTGGTATGCGTTCACTCCGGAAGAGTTTCGGCCGGAGGGATTGGAGAACGCCAGCCGGGCGTTGCGAGCCTTCGGCATTCTGAACGAAGCCGTCCGTCGACTCGAAGCGATCGCACCGCTGCGAGCGAAAGAAGACTCCCAGCGATGGCGAGCCGCTTACGATCTGGCATACGCTCAGTGCCTGTCATTCCGCGTTCGACTGTTCCAGTACATGCTGGCGGTCGATTCGCACCTGAAGCAGATGCCCGAGCCCAAGAAACCGAATGCCAACCGCTGGAACGTCAACCGAACCAAGAAAATGCGCGAGCCGGATGAAGAGCAGATTCGCCGGACCAAGGTCGATATGGATGAGCTCAACAAGCAACTCGACAAGGCCAAGGAGCAATACGAATTCGTGAAGCAACAGCATCCGGGTACGCCGTGGGCTCAGCGAGCTCAATGGGAACTCAACAGCGGCTTCGGCTTCTACTTTGTCGACGTCTTCCGCGATCCCCGCTACGACACCATGCGGGACCAGATCAAGGTGCCCAACCTGTAAAAGGGAGCACGGTCTTTCTCTCGAAAAAAGCACTGCCGGAAAACTGGCAGTGCTTTTTGTGCGCGCATCACAACGGCCGAGGACTGAACCGCTCCGAGCATCGACGCAGAAACTGAACGAAGAGAACGGGCAGCGATCCGGCTTCAGAGGACGTCACGCTGCGGCACGGCAAGCACTCTCACATCCCTGCCTGTGCACAATGCACACCCAGCTTGCGAGCCCGATGGGGAAGCATATTTCCGGGAAGCCTTTTCGAGTTGAACACTGCGTGAGTATCAGTAGCAGCGACTGTGACGAGAACCCACTCGTGCGTGGACGTCGCGGCGAACGCTCGTCCTCAGCAGTCGCCACTCCTCTGGAGTGAACCATCCCTAGAGAGCAGCGTCGGGGTTCACCCAGACTCATGAACCAGGCCGGGCGAGCGAGAACTGCGTGAAGACGCTGTGCGCTCTCCATCAACGGACGTGCAACTTACTCGACGGCGATGGCGTGCTGCTGCAGTTCTTCCAGTGAGACGAACTCGAGCGTGGCGATGTGGGTCGCTTCAAGAACAACGCCGGGTGCTCTGCCGGCTTCGAAGGCTTCTTTCCAGCGGGGAGCGCAGAGGCACCAGCGATCGCCGGGGTTCAGGCCGGGAAAGTTGTACTCGGGAATCGGCGTGATCAGATCGTTGCCTTGACGCCGACTGTATTCGAGGAACTCTTCAGTCACCTTCACGCAGACGGTATGCACGCCCATGTCGCCGGAGCCGGTGTCGCAACAGCCGTTCCGATAGAAACCGGTCATCGGAGACTCGCTGCAACTCATCAGCGGTGTCCCCAGAACATTCTTCGCGCCCGAACTCGACTGCCGACTCATCTTCTGACTTTCTTCTTCCCGAACTGCCCTGCCGTCTGATCCAGTGACGTCAGGCGCAGTCCGATTGTATCAGTTGCCGGACAATCGCACGAGGCCCGGAAAGCGGGCCGGGTTCAGACCGAAGTCAGCCGTCCCGATTCAATACTCTTCAACTCGGCATGGCAGAGCTTGAGAGCATTGACGGCGTGAACGCCGGACAGATCCGCCGGGACTTCGCCGGTCTTAAGAGCCTGGGCAGCGGCCTTCATTTCTTCCGCAAAGGCGCTGTACCACTCGCTGCCTCCCTTGAGGGTCGGCGTCTGAATCCGGCCGGTCTTCGTCAGCACAGTCAGAGGGCGGTTCACGACCCAGTCCTTACCGTACGTTCCTGCATCGAACTCGATCGTGGCGTCTTCGAAGAAGGCCTGGTAGCCGTGAGCGAACTCCAGCCCGGGAGCAGCAATCGCTCCACTCACACAGCTAATCGCTGGCCCCTTGTCGAAGATGTAGTTGGTTTGCGTATGGTTCACGAAACCGGCTTCAAGCTGACCGACGGAGAAAACCTTTTGAGGAAGCCCGCAGGTCGCCGAGATGAAGTGGTTGTCATGAATGTGCAGATCGATCCCGAAGCCTCCCAGCGATGGCAGATCGTCCGGAAGATTCAACCACTTCGGCGGACAAATCACGCGGCGAAGATTGAGAGCCTGCAGTTCGCCGTACTTCTTCTGACGAATGCACTCGGCGAGGAAACGATACTCCGGAGAGAACGGCAGGACGTGGGCCACCATGAGGTGCTTCCCGGCGGCGTCGGCTGCCTTCAACATCCGCTTGGCAGCCGCCAGTTCGATCGTGATCGGCTTCTCGACCAGCACATGCTTGCCGGCCTTCAAAGCTTCAATCGTCACCTGTTCGTGCTGAGGAACGGGGAGGCAGATGTCGACCAGATCAATGGCCGGATCGTTGAGCAGGTCTTGATAGTTCTCGTAGGTCACCACATCGGTCAGGTCGACCTTGTTGCTGCCCCGAGGGCCAAAGTTGCCCTGGATCGAAGACCAGTTCCCCTTCCGCTTCTTCGGATCGCGAGTCGAAAAAGCGTGCACCTTCACCGACTTGACTGAACGGGCCGCCTCGAAGTGCGTCATGCCCATGAAACCCAGTCCGACAATGCCAATATTCATGCTGTTCCTCTGCGGCTCACTGCGGGTGAATGAAAGGGAGATCTCTCGCGCGTTTTGGGGACAGAAACCATTCTGCATATCCGCTTCGGAATTACCACCAACCGAGCCCTCTCAGCAACGCCGGACAGGAATTTCTCTCTCCCCAGCTGATGTATCCCGAACTTCGAGAGCAGGCAGTCTGCGCCTCTCGAAGCCCCTCCCGACTTTGCCGCACAACAAGATGCCCACCATTTAAGCAGCGCACCCAGCAACAACATATGCCCAAAAACAGGGCACCCCCACGAGAGTCACGCCCGAACCTCCCCAGAGCACCCCTGGCGAGTTGTCGCAAATGCGACACTCGTCGACCAGAACGCGCACCGGACAGGCAATATGCCTTAACCACAGACACCAAATGCATGAAATGCGGGTTGTAACTCCCTTGCGAGTTAATGCGGTTTTCGCACGAACTCGTCTGGATTCTTCGCCGCCGGAGTTGTAATCTAATTGATGATATCATCAATCTGATCTCGGGATGGCGATAACTAATATCACGGCCGGGTGTCGCCTCGAAGAACTCCCTTCTTTTTGAGGCCGCCTGCCGCCCCCCAATCACCATTCAAGCCGCATCAGGCGTTAGCTGGAGGAAGAGCAATGCTGGTACTTTCAAGGAAGTCGGGTGAGAAGATTCGCATCGGTGACGACGTCGCCATCACCGTTGTCCGCATCGGACCGAACACGGTCCGGCTGGGGATCGAGGCGCCCCGCGACATGAGCATCCTTCGCGAGGAACTCTGCAATAACGCAGCGGCACCTCAGGATGACGAACGGAAAGATTCCTCGGCGATCGCCGGGTAACACCTGTCGTCTGCAATTTGAATCAACGAGGGGGAACGCCCGGCCACGCGGTGTCCCCCTTTTTCCATGCGCTGCCCGGCTCACTCATCGGCGAGTTCCGAATTGAATTCGGCGACGGGCGGATGTATCTTGGATTGTTGAGGAAGGGGTACGACGACCGCGGTTTCTAGCGACTTTCCTGTCGAGAACCGCCCGGCTTTCCCGGCCGTACGACGCACCCCGAAGAGGACGTAATGCGACAGGTGCAACCATGCTGGACCTTCTTGGCCGGGGAACCGCCCATACATGCGATGGGATGACGCGACGGGATCTGCTTAACGTGGGAAGCCTGAGCGCAGTCGGGCTCTCTCTTCCCCAGTTGCTCCAGGCCGAACAGGCCTCTCGAAAGGATCAAGACAGCGATCGCTCCGTGATCATGATCTTCAACCTCGGAGCCCCCAGCCAGATCGACTGCTTCGACATGAAGCCGGACGCTCCCGCCGAGATCCGAGGCCCCTTCAAACCGATCGCCACGAAGAACGCCGACTTCGACATCAGCGAGATCCTGCCCGAACACGCCCGGCTGGCCGACAAGTTCTCCCTTGTGCGCAGCTGCTATCACACAGCTGCAGCCGTGCACGACACCGGACACCAGATGCTGCAGACCGGCCGGCTGTTTACCGGCGGCGTTGAGACCCCGCATGCCGGCTGCGTGCTCAGCTATCTTCGCGGCCGCAAAACCGACCTGCCCGCTCATGTCGTTCTGCCGGAGATGATGGGACGCACCGGCGGAAATCTTCCGCACGGTCAGTCGGCTGGATTTCTCGGCAAGGCCTACGATCCTTTCGTGCTGAATGCCGATCCGTCGAAACCGAACTTCAAAGTGCCCGACCTGCTGCCGCCAAGCAGCCTGGGCGAAGTGCGCCTGGAACGCCGGCGGGCGCTGCGGGATATTGTCGAATCGAAGTTGTCCGCGTTCGAGTCGAGCGAAAACGCGAAGCTGATGAGCGACAACTTTCAATCCGCATACCGCCTCATCAACAGCCCGCAGGCCCGGGGAGCGTTTGACCTGGAGAAAGAGCCGAAGACCGTTCGCGAACGGTACGGCATGTCACGCTTCGGACAGTGCTGCCTGCTTGCGCGCCGTCTTATCGAAGCCGGAGTCCGCTTCGTCACGGTCAACACGTTCATGACGGTGTTCGATGAGATCTCCTGGGATATCCACGGCACCAAGCCGTTCGCTTCCATCGAACAGATGCGCGACCAGGTCGCTCCGATGTACGACCAGGCTTACGGAGCACTGATCACGGATCTCGAAGAACGTGGACTCCTTGAAAAGACACTGGTCTGCAATCTCGCGGAATTCGGCCGCACGCCGCGTGTGAATCCCGCTGGCGGGCGCGATCACTGGCCGCAGTGCTTCACGACCTACTTCGCGGGTGGAGGCGTGAAAGGAGGCCGCGTGGTCGGCAAGAGTGACTCTATTGGAGCCTATCCCGACGAGCGTCCGGTCAACCCCTCCGAAGTCGTCGCCACGATCTTTCACAGCCTGGGACTCGACCTGGAAACCCACCTTCCCGGCCCGGCTGGCCGCCCATTCCCGCTGGTCGACTTTGGAACCAAGCCGATTCACGAACTGTTCTGATGCAAGGGAGTGACTGCACTCTGCGAGGGTGGCCACGCAAAAAAATCGTTGCCTGCCCGATCCCAAAAGGATGGAACAGAGATTCATCTCTGTATTGCGGAGCAACAGGAGGCCTGTCTTGAGCGGCGGTTACTCCCTAAACCGACCATCCAGAATCTTCATGGAGGTCCGGCCGAACAGACGAAGTGCGTCGGTCAGCGACTTCTTGTGGCTCCGCCACTTAGACGCACGCGTCTGAGCCATCCGGCCAGCCTCGTGCAAATGCGATGCAAGCGTGGTCGAGGGGTGGCCCCGAAAGATTCTTTCGGGGCGGCGCAGCCGTGGGAGCACGGGATTGGACGGCTTCTTGCTGAGGAACTTTCCGAGGGGAGGACACAGCAGGGCTGAATTCTCGTCCTTGCCAAACTGCGTCCTCCGACGGCTTCGCCGCCCTGACCGCAGAGCTATCACGGCCACCCCTGCAGGCGATTACTGTCAGTTCTCCCCGAAGCATAGCTGGGGTCTGGCTACCGGTTGATTGCGGCGGTTCGTTCTTCCGAGGTCTCTTCACGGAGCGTCGTGAGCAGTTCGCGCTGGGCGGCGGTCAGTTCGTGCTTGCGGCGGCCCATCGCGGTGGCGGCTGTATTGAGGGCGGCTTCAAGATCGAGTTGATCGTCGAGAGCTCCGTGCCATAGCCGCGTGAAGCTGGGGATGTGCTTAGGACAGAGTCGGCCGGCTGGCAGGACCATCGACATCACACCGACATTGGAACCGGTATTAAACAGTGTGCCGATGGCCGTCTTGGCGTGGTCGCCGATCAGGCAGCCGATCTTCTTCTCGCCGGTGGCAATGTACTCCGTTCCGAGAGGGAATTTGACGGTCGAGTAATCGTTCTTCAGGTCGCTGTTGGAGGTGAGTGCACCCAGGTTGACCCACGGACAAACATAACTGTGCCCCAGGAAGCCGTCGTGATACTTATTGGCGTAGCCATGAATGATGCTGGCTTCGATCTCTCCCCCAACGCGGCAGACCGGCCCGAAGGAGGTCTCTCCACGGACGTTGGCTCGAAACAACTGCGTCTCCCGGCCGATGTAACAGGGGCCCTCCAACCGGGTGAAGGACTGAATCACAGCCCCTTCGTCGACAATCACCGGACCAGCTTCCGCATTGATCGCAACAAACGGCTCGATGCTGGCAGTTGGGTGGATGAAGACCTGATCTGCGCTCGATCCGCTGCTTAATGAACCCGGCGGGATCTCCTGGCCGGCTGCTCGCTGCGATTTCAGCAGTTCGAAATCGAGAGTGATCATCTCACCATTGTGATTGATCAGCTCCCAGGGGTACCGCAGGACGTGTCCCCTTCCCTCCGCTGATGAATCCGCTGAAAAAAGCTCGGAAATCTGCTCCAGCGATTCGAAGGCGGCTGTTTTCGGCTCGAATTGCCGGACGAACGAAGTGTCGGTGCTGGCCGCGGCGGCTAATTCTCGGGGATCGCCCAGCCAGGTTCCGTCGACCAGCACGGTCGCTCCCGCGTTGATCCATTCGAGGTCATTCACCCGGGCCTCGGGGAACTCTTCGGCGTAAACTGCCGCCAGGCTGGGACGTACAACCACGCCCCACTCGTCCGGCTGGAGAGTGTCGAGCACGCGCTGACGCATGGATCGGGTGCCGCAGAGGAGTTCGAAGACTGGACGCAGCAGGGCAATCGGTGAGAATCTCCTGCAGCGGGGCGATTCGACAAACAGCACTCGCATGAAGGCATCCTTGTTTTGCTGGGGGCTGGGACCTCCGCATCATAAGAACTCGGGAAATCCCGTCCAGTGGAGCCCGAAGGGCAAGGATACGAGCCTGCTGATACGTTTCCCCGACAGCCCCGCGTTGGTTGAGGGGACCACGGGGACGCGATATACTTCGCGGCTCAAAGCATCGGAAAAACGTTGCAAATCCCGAGCAGATCGTCTCGGAACCCCTGGGGCTGAATCCCGGGGACACAATCGTCTCAAGCACACACCATCCAGAAAGGGGACTCGCCGTGGCTGCAGTTCGCGTTGGTATTAATGGTTTTGGCCGTATCGGCCGTATTTCGTTCCGAGCCATGGCTGCTCGCCCAGAAGAGTTCGACATCGTCGCCATCAACGACCTGGGCGATCCGAAAGCTCTGGCGATGCTGCTGAAGTACGACTCGGTTCAGGGTCGCTTCCCCGGCGAAGTCGGCGTCGACGGCGATTCGCTGGTCGTCAATGGCAAGAAGATCAAGGTGATCGCTGAGCGCAATCCTGCCGCTCTGCCGTGGAAAGACATGAAAGTCGATGTCGCTCTGGAGTCGACCGGCATCTTCACCGCTCGGGCTGCCAATGGCAAACCGGGTTACGACAGCCACCTCGAAGCGGGCGCCCGCAAGGTCGTCCTGTCTGCTCCGGCCAAAGACAAGCCGGACCTGACCGTGGTTCTGGGTGTGAACGACAAGGACCTCAAGCCAGAGCACCAGTGCATCTCAAACGCGAGCTGCACGACGAACTGCCTGGCTCCGATGGCCAAGGTTCTGCAGGAAAAGTTCGGCATCGTCAGCGGCCTGATGACTACCGTCCACGCTTACACTAACGATCAGCGTGTTTCGGATCAGTACCACTCCGATCCGCACCGTGCTCGCGCGGCTGCTCTGAACATCATTCCGACCTCGACCGGTGCCGCCAAGGCTGTTGGTCTGGTTCTGCCGGAACTCAATGGCAAGCTGACCGGAATCAGCCTGCGGGTCCCAGTTCCTTCCGGAAGCGTGACCGACCTGGTCGCGACCCTGAGCAAGGAAGTGACCGCTGAGCAGATCAATGCCGCCATGAAGGAAGCCGCCGAAGGCGAACTCAAGGGCATCCTCTACTACAACGAGGACCCGATCGTCTCCAGCGACATCGTTGGCAGCACCTACAGCAGCATCTTCGATTCCAGCTGGACCAGCGTGATCAATGGCAACATGGTCAAGGTTCTGAGCTGGTACGACAACGAATACGGCTACTCCTGCCGGACCGCCGACCTTATCGCCAAGATTGCTACCATGTAATCTGACCGCGACGAAATAAAAAAAGGCTCCGCTCGTTTTCGGGCGGGGCCTTTTTCATGCGCGGTTGAAGACCGCACGGCTCACATCTGCAGGTCCGACAACTTCTGGGGCTGCGGACGTTCGCCGGTTTGAACTTCGCCCAGGATTCGCTGCAGATTGTGCGTAATCTGATCCGCGGGATTCAGCTGCAGCGACTGGTTGATCGTCTCTTCGGCTTCCTGCAGATCGCCGCGAATCAGCAAGGCGAGGCCAAGATTGGCGATGAGCCCCGCGTTGTCGGGGACCAGTCCGACCGCGTGCCGTGCGGCGCGGACCGCCGGATCGGTTTTTCCCAGCTTAAGGCACTCGAACACGTACTCGCGGGCCACATCCGGATTGGTCTTCTCCAGGGCATAGGCCTGTTTGAACGCCTCGCAGGCTTCTTCGGATCGATCCAGAGCCTGGCAGGCTTTGCCGATGACCCAATAGGCAGCCCAGTTGGCCGGGTTGATCTGTATCACGGCTCGCAGGTCCTGAATCCCCCGCTCCAGATCGTCTGTCGCTTCGGGCGTGTCGGGCGTCTTCGCCTCGCGACCGTTCAGTTTCATATAGGGATCGATGAGGGCGGCCCCGGCTTTATAGAGGCGATCATGCTCCTGCGATTCCGCCGACCATTTCACAGGTTCCTCATCGATGTTGACGCACAGATCGCAGCCTGAGAGCGTGAGCTGAACGTCGCTTTCGTCTTCGCCCAGCTTCTGCATCACAGCCGATCCGCCTGAAACGGAAACAACCTTTCCCCCGCGATTGATCAAGCCGTTGACTTTCTCGATGCCGAAAAACTCCAGGCCATCAGGGGTAATGCGAATACCGACACGAATTTCCTGCATAATGATCCTTCCGATGGATGTGCGAAATAAACAGTCCGAATCAAGTGAATGTTCGGCTCGATGATCAGACGATCGATGTCCGGGATTCGTCGACCACGGGGGAGAGATCGACCTTCTCAATCAACTTCTCGAAAGCCTGAGATCCGTGCTGCCGTGCGTATGCACGCTCGCTGTCAGTAATCGGAATCAACAGGAGAACGTCGACCAGATCGTCTTCTATTTTCAGGTCACCAAACTCGACAGCCTCAAAATACGGGGGAACAAAAAAATACGAGGTCAGCTCCGAAGGCTCTGCCGTCATCGGCTTGCCATTCGGAACCGTATGCCACCAATGGAGGAATGTGTCGTGGTCAAAGGGCATCTCCGCGAGGCCCTTCAGAACATCGAACATCCACGGCTTCGGCTCGGTGACGTACATCATGATTTCCGACCGGGGCGACATATGCTCGGCACAGTCTTCCGGCTGGATCTGCCGCTGATCGCTCATTCCGCCTGTGATCAACGTCCAGTACGGTCGCTCCTCGGTTGGCTCGAACTGGTAGATGTCGATATGCACCGGTTTGACATCCGTCGAATGCATGACGTTGTCGTTCATCGGCCCCAGGAAACGCTGGTAGTGCGCTTCACGAGCCAGCATGCGCGGATCATCCGAAGACATGAGCCGAGGTATCCTGAAGAAGGGGGACCAGAAAGGAGCGAAAGAACTCGCGTTCTGCCAGTTTAATCCCCCTGCTCCGGAATCGCGAACCGCGACAGACACTCGCCCAATAAAAAACGGGACGTGCCGTTCAGCACGTCCCGTTTGAGTCTGATTTCAGCGGAGAAATTACTCTTCCTGCGACTGCACCATCCACAGATGTTTTTCCAGGCCGCCGGTGATGCCGATCAGCAAATCCTCGCTGATGGGATCGAGGTCCCCCAGAAGTTCGATCGATTCCCGCAGCCCATTGATCGTGGTCTGCAGATGATCGGCCACAATGGTGACGGTGTGCGAAGCCGAGACGAAGTCCGCTTCCATCTTGGCCAGTGAAGACGTTTCCGCCACGGTCGAGGCACGACCATCTGGAGCGATGCCGAGGGTTGAGATTCGTTCGGCGACTTCATCCGATCCCATGCGGACATCGTCGATGATTTCATCCAGCTGCAGGTGCACGGCTCGGAAGTTGTGGCCGACGACGCACCAGTGGGCCTGCTTGAGCTGCAGCGACAGATCAATCAGGTCGACCAGACGTGTCTGCAGGGTTTCAACAACCTTCGCGTTCTTACCGTCCGGAAGGACTTGCCGCTTGAATTCCGTCATTAGTTGTTCCTTCGATTCAGGTGGGGACTCATCAGTAGAAGCAACCCGCGTACGATGCGGGGAGACTGTTCTCGTTGGCCGTTACTTCGGTTATAGGCAGCCCTGACTGAAAGGCAAGACGGTTCGCGACGGTTGGGCCTATTTGGCCTCTTCGGCACGAGCGATCCAACGTTCCGGATCCTCTTCGAAGGCCGCCTTACAGCCTGTGCAGCAGACGTAGAACGTTTTGCCCTGATAGCTGACCGTCATCGTTCCGAGTCCGCCCGAGATGATGCAGGTCCGTTCGCCGTATCCCTCATCGATGAGGGCCATCGAAGTCCCTTCGCGCTGGGTGGAAACAGTATCAATCCGGAAGAAACGGTCGCCGCTGCCCCGCTGTTCATACACTTCGAGCAGATAACGATTGTTGTTCTGCTGATTCAACACGAACCGACGTGGCTTGTCGGCATCTCCCGTTTCGGTGAACTGCAGCTTGTAAGTCCGTTGCGGCTTGTCGTCGTCGCCCGGTTCGTCAACGATCTCCGCGGTAAACTCGCCCGTAAAGTCAGCAGTCGTCCCCTCGGGGTCAGTCAACTGCAGTTGATACTGCTTCTGAGCCGGATCGTAAGTCATCCGCGCCTGGCGATAATACGGGTTCGCCCCCGAGGCCATGATCAGTGCCGGACGAGCCTTGTCGGTCTTGAAGTCCCAGACCCAGTTGGTTTCGTCGAGCGACTTGGAACCATCGAAATTCTTCTGCGTGATGCCTCGCCAGGTTCCGAGCAGAATCTGCAAGTCCTTGAGAGCGGAGATGATTGTTTCGGCCTGCTGTTCGCTCGCTGCTGGCGAGCCAGATGCCGTCGCGGACTGGCCCGGCTGCATGGCCTCCTCGCCCCCTCCAAAGGTGATGACCGGCAGGCCCGGAGCAGGCTCTGGTGTGGCCGCCGGTTCGCGATCGACCGGTTCCTGTTCCGGACTCTCAAGAGCACCCGATGCTGGTGCGGGAGAAGCGGGCTCGGCACTGACCGAGACGGTCTCGGTGGCGGGCTGAGGTTTCTCCGCGCAGCCTGCGGTGAATGCGATCAGCAGAAGTAACGAAAGGCGAGACGAAATCAACATGAGCGGTCTTTCCGTCGGGGGTGGAGATTTCCCGAATCGAGAGGCGGAGTCCTGCAACGGATGTTGTCCAATTCTACAGTCCCCGCCTGCGGAAACCAAACTCCTCCGCCGACGGAACCCGATCGTGGACGCTCGACACTCGGCTTCTTTATAATCGCTCCGCTCTGCTGAAACCCGAGTCCCTTGAATCTTGCGCTGGAGTGCCCTTTGGAGATTTCTGCTTCGGTCCAGTGGATGCTTGGGATCACGATTCTGATTTATCTGATCGTGATGTACGCCATCGGCTACATTGCTCAACGCAGAATCTCCAACGCCGAAGACTTCCTGGTGGCAGGGCGTCAGCTCCCTCTTTCACTGGCATGGATGACGCTGCTGGCGACCTGGTTCGGAGCCGGGACGCTGCTTGCTGCCGCCGATGAAGTTCGCAATGAAGGGCTTCAGGCTGCGGCTCTCGACCCGTTCGGGGCTGGTTGCTGCCTTCTCCTGGCTGGACTGTTTGTCGCCGGTCCAATCTGGCGGATGAAGATCCTCACCGTGCCCGATCTCTTCCGCATCCGCTTCGGCCCGTCTGCCGAATGGGTCTCGTCGTTCATCCTCGTACCAAGTTACTTTGGATGGATCGCCGCTCAGTTCACCGCCCTTGCCGGGATGCTGGAGTTGTTCTTCGGCTTACCTGTCCCCTATGGACTGGCCCTCGTCGCCGTCGTCGGAACCGGTTACACGCTGATGGGAGGCATGTGGTCGGTCACCCTGACAGACGCTGTGCAGATCTCGCTGGTGCTGCTGGGGCTGGTCATCTTGACGACGGTCGTGCTGACAGACGTCGGCAATGGCAATCCAGCGACCGGTGCGGCAGCAGTCTGGGCACAAACTCCGGCGGAACACAGAACGCTCATTCCGTTCGACGACCTGGCCCTGTTCTGGGGATGGCTCGGACTGTTTCTCACCGGAGCACTCGGCAATCTCCCGGGGCAGGATTTGATGCAGCGGATCTTCGCCGCTCGATCTGATCGGACGGCCCGCAATGCCTGCCTGATCGCCGGCGGGGTCTATCTGTTGTTCGGCACGCTCCCGCTCATCCTGGCTCTCGCCGGAAACCTGCTGTTTCCGGAGGACGTCAACCAGGCCATTCTGCCGGCACTGGCCCATGCGTTCCTCAACCCCGTTCTGGCGATCGTGTTTGTCGTCACCGTGATGTCGGCGATTCTTTCGACGATCGACAGTGCGATCCTCTCGCCCGCCAGCGTGCTGGCACAGAACGTGGGCCGCCGGTTTCTGGAGGGGGACCTGCTCAAACGGAATCGATATGCGGTGCTCTTCGTCGCGTTGTGCAGCCTGGCTGTCGCGTATGCCGGCGAAAGCGCCTATGCCCTGCTGGAAGAGGCGTATCTGCTGACGATGGTTGGGCTGTTCGTCCCGATGATGTTCGGCCTCTACACCCGCCCGCGGAGCGAATGGCCCGCTGTGGCGAGCATGAGTGTCGGATTCGCGTTATGGGCCGGTCACTACTTCAAGAACTGGGAGAGCTTTCTGGGGCCGCATCTGTCGCCAGAACTCTGGCCAGTCCCGCTGTCGCTGACAATTACCGGGCTGGCCCTCGCTACCTATCTGATCTTCGAGCCGCCTTGGCGGATCCAGTGGCAAAATCCACGCCCGACCGAGCCGGTCAGCGAGACTTGATCAAAGCGCGCAACGAAAAACGCCTGCCGGACGTGGCAGGCGTTTTGATTTCAGCATGTGCTCGACTCGGGCAGCCTAGCTGGCGGTCGATGTCGACGTCGCAGCGTCCTTGAGCACCTTGTTCAGGCGGCTCTTCGTACGAGCGGCAGCATTGCGGTGGATCATGTTCTTGGCAGCAGCCTGATCGAGACGCTTCACAGCGTAACGGTAGGCCGTCTGTGCGTCTTCCAGCTTGCCTTCAGCAACCAGCGAACGGACCTTCTTGATCGCGGTTCGCAGGGAGGAACGCTGCGAACGATTGTGAACACGTCGCTTCTGACTCTGACGCAGTGCCTTTTTGGCGTTTGGTGAATTAGGCATAACCTGTTTCCGGACAGTCTGTTATGGAAATTATCTTCGATCGTATTTTCGTCGGCTTGATTCGAGCCGGGGATTCTAGCAAATCCACCCGTGGAGTTCAAATCTCTCGGCAAAAAAAGTGTGGCACTCCAGTGCCAGACGGTCGAAGATCAGCAAAATTCCTTAGAAAAGGCTCAATCGCTCCGACTGACATGTCAGTCAAGGATTGTCCCATTTTTGCAATGCTTCGCTAGCCACGCGTAAGTCACCCGCTTTTTCCAATCCCGCCCGATTCTGATTGACGATATGCCGATAACAAGGTGGACTGGTAGTGCGACTCCATTTTCTGCTCCCGGAGACGCGATAATCGACGATTCTCTGTAAGTCCTACAAAAGTGCGGTGCCAATTGCTTCGTGAAAGGAGCTTCGGCCTGCCGCGTGCTGTGATTACTGCTGGAGCCGGTCAGGCCGGATTCCGCCGTTTCATCGCCTTTTTTACACTGCGGTCAGCATCGAAAGCTTCCGACGTGAAGAGCCTTTTCCGCGGAACTCGCGACTCATTGTCCTCACTGGCACTCGTGCTCGCGCTGTTTTGCGCCGCAATCCTGACCACCCTGGCTGCTCCGGCGGACTTATCCGCTGCGGAGTGTACGGGCAACTGCCAGCACGGTGGCTACTGGATTGTCAGCACGTACCGGATGCCGCAGGAACCGGGATGCTGCCCGAAGTCGATGAACTTCAGCTGCTACTACAAGCCAGTCTGCAGTTCGATGCGTCCCAGCTCAATGTCGGAAATGCAGGCCTCCCTCATCCCGGGAGCCCCAACATGCATTTTCGTGCACGGCAGCTTCGTCGGGATCGACCATGCCCTGGATGAAGCCCGTTACACATACCACTGGCTGCGGCGGGGGAAGCCCCAATGCCCGCTGAACGTGATCTGTCTCGTCTGGCCGAGTGATGATATCGACGCGCTGCTGCCCGCCGTCAGCGTGATGCACAATGGCCTGCTCGCCGATCACAATGGCATCTACCTGTCGCATCTGATTGATTGTCTGCCGGCGGAGTCGCCCCTGTCGTTGATTGGACACAGTCACGGCACGCGTGTCATCTCCTCCTGCCTGCACTTCCGCGGCGGGGGTGATGTTCTCGGCTGCAAACGGACCGGCCCGCCCTGCCCGAACCGGTCGATCGTCGGAATTTACGCCGCAGCGGCTATCAATCACGAATGGCTGGTTCCGGGAGATAAATTCGGCCAGGCACTGACCCAGGTCGACTGCATTCTGAATCTCGTCAACCGGAAAGACATCGCACTCACCGTCTATCCGCTGGTGAGTCCACGGTACGGAAGGGCGCTGTCTCAGACCGGAACGACGATGATCGATCGCCGGAGACTGGGCCCTTACAACCAGAAAATGCACGAAATGGACCTGACGTTCGCTGTCGGCATTCGGCACGCCTGGTCGCTGTATTACTCCAACATCGAAATCTCCCGTGCAATTTCGCCCTACATCCATCGACACCGGCGTCCCGCAGGAGCGAACGACTTCGCCGAAGAGTGCGATCAGCCGGAACTGCAAACGTCCGATGGTTCCCTGCCGATCGATCTGCCCGAACCGGCTTCACGGGACAAGCGCATTTCGATCATGCTTCCCGGTCCGACGCCCGCCGCAGTGACGTCTGCTCTTTTCCCGGAAGATGAGCCGCTGCCCCCTGCTCCAGAGGCTGAAACGACCACGAAGTAGGCGTTGGACGGCGCCCTTTCTGAAGGTTCTGCGCTCTCGGAACGGGACCTGCACTTCAGGTCGACCGTCTGACGGTATGATTGGGACCTGGAGCAACAGCGGGAGCGAAGGCTATGTGGCGCGACTGGATTCTCACGGACTGGACCGAGATCCAGATGACGGCGATCTCTTCGGTCGTGTTCTATATCGCAATCATTCTCTTCACGAGAATCGCCGGACTGCGCAGTTTCTCGAAGATGTCCGCGTTCGACTTCGCGATGACGATCGCCCTCGGCTCGCTGTTCGCCAGCACGATCGCGACGCCGTCCCCTTCCCTGCTGCTGGGGTTGGTTACTCTTTCACTGCTGTTTGCCGGACAAACCCTGATTGCGGTGATCCGCAGATCCGAGTTTATGCAAACCCTGATCGACAACGAGCCGATTCTGCTCATGGTCGAAGGCCAGATACTGGAGAGCAACCTGAGTCGTGCCAATGTTACAAAGGACGACCTGCGGGCCAAGCTGCGGGAAGCGAACGTGCTCCGGTACGATCAGGTCAAAGCGGTTGTCTTTGAAACAACTGGCGGCATCAGCGTCCTGCACGGAGAACCGAGTGAGGAATTCGATCCCGATCTGCTGAAGGATGTCCGCACCGCCCGGGAGTTCTTCACCATCGACTCCTGACGATCAGCCGCAAAGGCTCTCTACGCCATCAGCTCGGCGATTTCTTCCTTCGTGAACGGTCGCTCCAGCCGTGCTCCCAGCTGGGAGACAACTCGCGAGGCGGCGTGCGAAGCGAGATGTCCGGCCTGATGCCAGGAGAGCCCGTTCGTGATGCCATACAGCACGCCGGCGGCGTACATGTCGCCGGCTCCGGTCGTGTCGACGGCTTTCGTCGGCACGCCTTCGATCGGAATGACCTTCTGCTCGTGCATCAGGATCGAACCGTCCGCACCGAGGGTCATCGCCACATTCTCAGCGTACTCGTGGATGATGTGAGCACACTCGATCGGATCCTGCTTGCCGGTCAGACTGCGGGCTTCGTCAAGATTGCAGAACAGCAGATCGACCGGGCCTTCGATGAGTTTCCAGAACTCATCGCGGAACAGATCGATCAGAAACGGATCGGAAACCGTGAAGGCGACTTTGACGCCGTTCTTTTTGGCGAGATCGATCGCCTTCAGAGCCGCCTGCTTCGTCGAATCCCCTGTGAACAGGTACCCTTCGACATACACGTATTGCGACTGGGCGATTTCCGCTTCGTCGATGTCATCGGGACCAAGCTGTGAGGAAACGCCGAGATGCGTCAGCATCGTTCGCTGAGCGTCGTCGGTGATCAGAATCACGCACGTACCGGACTGCCCCTGAATGGCTGGCACTTCAATGCGGATCCCCTGGTCCCGCATGTCGGCCAGGAAGAACTGTCCGATCTCGTCATCAGCCGTCTTACCGGCATAAGCCCCTTTGCCGCCGAAGTCGACGAGGCCCATCATTGTGTTCGCAGCCGAACCGCCGGCACACCGAGTGATCTTGGCCGCTTTGCCGTTGTTGAGCGACTCGAGCACCTGAATCTGCGTCGGCTCATCGACGAGCGTCATCCCGCCCTTGGGGTATTTCAGCGAAGCCAGGAAGTCGTCGCTGACATGAGCCTGAATGTCGACCAGAGAATTACCGACGCCGTAAACATCGTACTTCACGATAAGGGAACTTTCTCTCAGTGTTCGCAATAGACTGGATTCGTAGTCGACGAAGGAAGTCAGGCGGGAGCCCTGTCCTGCTTGCCCGACTGCTCCATGTGCGGTTTACGGGGTGCCACTGCTGGCTCGCCCAGCAGTGCGATCTCCCAGGTGGCACGCTCATTCAGCGGCAGGATGCCGCCGCTGCGAACGCCACAGGGATCAGCCGTCGACCGGCTCGCTGCGGGGATACGAACCAAGGACACGCAAGGCGACCGCCTTCTTCTCGAGGGCGTTCAGCGTCTTCTTAGTCTTGGCGTCGTTCTCGTGCCCCTCGAAATCGAGGAAGAAGAGATACCCCGATTCCGGTCCACGCAGCGGGAACGATTCGATCCAGGTCAGGTTGACCTTATTCAGCTTGAACGCGTTGAGAGCATCCGACAGCGATCCCGGAGCGTGCGTAATCTGCAGCAGAATCGAGGTCCGATCGTGCCCGGTTGGCTTGGTCTCGACATCGCCGATGACCGCGAACCGCGTGATGTTGTTCGGGTTGTCTTCGATGTTGTCTGCGACAATTTCCAGATCATACTGTAGAGCCGCCTGACGCGACGCGACAGCTCCTGCTCCCGGCTTGTCGCGGGCCAGTTGAGCAGCGGTCGAGGTGCTGGTCACTTCGATCAGATCAGCATGCGGCATGTTCCGGGACAGCCAGTCGCGACACTGTGACAACGCCTGCGGCTTGCTGTAGATCTCGCTGATTTCACTTCGCGGCGAGCGCGACAGCAGGTTGTGATGCACGGCGATCTGCAGTTCCCCGCAGATTTTCAGTGGCAGCCGCTGGAACATGTCGAGCGTGTCCACGATCCGCCCGTCGGTACTGTTCTCAATAGGAACAATGCCGAATTCGGTGTGGCCGCGATTCACTTCCTCGAAGACGGATGCGATCGTATTCACGGCGACCAGATCGGCATGTCCGCCGAACCGTTCGAGAGCGGCAAAGTGCGTAAAGCTATACAGGGGGCCAAGATAGGCCACTCGCTGCCGCTTGATCCGCTGCTTGGTGGCGCTCAGAATTTCGCGGAAGACAGCTCGCAGTGCACTGTCGGGAAGCGGGCCGCGATTCAGTTCGGCCAGCTTTGACCAGAGCTCGTCATCGGCATGCGGATCGAAGAGCGCTTCGCGAGGAACGGCCTGCTTCTGCAGCAATGCCAGCGTCAGCTCGGACCGCTGATTCAGCAGATCGACCAGTTCTTTGTCGATCCGGCGGATCTGGACGTCGGGAGCGACATTCCGGGAACCGGATGCCTTACCGGCAGGGGTCGTACGCTTCTTGGCGGCAGTACTCTTCGACTTGCTCGCGGCGGCTTTGCTCGACTTCGACGCTTCCGCCTTCGAGCCCGACCCCTTCTTCACGCTGCTCTTTTTCGCCATGACCTCTTCCGCTGGTTCAAGTTTCCAGATGCGCGTCTGCTGCGGCCCTTCCTCCATGAAGATGTCAATAAGTCGGTCTTTGTATCCTGCTCTTCCAGCAGTGTCAAGGAACCGCAACAGCTGAATAGATCCTAATTCATTGTCATGACACGATTTCTGACACGATCACCCCGTAACACCGGTGGCACACGGACGAAGTGCCAAAATGGCACCAGGCGGACAGCTTTTCGACGAAAACCACCAATGCCAAAATGGCACTTGCTGATGTATTCGCGACCGGGTTCTTAGTAGAAAACCTGTGGAAATCGAGCTGTTTCCCGGGCCTTGGCCATTTGAAAAGCGATTGGTACAGGCGTTGCTTAATATCCTGCCCAGTCGCACAGCATGCCAATCTGTCCGGTCTCCTCCAGCTCCGGCTGAACCGATCGGAACTCATAGATCAGAATCAACCGCGAAATTGAAACTCGAAAGGATATTCAGCGATGGCACTTGAAGGCGAAAAAATCATCGGTATCGACCTCGGGACGACGAACTCGGTCGTTTCCGTCATGGAAGGCGGCGAAGCCAAGGTTATCACCAACCTCGAAGGCAATCGCATTACCCCGAGCGTCGTCGCATTCACGGATAAAGGCGAGACCCTCGTCGGCGAGCCGGCCAAGCGTCAGGCCGTCACCAATCCGCAAAATACCATCTACTCGGTGAAACGCTTCATGGGGCGGCGTCATAAAGAAGTCGCTTCCGAAGAAAAGATCGTGCCGTACACCGTCACCGGAAGCGAGTCGGACTACGTCAAAATCAAAGTGAAGGACAAGGAGTTCACTCCGCCGGAAATCTCGGCCAAGGTGCTGCAGAAGCTTAAGGAAGCTGCGGAAAGCTATCTCGGCCACAAAGTGAAGAAGGCCGTAATCACCGTCCCGGCTTACTTCAACGACGCTCAGCGTCAGGCCACGAAAGACGCTGGCCAGATCGCCGGTCTCGAAGTCGAGCGTATCGTCAACGAACCGACGGCTGCCGCTCTGGCTTACGGCCTTGAGAAGAAGAAGGACGAAAAGATCGCCGTCTTCGACCTCGGTGGGGGAACGTTCGACGTCTCGATCCTCGAAGTCGACGCCGAACTCGTTCAAGTGCTGAGCACGAACGGGGACACTCACCTGGGTGGGGACGACTTCGACGAAGTCCTGATCGACCACATCGCCGACAAGTTCCAGTCCGACGAAGGTGTCGACCTGCGGAAAGAGCCGATGGCTCTGCAGCGTCTGCGGGAAGCGGCTGAAAAAGCGAAGAAGGAACTTTCTTCCTCACAGTCGACCGATATCAATCTGCCGTTTATCGCCGTGCAGGACGGAAACCCGAAGCACCTGCAGATGTCGATCTCACGGTCCGACTTCGAACGGCTCGTCGATCCTCTGGTCGAACGCTGCCGCAAGCCGGTTATGGACGCTCTCAAAGACGCCGGCCTGAAGCCGAGCGAAATTGATGAAGTCGTTCTGGTCGGTGGTTCGACCCGAATCCCGAAGGTTCAGGAACTTGTCAAGAAGATCTTCGACAAGGAGCCGCATAAGGGTGTGAACCCGGATGAAGTCGTCGCCATCGGAGCCGCCATTCAGGGAGCGATCATTGCCGGTGCCGGTGAGTACAAGGACATCCTCCTGCTGGACGTGACGCCGCTGTCCCTCGGTATCGAAACCGAAGGGGGCGTGATGACCAAGCTGATCGAACGCAACACCACGATTCCGTTCGAGAAGAAGGAAACCTTCTCCACCGCAGCCGACAACCAGACCGCTGTGACGGTGCGTGTCTTCCAGGGAGAACGGGCCATGGCCGCCGATAACCGGCTGCTCGGTGAGTTCAACCTCGACGGAATCCCGCCGGCCCCACGCGGCATGCCTCAGATCGAAGTTGTCTTCGACATCGACAAGAACGGTATTCTGAACGTGAAGGCTTCCGACAAGGCCACCGGAAAAGAGCAGTCGGTCAAGATCGACAACTCGAGTGGACTCTCGGAATCCGAAATCGAACAGATGCGGAAAGACGCCGAGTCTCACGCGGAAGAAGACAAGAAGAAGCGTGAACTGGCCGAGGTCCGCAACCGTGCTTCGACCATGGCTTACGACACCGAAAAGCTGATCAAGGAGCACGCCGACAAGTTGGACGAAGGCTCCAAGACGGCGATCGAAGCCTCGATCGAAAAGGTGCGGGAAGCCGAGAAGGGCGACGACATCGAGAAGATCAAGTCGGCCATCGAAGAACTGACTCAGGCATCGCATGCCCTTTCGAAGGCGATGTACGAAAGCCAGCAGGCCGAAGGCGGAGCCGAGGAAGGCTCAGCCGAAAGCAAACCGGCTGACTCCGACGAGGAGGTCATCGACGCCGAATTCGAAACCAAGGAATAACGAAGAGAACCGGGCCCCGGAGTTCTCTCCGGGGCTTTTTTTACGCACCGACATAACTGCAGTTGAGCAATATCATCAACGGGTGCCATGCCCACGCGAGCGTGGGCATGGCACCCCGAGACTTTGATCCCTTTCCTGAATTCCATTCATAAACCTCTCCATTTGGAGTCATCATCATGGCCTTCAAATTCGACAAATTGACTGTGAAAGCCCAGGAGGCCGTGCAGAATGCACAGCGTCTGGCTGAGCAGCGGGATCATCAGCAGATCTTGCCTCTGCACCTGTTGATGGCGTTGCTCGAAGAATCTGATGGCGTCGTCAAACCACTTCTACAGAAGATCGGCGCCAATCAACAGCAGTTGAGCACGATGATTGATGGTGAGCTCAAGCGGCTGCCTTCGGTTTCCGGCTCGAATGCCCAGGCCGCCGGAGCTTCGCGAGCGCTCATGGACCTGCTCGACAAGGCGCAAACACTGGCCGAACAGATGCACGATCAATTCGTGTCGACCGAGCATCTGCTGCTCGCGCTGGCTGAACACGACGATCAGGCCAAACGCCTGCTCGAACTTAACGGCGTGAAGAAACAGGACATTCTCACGGCTCTGCAGACCGTCCGTGGCGGACAGACCGTGACCGACCAGAACCCGGAAGACAAGTACCAGTCGCTCGAACGCTACGGCAAAGACCTCGTTGCCCTGGCCAAACAGGGGAAGATCGATCCGGTCATCGGCCGCGATTCGGAAATCCGCCGCGTGGTTCAGGTCCTCTCCCGCCGCCGCAAGAACAATCCGGTTCTCATTGGCGAACCGGGCGTCGGAAAAACGGCCATCGTGGAAGGGCTGGCCCATCGCATCGTGCTGGGTGACGTGCCTCAGGTGCTGAAAGACAAAAAGGTCGTCGCACTCGACATGGGGGCTCTGGTCGCCGGGGCGAAGTATCGCGGCGAGTTCGAAGATCGTCTCAAAGCCGTGCTTCGTGAAGTCGAACAGTCGAACGGACAGATCATCCTCTTCATCGATGAACTGCACACCGTCGTCGGAGCGGGAGCCTCGGAAGGAGCGATGGATGCGTCCAACCTGCTCAAGCCGGCTCTGGCTCGGGGTGAAGTCCACTGCGTTGGAGCGACGACACTGGACGAGTACCGCAAGTACATCGAGAAAGATGCCGCCCTCGAACGGCGATTCCAGCCGGTCGTCGTCAACGAGCCGACCGTCGAAGATACGATTGCGATTCTGCGGGGGCTGAAAGAACGCTACGAGAAACATCACGGCATCAAGATCCGCGACTCGGCTCTCGAAGCCGCGGCGACTCTGTCGGATCGTTACATCAACGACCGGTTCCTGCCCGACAAGGCGATTGACCTGGTCGACGAAGCTGCCTCGCGTGTGTCGCTCGAGATGCACAGCGTGCCCACGGAGATCGATGTTCTCCAGCGTCGTCTCACTCGCCTCGAACTGGCTGCTCGGCAGCTGGCCGAGGAAGACGAAGAACATGCGGCTCGCGAACGTGATGAGATTCAGACTGAGATGGACAGCGTAAAGCGACAACTCGCCGAACTCAACGAGCAGTGGGAAGCCGAGAAGCTCGGGCTGGGCGACGTCAAAGGAACCCGCCAGACGCTCGAACAGGCCGAGCTCGAATACAATCAGCTCGAAGCCAAAGTTCGTGAAAAGCAGGCTTCCGGCCAGATGGTCGACGAGCAGGATTATCAGAAGCTGTTCGAACTCGACAGCCGGGTTAAGTCGCTGCGGAAAAAGCTCGACGAAGAAGCCGCCGCGAGTGAGGCTCAACAGGCGACTGACTCATCGAAGCCGCGACTGCTGCGAACCGAAGTGGGCCCGGAAGAGATTGCCGCGATCGTCAGTTCCTGGACCGGCGTGCCGGTCACGCGGATGATGCAGACCGAGCGCGACAAGCTGCTCAACATGGAAGCTGAGATTCATCGCCGAATGATTGATCAGTCGGAAGCGGTGACCGCGGTCTCGAATGCCGTGCGTCGATCGCGTTCCGGCCTGCAGGACAAAAACCGGCCTGTGGGGTCGTTCATTTTCCTCGGGCCCACCGGCGTCGGGAAAACCGAGCTCTGCAAGGCACTGGCCGAGTTTCTGTTCGACGATGAACGCAACATGATCCGCATCGACATGAGCGAGTTCATGGAACAGCATTCGGTCGCCCGATTGATCGGGGCTCCTCCGGGATATGTCGGCTATGAAGAAGGCGGCCGGCTTACGGAAGCGGTTCGTCGGCAGCCGTACTCGGTGATTCTGCTCGATGAAGTCGAAAAGGCGCATCGGGACGTCTTCAACGTTCTGCTGCAAGTCCTTGACGACGGGCGGCTGACTGATGGCCAGGGACGGACGGTCGACTTCACGAACTCGATCATCGTGATGACGTCGAACATCGGATCGACTCAGATCATGAACTACTCGGGCGAACTCGACGACGAGACCGTTCGCGACACGGCCATCAAAGAACTGCGGAAGCACTTCCTGCCGGAGTTCCTGAACCGCGTCGATGAAGTGATCGTGTTCCATCCGCTCGACCGGACCGTCATTCGGCAGATCGTCGATTTGCAGATCAGCAAGCTGCAGAAGCAGATGGCTCAGCACGACTTCAGCCTGGAAGTCTCCGATGCCGCCCGCACTCTGCTGGCCGAAGAAGGTTACGATCCGCAATACGGGGCCCGGCCTCTCAAACGGGTGATCCAGAACCGCCTGCAAAACTCGCTGGCCAACGCGATCCTGACGGGCGAATTCGGAGAAGGAGCGACGATCTTCGTCGACGAACAGAACGGCGATTTGACCTTTGCTCAGAACTGAGCATGAGGTCGCCCCGCAAACCACACGCAGCTCGGGAAGCTCCCGGGCTGCGTTTTTTCATGCGCCACAAGGCAGACTTCCGACTCAATCCGCTCACTCATCGGACAAGACACTTTCGGGACCATGCAGCCTCCTCCAAGGAAGCCATCAGCTTGACCAAATGTGTTACCTATGTCTCCGGTCTATACACCCCCACGGGGGCGAGGGAACCTGACGAGGCGGCTGCGGGATGCAACCAAGGTGCGATAAACGCTGCACTCCCGGCTGCCTTACTGAATTGTGCTCAAGGCGTTACCCGCACTCAACTGCTGTTGAACCACAGAGAAGTTCACACCTGCACGGCCTGCAGATCGCGGGCGTAGTCGATAGCCGGATGGATTGTCTTCGTGTGAGCCAGATCCCAGGGAGCATCGTTGTTTTCACGGGGATCGATGTGAGTCAACAGGAGTTGTCCGCTTCCTGTTCGCTGAGCCAGTTCCGCAACCTGGGTGAGATAGCTGTGCCCGGTTTTCTCCGCCCATTCGCTGGTTTCGTCGCTGAAGTAACATTCGTGAATCAGCAGGTCGACCCCGCGAATAAACTCGTCGTACGTTCCATCGACATAGGTGTCGGTGACGTACGCGAATCGTTTGTCGCCGTCATCAACGAGATAAGCCATCGAGCCGCCGGGATGACTCGGAAGTGGCTGCCAGTGGACGGTCGATGCTCCGATGGTCAACTGCCGTGACTCGATGGCATCGAGTTCAACCAGCTGAAAGTCGGGCATGTGTGCGAATGTCGGCTCGGAGAACAGACAGGTTTTGACCGCATCGAGCGTGTGGCGGTTTCCGTAGAGATGTACGGCTTCGATCTGCTTGAGCAGCATCGGCACGTAGAGGTACGTCAGCCCGATGATGTGGTCCCAGTGCGGATGCGTGAGGAACAGGTGCAGCTCTTTGCTCTGCAGACGTTCGGTCAGGCGGAAGGCAGCTGTGCCGGCGTCGAAAGCGAGGTCCAATTCCGGCAACAGAAAGCAGGCGGTGTGGCGGACTTCATTCGGGTGATAACCGCCGGTGCCGAGTGGTTCGATACGCATGAGAACTCCAGACTCAGATCATTGTTTCGCAGCGATATCATAACAGACAAAGCCGCACGTGAAGGCCACGTGCGGCTTTGGTGTCGTTTCGATATCGCCCGAAGACGGCATGCTTGCCCTGCTTCGCGATGCAAGCATCGCACCCGTCGCGGGTTAGACTAGGTCAGCTTGCGCGCACGGATCCAGTCGGTGTGGAAGGTTTCGCCGCGTTCCTTGTCGGTGCGTTCGTAGGTGTGTGCACCGAAGTAGTCGCGCTGAGCCTGCAGCAGGTTGGCCGGCAGGCGATCCTGACGGTAGCCGTCGTAGTAGGTCAAAGCGGCACTGAAGCCGGGGACCGGCAGGCCGTTGTTGACAGCCGAAGCAACAACGCGACGCCAGGCCGGCTGTGCTTCTTCGATCGCCTTCTTGAAGAAGTCATCGAGCAGCAGGTTTTCGAGGTCCGGGTTCTTGTCGAAGGCGGCCTTAATGTCCTGCAGGAAGCGGGAGCGAATGATGCAGCCGCCACGCCACAGCAGAGCGATGTCGCCGTTGTTGAGGTTCCAGCCGAACTCCTCGGCGGCTGCGTCGAGCTGCACATAACCCTGTGCATAGCTGACGAGCTTGGAGGCGTACAGAGCCTGACGGACATCGTCGATGAACTGCTTCTTGTCGCCGTCGAACTTAATTTCCGGTCCGTTCAGCACCTTCGAGGCACGAACGCGGGCGTCCTTCTGGCCAGAAAGGCAGCGGGCGTAAACAGCTTCGGTGATGAGTGTCGTCGGCACGCCGAGATCGAGAGCGTGCTGGCTCATCCACTTGCCGGTGCCCTTCTGCTTGGCGGTGTCGAGGATCATGTCGACCAGGTCGTTGCCGGTGTCCGGATCCTGGACGGTGAAGATGTCGCGGGTGATCTCGATCAGATAGCTTTCGAGTTCGCCTTCGTTCCATTCCTTGAAGACGTGATACAGCTCGTCATTGGACAGGCCGAGGGTGTGCTTGAGGATGTAGTAGGCTTCGCAGATCAGCTGCATGTCGCCGTACTCGATGCCGTTGTGCACCATCTTCACGTAGTGCCCTGCTCCATCTTCGCCGACCCACTCGCAACACGGAATGTCGTTGTTCGGACCGACCTTGGCGGAGATCTTCTGGAAGATGTCCTTCACGAACGGCCAGGCTTCCTTGTGGCCACCGGGCATGATGCTCGGGCCCTTCAGAGCGCCTTCTTCGCCGCCGGAAACACCGGTGCCGATGAAGCGAAGACCGGCATCCGCCAGATCCTTGCTGCGACGGTTGGTGTCGGCGTACTCGGAGTTACCGCCGTCGATGATGATGTCGCCCTTATCGAGCAGCGGTTTGAGCTGTTCGATGACGGCATCAACCGGGCCGCCGGCTTTGACCATGATCATCACACGGCGGGGCGTCTGCAGATTCTTCACGAAGTCTTCGATCGAATGATAGCCATCAATGCGATCGACGGTGCCGGAATGGACGACGTCTTCTGGACGATCCGGCAAGCTGTTAACGAACTCATCGGTTGTTTCCGTGGTCCGGTTGTAAACGGCGACGGAGAATCCGTTGTTGGCCATATTCAGAACAAGGTTCTGGCCCATCACAGCCAGCCCGATCAAACCGATATCGTGTTTCATGAGAGATCATTTCGTTTCAAAAGAATTATGGGTAGTTGCGATGACTGGGTCAGGAATGAATTCAGCCGTCGACGCTATAGTTTTCCGGGGATGACGTCCGTAATCCGGTTCAGCATCAGTCTGCGGATCGAGTCGTAGCCCCGATCGTTAGGGTCTTCGAGATTGTCGTAGTACCAGTAGCCCGGGTCTTCGGAGTGATAAAAGGACCGCCAGAACTGGGTGGAATGAATTCCGTGTCCCATGAACTCCTGATAAATGTCGACCAGGGTGGTGTCGTCCCGTTTCTTACAGGTCGCTTCGATGACGTCGTTGTAAGCTCCATGCACAGCTCGGGCGTCTGACCAACTCGGTAGGCCGGCGTTGACGACATCGCCAATCCCGTCCGTCGGATCGTAGATGTTCATCAGAAAGATGTGATAGCCACCCGGAAAGTGAGTGCTGATTTCGTCGAGAATGTGCGTCAGTCGGGTATCGAAATTCTCGATCCACGGCTGAGCGTCTTCGATCGTGGCTCCGTACATCGCTCCTTCGCGGGGCGGAGTTCGACCATACATGTGGATGACATCATTGCCACCGATCGATGCGATGACGATGCCGAATGTATCCTCAGGATAGGTTTCGATTTTCGGCAGCAGGACGTCAACCATTTCAAGCGAGGTCGAACCCGACAGGGCGATGTTGATTCCTTCGATGTTGGGCAGCACTCTTGTCAGCGTGATTTCTTTCAGGTCTTGAAACTCGTCCTCGGGATTCTTAAGCAGTCGCTGGAAGAACGACTTCCCGGGAGAGGCGCCAAATCCAGCGGTGATGCTGTCGCCAAATCCGAGCAGGACCACCGGGCGTTCGCTCCAGACTTCCTGATAGTTCTCGACAGCGACTTTGGGACTGGCAGGCCCTGAACCGATCGGGTGCGTCAGCCAGAAATAGACGTAAAACCCTGTCCCTCCAGCGAGCACCACACCCAGGACGAGCAGAATCGTCAGACGCCTTGGAAAGCCATGCTTCCGCGGTGCTGGTGGATCATTCTCGATGTTGATGTCGCTATTTGCCATTGGGGAGTGCGATTAACCGTCGGGATCGTCAATGAGTTGTTGCAGTCGGTCGTTCAAGGGTGACGCAAAGCGTGGGGGCCATGTTTCGTCGATCAACTCCAGCTCAAGAAGGTCACGGAGGTGAGTCCGATCCTTATCCCGAAAGGAGGTCAGCTTCATGCGAACCAGGGCTTCCAGTGAGAGTACGCGAAATGCATTCGAGAACTCTGACTCGCCAACATCCGGTGTTGGCAACACATATTCAGGCCGGACTTTCTCCCCCGCATAAACCACGTGAAGAGCGTCGCGGGCTTTCGCATCCGGTCCATCGAGGAACATGTCGATTCCGGCCGCATGCCGATAGACAAATCCCGCTGTTTCTAACGCTGTGGTCGCTGCCGACAGGTCGCTCCTGCGAAGCAGGATGTCGACATCACGCGTATTCCTGACTGCCGCCTCATCCACTCGGGAGACCCAGGCCGCCACGGCGTTCCCGCCCACGACGGCATAATCGACGCCCGCTTTGTTCAGAGCCCGGGTGGCTCGTTCCAGTCGTTCGCGTACTTTCTCCACGGCTCCGATCATCCTTTCCCAGGAAACTTCACCGTAGTTCACCATACATCACCGACTGGAACAGAACCGTTCAGGAGTCCATTACTTCTTCCACGAGGGGTTTTCGGGGAGGAAGGTTTCGAATTCGGCGATGACTTTGTCCATGTAGGCACCGCGGTATTCGCCCTTGAAGAACTTGTCGATTGCTTCGTTGTTGAAGCGTTCCCAGCTGTCTTCTTCTTTGCCGGGGTTGATCGGGTAGAAGCAGGCGCCGACGGCCAGAGCCGCTTTCATGTCGCCCGGGGCATCGCCGACCATCAGCATTTTGTCCGGCTCGTAGCCGAGCTTCTGAGCAGCGGTGAGGATCTCCGTTTTGCTGCCCGCTTCCTGGCCGCAGATTTCTTCGACCAAGCCAGCGATGCCGTGCTCATCCCACTCGGCTTCGAGTGCAGCGGTCGGGGTTGCCGAACAGACGATGACATCGGCCTGTTCCTTCAGCTTTTCCAGAGCCGACTTCACGCCGGGGAACGGCGGGACGCCTTTGACCATATCGGCGACGGTGGCGTCGACGGCAGCGGACCACTCGTAGCAGAGCTTGAGATCGGCGTCGCCGGTTTTCTCGGCTTCCGGCTTGATAGTCTTGGTGCCGAGCTTGGTTTCACGGCTGATCCAGTCGCGGAGGCCCTGGAGCTTTGGCAGTTCGACGTTACGGGCCTTCACTTCCGGACGATCCTTCAGCATGTCGATCGCCAGCAGGTAAGACACGAAACGGTTGGCACCGCGCGTCTTGGAATACAGGTTCGTGAATGCGGCGGTTTCGCGAGCGAATCGCGAAATTGGCTGCAGGCCGAAGTACTTGATGAAGTTCGGAATGAAGCATTCCTGGTGCTTGATCTCCATCGAGTCGAACGCACACCCATCGGAGTCCACACCGACGAGATACTCTTTGCTTTTGGAAAACGTAACTGCCATTTGGTTCCCTGAAGTGATTTAAGTTGCTTGAGTCATTTCCAGAAGCGGAATGCTTCTTACGTTATTTGTCTGGCGAGTATCCCAGTCGAGCCACGAACTCTTTGTGGTCGGGCTGGGAAAGGCCGTCGAGCAATACATCTCGAAAACCTGACATGTCTCCAGTCAGCAGGTGTCTCGAGGACAACCACAGCCCGGGAAACTGCCGACTCCGGTAAACCCCATCGTCGCCTGAAGACTGCTCCGTGAATCGGTCGGACTCCAGTTGGAACCACTTCAACTCGCGAGCAGAAACATTCCAGACCACATACTCTTTCACACCAGCCTGTTCGTACGCCGCCTTCTTCTGGTTCAAATCCCGACTGGCGCTACTGGCTGCGATCTCAACCACCAACTCGGGTGGACCGGCAAGAAGTCCCTGTCTGTTGACCCGCGTTGCTCCTCCGCATTCCGGTCGCAGATAAAGACACCCGTCGGGCTGGACAATATTTGCCGCGTTCAATTCGACCGTCGTTTCCGATGCCGACGATACGCCCGGCGTAGCCGCGGTGTATGTCCACAGCCATCCGTGGATCCAGTTGGAAGGAATTCCGTGTTCTTCAACCCGCGAGGCCGCGTTCGTATAGACCACTCCGTCAATCAACTCGGCGTGCTTCAGGTCGGGTGTGTTGTCCCAGCGACGCAGAAATTCGTCGCGTTCGAGACAGTCGCCGTTTTCCAGAAACAGCCGCTGGCGGGCCAGATCGTGTTGCTCGATTGTCGACATGACGGATTGGCCTTCTCAAAAACTGTCGTACGTCCCGGTTTCTATTCTACCGGGATGACCAGACAGGCGGCACCCCCTTATCGATCGGCCTGCGGGACGTACTTGTCCAGCTTCTGATCGGCAAAGATCGGCTTCATGCGAGCCAGGCGGATGCGGCCATCGATGACCGGAACGCTGACCCAGTTGTCGCCGATGAGCGGACGGGCGTACTTCACAAAGTCGTCGGTCACGTCGGTGCCGCACGGAGTGATCCAGTCAGCCGGGAAGTGACGTTCGCTGTTGGCAACTTCCGGCAGTGGGGCCTTGCCGTACTCGACGGTGTAGTTCTCGCGGTCGGCTCGCAGAATCGAGGCCATGTAGCCGTGCTCGCCAGCTGCGGCCAGCAGAGCGGCTTTCTGTCCGACGTAGTACGATTCCGCCAGGTCGACGTTCGAGGCGTGAACGATATCGTTCCGCTGATGCGTGCCCGAGACGTTGCAGCGGGCCTTGCCCTTCACCGGGAACGGCTTCTCGTTCAGAGCGTTGGTCAGCATCTGACCGACGGTGATTTTGCTGGAGGAGAGCATCGCGTGGCCGAAGGAGTCGCGGACGACGAATTCTTCCGGAATCTGGAGGCCTTCGATGTCCAGACCTTCGCTGACCACGACCATCGCCCGGCCGTGCTCCTTGAGCATCTTGTTGACGTTCTCGCGGATCTGCTCGATGTTGACCTTCTTCTCGGCCAGGTAGATCTGCAGCGGCATTTCCCGCTTCGGATCGGCCAGACGGGCTGCGGCCGGGATGTAGCCAATCTTGCGGCCCATCGCCTGCAGAACGAGAACAGGGTCAGCCGGGCAGCTGCCGTTGTTTTCCTCATTTGACATCTGAATGTAGTTGCTCCAGTAACGAGCCGTGGAGCCGTAACCGGGCGTATGGTCGATGAGCTTGAATTCACTGTCCCCGACATCGTTGTCGATCGTCTTCGGACCGCCGATGCCGACGACATCGAGTCCGCGTTCGCGAGCGATGTTGGCCACCTTATTGGCGGTATCCATCGAGTCGTTGCCGCCGATATAGACGAAGTAGCCGATGTCGTGGGCCTTGAAGATATCGATAATGCGATCGAAATCTTCGTTCTGACCGTCTTTCAGCTTATAACGACAGGTGCCGATCGAACCGGCGGCTGGGGTCGTGCGGAGCAGAGCGATTTCGTCCGGACACTGATCGCTCAGATTGAGCAGTTCTTCCTTCAGCACCCCTTCAATGCCGTGCCAGCCCCCGTAAACGGTGCCGATTTCCGACATTTCCCGAGCGGTTTCGACGATACCGCGGAGTGTGTTGTTAATGACCGGAGACGGCCCGCCCGACTGGGCGACGATCATATTCTTCGCCATGACAGTTTTTCTGCTATTGCTAAGAGGAAGAAGGTTGGGAACAGCCACCATTCATTCAGTCGCCGGAGAGGCGGCGACGAAAGCAGAACTGGTAAGACCAGTTAAGTGCACGTAGTTTACTACACACTATCGTCACATTCTGCCAGATTCAAGAGTATTGAACGGCAAATCCCTGCAGAATTCAGGCTGTCCCCCGAATGTCGCAAAGCCTGAGGCGGTCTGGTGAAGCGACCTGTTAGAGACCGGAGATATCCGGCAGCACGAGTTCCGGGTAGCGTGACGACTTCGAGCCGGGCACGGGTTCGTTCTCCGGACCGTGGAACGTGAAGACGACGGAATACTTGGTCTGATCGGAGAAGTTCCGCGTCGCCGCATGGAAAGTGCGTGCGTGGAACAGCAGCAGGTCGCCGGGAGCGAGTTCGACAAACTGCACGGTATCGAAGAGGGGCACGTTTTCCGGATGTTCGCTGTCGAGAAACTGCAGATCATCGAGGCGATCCTTGCCGATCTCCATGCGATGCGAGCCGGGAATTACCTTGAGGCAACCATTCTCCGGACGCTCTTCCCCCAACGCCAGCCAGGTATTGACGAGATCACCCGACTGAAAGTTCCAGAAGCGAGTGTCGCGATGCCAGCCGGTTTCACTGCTGAACCGCGGATGTTTGGTCATCACACAATTATGATGCGCCATGGGGCAGTAGACGGGAGCGCCCAGCAACTGCTGCAGACAGCCGACCAGCGGCGGATAGCTGAGCCACTCCTGAAAGACCGGATCGCGCGAGAGCGCCTGCCTTAATCTGCGGACCGTGCGGCCTCCCGGAGCGTCGAGCGATTCGGGGGAGCCGGGGTACTGCACATCGGCTTCGTACTCAATCGGCTCCCGCAATTCGGCCACGTCTCTGCGGGTCACGTCCATCATCCGCTGACGCAGCGCAGCCGGGACGAAGCCTCGCAGCACGGCAAATCCGTCGCGTTCGAACTCGGTGGCGATGTCACTGGCGGCAGCAGTTGTGCGAGTAGTCAATCATTGACTCCTTGAGGGCGGGCACGATCGGAGGTAGTGCCATTATTACTGAATTCAATAAAAGGGAAACTGAATTCCCCTTGGCGTTTGTATCAATTCCGTTTAAAGTAAGAACCGGCGGCGCTGGTATGTGATGTTTGTATCCCGCGGGCAGCCGCGAAGCCGCGACAGCTTGTCGGTCACGCCGGCCGATGTCAATTCCTGGATTCCGCTGGTCGGAATCCAAGTCTTTCCCGGCACTGTTCCGGGCTAAGATTCCCCCATTGGAGAGTCAACACACAGACGAAAGGGCAGGCAGTTTATGGCCAAAGAGGAGGCCATCGAGGTCGAAGGTACCGTTGTTGAAGCTCTGGCCAACACGCAGTTTCGCGTGGAGCTGGAGAACGGCCATCTGGTCATGGCGCACGTCGCCGGCAAGATGCGCAAGCACTTCATTCGTATTGTTCCGGGAGATAAGGTTGTCGTCGAGGTTTCTCCGTACGACCTGAGCCGGGGCCGCATTACGTTCCGAGAACGTTAGGCCTTGCAGGCCTTTGTGCAGTCGCATGGGAGTCGATTGTTCATCTTCGTCGCGTTTGCTGCTGCGAACGTCGAATCTGAAGTGCAGTCGCGCTCACGGTTCCCGTTGAACGTCTTCCCTGCTGACATCTGCTGCTGAAAGCAGGTTCGCTGTCATGACCTCATCTGCCGACACCCCGGCTGACTCGTCCGAGCCGGTGGTCCTGCTGTTTACCGATGGAGCCTGCAAAGGCAATCCGGGCCGCGGCGGCTGGGCGTACGTCCTCAGACACGTGCCGACCAGTCAGGAACGCGAAGCTTCCGGCGGCGCCGCCGTCACCACGAACAACCAGATGGAACTGCAGGCCGTCATCGAAGGCCTTGAGGCGCTCACGCGGCCCGTCTTCGTGGAAGTGGTCACCGACAGCCAGTATGTCGCCAAGGGTTGCTCCGAATGGCTCGCCGGCTGGAAGAAGAACGGCTGGAAGCGGAAAGAAAAAGGCCGCCTGAAGCCGATCAAGAACGAAGAGCACTGGCGGAAGCTCGATGCCCTGCTCAACAAGCATAAGGTCAAGCTGACCTGGGTCCGGGGACACGTCGGACATCCCGAAAACGAACGCTGCGACCAGCTTGCCGTCGCAGCCGCTGAAGCGGTCGGAAACGAGTAGAGCCGCTGCTGCCAGACCGTTTCTCAATCCCCTGCCGTTCTGGGGAAGTCGCGCAATTTCCGCCCGTGGAAGCACTCCCCGGCTTGGCGCCGCGAGACGACGAATCAGAATGAACGGAGAGAAACGTCCACGCTTCGAACAATCTCTGGAAACTCGCCGCGTCGGTATGGTTTGCTGTACCAGTCCACTATGCTGACCGGAAGTCCATTCACTTTTGAGACCCGATGACAGGAGACTACGCTCATGATGAAACACCTCGCACTCGCTCTTACCCTCGCGGTTCTGGCACTGCCGGCCGCTGCTCAGGCTCAGCCGAAGGATGCCCACGCTCACGCCGAAGGCGCCCCTCCGATGCCGACCGAAGCCGTCGCCGTGCTCGCGCCGACGGAAGGCAACAAGGTCAAAGGGCTGATCATGCTCACCAAGAAGGACGGCTACGTGCATGTCTGGGGCGAAGTCCACGGACTGACTCCGGGCGAGCACGGCTTCCACATTCACGAGTTCGGCGATCTTCGTAAGCCGGACGGCACCTCGGCCGGTGGCCACTTCAACCCGGATGGACATGACCACGGCGGCCCTGGCGATGACAAACATCACGCCGGTGACCTCGGTAATATCACCGCCGGCGAAGATGGCGTCGCCAAAGTCGACATCAAAGCCAAAGGCCTGCACCTGCACTTCACGCTGGGTCGCTCGATCGTCGTTCACGCTGGCAAAGACGACCTGAAGAGCCAGCCGTCCGGAGACGCCGGTCCCCGCGTCGCTGTCGGAGTCATTGGCGTCGCTCAGGGTAAATAATCCGAGCCGCTGATCCCTGAAATAAACGAAGCCCTTCCGATGCCACGCGAATCGGAAGGGTCTTTTTGTGCGCCTGGGGAATCGGAAATCAACCGGAACGAATAAGAAAGCCTCGATCTGACACCCTCGTTCCGATATAGTCAAGACTAGCACTCCCGCCTGGCTCTCCGGAACTGCTTCCCGGTTTGAGGATTCCCCGCAATGCGTATTTCTGCCTGTCTGCTTCTCTGTCTGCTCGCGCTGCCGCTGTCGTGGTGCGCCGCTTCCGAGGAACAGGACGCTGCCCAGATCGAGTTTTTCGAGAAGCACGTTCGTCCGCTGCTGATCGAACGCTGCCAGTCCTGTCATGGCGTCGACGAACAGGAAGGAAGCCTCCGGCTCGACTCGCGACATGGTTTGCTTGAAGGGGGCGACACCGGTCCGGCGATCGTTCCCGGAAAACCCGACGAAAGCGAACTTGTTCTCGCCATCAGCTACGATCCGGACGGCTACCAGATGCCGCCGGATGGCAAACTGTCCGACGAAGAAATCGGCATTCTGACGCAGTGGATCGCGAACGGAGCCGTCTGGCCGGGCGGCGATGAACCGGTCGAAGCCGCGGAGGAGGGATTCGATCCCGCGTCACCCGATCACTGGTCGCTCTATCCGCCGAAGATGCCGGCGATCCCTCAGCCAGCTCAGCAGGAGTGGAGCAGCCACCCGATTGACGCGTTTATCCTGCGAAAGCTGGAGGAGGCGGAGCTGTCCCCTTCCGAGCCGACGAGTCGGGAACTGCTGCTGCGTCGTGCCACGTTCGATCTGACGGGACTTCCGCCCACCGCCGGGCAGCGGGAACGATTTCTCAACAGCGACGATCCGCAGGCGTACGAACAGCTGATCGCGGAGTTGCTGGCTTCTCCCCGCTATGGCGAACACTGGGGACGGCACTGGCTCGATCTCGTCCGTTACGCCGAGACGATGGGGCACGAGTTTGATTATCTCATCAACGAAGCCTGGCGGTATCGCGACTACGTCATTCGGGCTTTGAATAACGATGTCCCGTACGATCAGTTTGCCCGCGAGCATATTGCCGGCGATCTGCTGACCGAACCACGATTCGATCCGGAAACGGGACTGAATGAATCGATTCTCGCGACCGGCTTCTACTGGTTCGGACAGGCCAAACACTCCCCGGTCGATATCCGAGCCGAGCAGTGCGATCTGCTCGACAACCAGATTGATGTGCTGACGAAAACCTTCCTCGGCATGACGGTCGCCTGCGCCCGCTGTCACGATCACAAGTTCGACCCGATCCCCACCAGCGACTACTACGCGATGGCCGGGATCCTCGAGAGTTCCCGCCGCAGTTATGTCGATCTCCGCGACGCCGAGACGCTCGATGCGACGGTGATCCGCATGCTTCAGCTCAAGGAAGAGCACAAAGGGAAGGTGCTCGATCATGCGGTGGCACAACTCCGAAACACCATGCCGGCCGACCTCGAAGGCTTTGCGATCGCCGACCCGGCGGCCAAAGATCTGTCGCAGCCGTGGACCGTCTGGAAGCGACTCGCTTCCCTGAATGACGGCAAGCAGTTCCAGAATGCGAAGCAGAAACTGCTCCGGCAATTGCGGGAGCACAACGCCGCCTGTGCCGCCTACGAGAAGCAGTCGAGCGTCTACGAGGATTTCCGAACGGGGATGCCGACGTCGTGGATTCCGCAGGGACAGTCGTTCGCGGCGACCGGGGATCGAGTTGACTTCCTGTTTTCCGCCGACCCGTGGCATCCACTCGAGCGGATCGTGCCGCGGCATCAGGTTCACTCCGGGTCCGCCAGCGGCCTGACGTACGGCGTCCTGCGGACACCGACCTTTGTCATCGACAAGCCGTTCATCGATTACCATGTCACACGAACCAACGGCAGTCGCCTGACCGAAGTTCGGCACGACGGCCGACTCAAGGATGGTCAGATCCATCTCGTCATCGACTGTTTCCAGCAGGCGCGCTCGCCCATTTACGGTCAACTCTCGTTGAAGGTCGAAGCCAACGGTAAACCGCACTGGACACGGCAGGATGTTTCGAAGTGGGTCGGACACCGGGCCTACATTGAGTTCATGGACGAAGACCGCGGTCATCTGGCCGTTGATGAAGTCCGCTTTTCAGATGGCCAGACTCCGGTCACTCCTGCTCATGAGGAATTGATCGCCCTGCTCGACAATCCCGCCATCGATTCTCCGGCGGCGTTTCGCACCGCCTTCGCGGAACTGGTTTCGGGGAGTCTTGAACAGGTACGAACGATGGCCGGCAGCGGCCAGCAGCCGGATGCCCTCGCGATCGATCTGGTCAATGGCCTGCTCGATCAGCAGCAGACCGGCGACATGACGCAGCCACGACCGGAATGGCTCGATGCTCTGTATGTCGAACGGACATCGCTGGAGAAGCAGCTCGACACTCCGGTCCTTGGCGTCGCCATGGTCGACGGTAGCCCGATCGATTCCCCGCTGCTGATTCGCGGAAACCCGGGCAAGCCGTCCGACGAAGTTCCCCGACAGTTTCTCAGCGTGCTCGGCGGCACGCCCGAAGACATTCCAGCCGATCAGAGCGGACGGCTGCAGTTGGCCGAAGCGATGACCTCGCCGGAGAATCCCCTCTTCGATCGCGTCATCGTCAACCGCATCTGGAAGCATCACTTCGGTCGCGGACTCGTCCCTACGCCAGACGATTTCGGGCGAATGGGAACGCCGCCCTCGCATCCGGAACTGCTCGACTGGCTGGCGATCGAATTCCGAAAGAATGGCCGCTCTCTGAAATGGCTGCATCGCGAGTTGATGACGACCGCCACCTATCAGATGAGCAGCGACATTCGCCCCGACTGCCAGGAAGCCGATCCCCAGAATGTGCTCCTGCATCGGATGCCGGTTCGTCGGCTCGGTGCCGAAGCGATTCGCGATTCGATGCTCGCCGTCGCCGGGACTCTCGATGAAACGCAGTTTGGCCCGCCGGTTCCCACGTATCTCACCCCCTTCATGCAGGGGCGAGGACGCCCGAAGGCCTCCGGCCCGCTGAACGGCAGCAACCGCCGCAGCATTTATCTCGAAGTCCGTCGGAACTTCCTCTCGCCGATGTTCCTCGCGTTCGACTATCCACTCCCGTTGACCACCACCGGACGTCGGAGCGTCTCGAATGTTCCCGCTCAGGCCCTGGTGATGATGAATAACGAGTTCGCCTGGCTGCAGGCCGATCTGTGGGCCATGAACGTGCTCGAACAGCCGGAACGTCCGCTCGAACAGCGGATCACCGACCTGTATCTGACCGCCTACAGTCGAAAGCCGACCGAGATCGAAGTGAACACCGGACGCCAGTTTATCGAAGACGAACTGGCAGCCGGCCGAACCGAGCGGGAAGTCTGGCAGGACTATTGCCAGGTCCTCATGAACGCCAAGGAGTTCATGTTCATTCGATAGACAACAGAGACCGCACCCCCAATCGGGTGGGCATGCGCAACAAGACATTCCACACTGAGATTGAACGCACAATGGCCGGGATCCGCCTGCGGCGATCCCAGTCTACAAATTGAGACAAGCTGAGGTGTTGAGATGAGATTTCGATCAGCGATGCCGCGACGGGAGTTCCTGCAGAAGTCGGCGAACGGCTTCGGGGCGGCTGCTCTGAGTGCGCTCATGAGTGATGCGTTCGCCGCGGGCGATCTGCGGACCACCGGAACGCACCACACGCCGCGAGCGAAGAGCGTCATCTTTCTCTACATGGACGGCGGCGTGTCGCAGGTCGATTCGTTCGACCCGAAGCCGCTGCTCGAGAAAGAGCACGGCAATCCGATCAAAGCCAAGGTGCAGGCGACGCAGTTCGACAACATCGGCAAGGTGCTCAAGTCCCCCTGGAAGTTCCGCAACTACGGCGAAAGCGGGCTGCCGGTCAGCGAGCTGTTTCCCAGAACCGCCGAATGCATCGATGACCTCTGCATCATCCGCTCGATGACCTCGGCTTTCCCCGAGCACACCAACGCCAACTACTTCCTGCACACCGGCCACGGCCTGCAGGGGCGGCCGAGTATGGGAGCGTGGACCTGTTACGGACTTGGCACCGAATCGCAGAATCTGCCCGGCTTCATCGTCCTGAATGGCGGACTGATTCCGCCGGGTGGACTCGACTGTTTTCACAACGGCTTCCTGCCGGCCACTTATCAGGGGTCGCTCTTCAAGCAGGGCTCGGTCCCGGTCGCCGATATCGTGCCTCGGGAAACGTCGTCCGATCGGCAGCAGCGGAAGATGGCCCTGATGCGTCAGCTCGACAATGCGCTGCTGCAACAGACCGGCCCGCACGATGCGATTGAATCGGCCATCGCCAACTATGAACTCGCCTATCGCATGCAAACTTCGGTTCCCGGGCTGATGGACATCACCGGCGAGTCGAAAGAGACGCAGGAGCTCTACGGCCTGACAGCCGAGTTCCCGCAGACGCGGACTTACGCCCATCAATGCCTGGTCGCCCGCCGGCTCGTGGAACGGGGCGTCCGCTTTATCGAACTGACCTGCCCGGCTGTTCGTGGCGATCGCTGGGATCAGCATTCCAGGCTGAAGGAGGGCCACGAGAACAACGCCCTGGCGGTCGACCAGCCGATCGCCGGACTGCTGAAAGATCTGAAGCAGCGGGGCATGCTCGATGAAACGCTCGTCATCTGGGCGGGCGAATTCGGCCGCACGCCGATGGCCCAGGGCACCAACGGCCGCGATCACAATCCGTCCGGCTTCACCGTCTGGATGGCTGGCGGCGGCGTCAAAGGGGGCATGGCTTATGGTGCGACCGACGAATACGGCTACTACGCGATCGAAAACAAACTGCAGATTCACGACCTGCACGCGACCATGCTGCACCTGCTCGGCATCGACCACGAACGCCTCACCGTCCGCCACAGCAGCCGGGATATGCGCCTGACCGATGTCCACGGTAACGTCGTGCATGAGATTATCAGCTAGACGTTGCGACTTTCGCCCAAGGGGACCATGTTTGCATCGCATTGAAGATGCAGGGCAAGCATGCCCAATGGACGCCCTTTGAGAGTTGGGGTCGGAGGAAGCTACTATGACTCGACTCGTTTCGTTTCGTCGTGTGACGACGGTCCCTCATCAGTTCTGGAAGTAGCTGACGTTTCTGGCATGCTTGCCCTGCTTCGCGATGCAAGCATGGCACCCGGCACGGCGACGTAATTTATTTCTCGCTCGCACGACCGATGACTGTCACGGCCCGATTTTCTTGCTTGAAACGGCGCGATCGATCGTGGACAGAAACGGCCAGGTGTTCGGAGAAAGCTAAAGACAAGCCGCTTGTTGCTGGGCAACGCAGAGATGAATCTCTGTGCCATCCCCGGTTGGTTCTCGCCCCTTGACCAGGTGCTCACTAGAATGCCGGCATGGACGATGTCATTTATCTTGATCATGCCGCCACGAGTGCCCCGAAGCCGGAGCGTGTTGCTGCGCGGATTGCCCGGTATCTGCAGATGGAAGGGCTTTCGGCTGGCCGCGGAAGTTATCGCAGAGCCGTCACGATCGGGCAGGAGATTGAGGGCGGACGCAAGAAGCTGGCGTCGCTGATTCATGCGGAATCGGCCGATCGCGTGGTCTTCACCACCAGTGGAACGGAAGCTCTCAATCTGGCGCTCGGCTGTCTGGGCCAGGAGCCGGGCCATGTGATTGTCACAAGCTGGGAGCACAACTCGGTGCTGCGCCCTCTCGCCGCTGCTGCGGATCGCGGGGTGACGATCACTGAAGTGGAGCCGGGAGCGGATGGGCGAACTGATCCCGGCGATGTTCGAGCGGCGATCACTTCTGAGACGAAACTGATCTGCTGCGTGCATGCCTCGAATGTCACGGGCGTGATTCAGCCGGTCGGCGAGATTTGCCAGCTGGCGAAGGAGCGCGGGATCCTTTCGTTGATCGACGCGGCTCAAACGGTTGGGCATCTGCCGATCGATGTGCAGGAGATGGGCTGCAGCTTGCTGGCCGCTCCGTGTCATAAGGGATTACTCGCTCCACTCGGGACCGGGTTTCTTTACCTGCAGCCGGGCCTTGAAGACCGGATTCCTCCCCTGCAGTTCGGCGGCACCGGAACGCAGAGTGAACAGGCGGTGCAGCCGGCGGAGTTGCCGTATCGTTACGAGTCGGGCAGCAGAAACGTGCCGGGACTGATCGGGCTGGCCGCCTCGCTCGAAGCAATGTCGCCGGAATCGATCGCGGACGACGCCGCTCATCAGCGGGAGTTGACTGCGTTCTGCCTCGACCGGCTCAAGGGGATTCCGGGCGTGACAGTCTCTCTCCCCGACCTTCCCGGGGAACTGCGAGTCGGCGTCCTCAGCCTGAATGTCGAGGGGCAGGATCCGCGGGTTGTCGGCACGATTCTGGATGAATACTTCCAGATCGAAGTCCGCACCGGGTTTCACTGCGCCCCGCAGGCTCACCAGTGGCTGGGAACAGCCGAGCTGGGAGGAACTGTGCGGATCAGCTTTGGCAGCACGACGAGTGAATCAGAAATTGAGAAACTGGCGGACGCTCTGCAGCAGATTGCCGGTTCGTTTTAGCGCATTTTCGAGCTTCTCCTGCAGTCGTCTGCATCTGGATTTCGAATTCGCTCTCGCGGCCTGGCGCGGTTCAGGTCAGTTGAATTTGATGCGACGGCGAACCAGTGGTGACAGGCGGGCGGGTGTCTGCCATAATCCGGGCTCACTGCTGCCCGCGGGGGCGGCTGTTTTTATTCACGCCTGCTCACCAGTTGAAAACGTATCATGCTCGATCTGCAGTTTATCTGTGATGAACTCGACCAGGTTCGCCAGAATTGTGAAAACCGTGGCATCCGTGTCGACCTCGACGCTCTGATTGCACTCCGCGATCAGCGCCGCGAATTGATCACCAGCGGGGACAAACTGCGTTCCGAACAGAAGGAAGTCTCCAGCCGCATTCCGAAGGCCTCGAAAGACGAGAAGCCGCAGTTGATCGCTCAGGGAAAAGAACTCCGCGAGCAGGTCGGCAAGGTTGAAGAACAGCAGAAAGAGGTCGAGCAGAAGCTGCGGGAAATCCAGTCACAGATTCCGAACATGACGCATCCCGACGCCCCGGTCGGTCGCAGCGAGGATGACTCGGTCACGGTTCGGGAAGTCGGAGACAAACCGCAGTTCGATTTCAAGCCGCTCGATCACGTCGACATCGCGGAGAAGCTCGATCTACTCGACCTGAATGCAGGTGGCAAGGTCGCCGGGCATGGCTTCTATTTCTTGAAGAACGAAGCCGTTCTACTCGAACTGGCTCTGGTGCAGTATGCTGTCGAAAAGCTGCTGGCCGAGGGCTTTACGATCATGACAACCCCCGACCTGGCCCGCGATGAGGTGCTCGAAGGGGTCGGCTTCAATCCCCGCGGTGACGAGGCCCAGATCTACTCGATCGAGAATACCGATTTGAATCTGGTCGCCACGGCCGAGATTACCTTGGGCGGGATGCTCAAGGACGAGACGCTCGATGTCGACAAACTGCCGATTAAAGTCGCCGGGATTTCGCACTGCTTCCGCACCGAAGCCGGCGCTCATGGACGGGCAACCCGCGGGATTTACCGCGTGCACCAGTTCACCAAAGTCGAAATCTTCGGCTTCACTGCTCCCGACACGAAGCTGTCCGACGAGTTCCACCAGCAGATCCTGAAAATCGAGGAAGAGATTTTCCAGGGTCTGGGAATTCCCTACCGCGTGCTCGATATCGCAACCGGCGATATGGGCGGCCCGGCTTATCGCAAGTTCGACCTCGAAGCATGGATGCCAGGACGAGGGGAGTCTGGCGAATATGGCGAAGTCACGAGCTGCTCGAATTGCACGGATTATCAATCCCGCCGCTTGAATGTCCGCTGCAAGACGCAGGGCACGAAGGGGACTCAGTTCGTGCACACCCTGAATGGGACCGCCGTTGCGGTGACGCGAGCCTTGATCGCTCTGCTGGAAAACAATCAGCAGGCCGATGGCAGTGTTGTGGTGCCAGAAGTGCTGAGGAAGTGGGTCGGCAAGGATCGGATCGAACCGCGATAAAATTCACTTTGCCCAAATGTGCGAACTTCCACTATACTCCGCCACGAGTTCGCCCCGGAACCCTTTGTTCAGCGCACTAAAGTCCTCCACAACAGGAGTTTAGGCGAAACTCCGTCCGAAATTGGGCGTTCGCGGCGAACACTGATTTACAACGCATTTGTAGACGCTTATTATTTCATATCGCGTCTACATTGCCCGTGACTCGCCTCCGGCAGGTTGAGTCCGCACATTGTCAAGTCGTGCTGATTGATCGGTCTGTGTGCTCACTCAGGGAGAATCGATGGCACCCGGCATGCTGGAACAGACGAAAACAGAAGCGATGACGCTGATACGTCAGCGTCAATACGCGGAAGCACTGGAGGTGCTCGACGCGGTGAGCGGACTGCCTGCTCACGAGATGCTCGATGTGCTCGAAATGCGTGCGATGTGCTACTTCCGCACCAAAGATTTTGCGCAGGCGTGTGCCTGTTATCAGCAGATTGCCGATGAGGATCCCACGAGTTCCAAACCGCTGACCAATCTGGGTGCGGTTTACAATCGTCTTAAGCAGTATCCGGAAGCAGTCTCTGCGTTGCGGAAAGCGATTCAGCGGGACAAGCAGAACTTCGATGCCTACTACAACCTGGGCTTTGCGCACCGCAACTCCGGGCATCCGGAACTGGCTGTTCCGGCGTATAAGGAAGCGATCAAGCTCAATCCACAGTTCGATCAGGCTCATCTGAATCTGGCGAACGCGTATCTGGATCTCAACAACAATCGTCTGGCGATTGCCCATTATCAGGCGGCTCTGGCAATCAATCCGGAACTCGAGGCGGCAAGCCGGGGACTGAAGAAAGCTCAGGAGCGGGAGATCAGCTCCACATCGACGCAGAACCCGTTCGGGCGGCTGGTTGATGTCACGCAGTTGTCCCATAAGAAATGTTCGACGGCGATGCGGCAGCTGTCGGAAGCGGATCGGAAGGCCGACCGTGAGGACGTACTGAAGCTGACGAAAGCTCTTCGAAATGCGGCTCGGCATGTCTCCGAGGACATTCGTGAGAAGATGGAGCCGGCACTGCTCGCGTTGACGCGATCGCTGATCGATGGAGAGAATCGTCCCGACCTGATCGCCCAGAACTACGATCAGTTCCGGGCCCAGATTCCTCGCTTCGACGAAGGCCGCCGCTATCTCAAACGCGCCGTCCTCGAACTTCGTGGACACGAAGAAATGATGAATACTCCCGACATCAGCGAACTCTGAATCACACTTCTCCATAAACGAAACGGTCTGGTCTGTCAGGATGGACGAACCGGGCCGGTTCGGGAGCACCGGAAAGTAAGAACTCATGCATGGTCATGGACGACGTGCCCGGCCTGGCAGCTGGCTGCTGCTATTTCTTTGTCTCTGCTCCGTTCCGCTGGCCGCCGCCGACAAATCGACGGCTCCTCCGCTGACGCCGGAAGAAATCGTGCTGCAGGACGATGCGACTCTGCACGATGTTTCCTTCGTCGGTCCATCGCTCGGCTTCGCGGTGGGCACACGGGGAACGGTTCGAAAAACCACCGATGGCGGTCAGACATGGACGCTGTTGCCGACTCCCGTGGCCTGCGACTGGAAGGCGGTCCAGTTCCTGACCGATCGCATCGGCTGGGTTGCCGGGGGAGCGGTCTCCGCGGATGGACGCACGACCCAGGGATGCGTTCTGGCAACGCGCGACGGCGGAGAGACATGGTCGATCCAGGCCCCCGTCGATCTCGGCTACGTGCAGCATCTGCAATTCTTCGATCTCAGTCACGGCGTCGTCTGTGGAGAGCCCTCTCCGCAGAATCCGTCGGGCATCTGGCGGACCTCCGATGGCGGCAAGACCTGGCGTGGTGTTCAACATCCTCGTCAGTTCCGCTGGCTGGCCGGGAGTTTCACCGATCATGAGAGCGGCGTGCTGGTCGGTGAACAGGGTCGCGTGGCACTGTTCGGCGGCAATCAGCTGTTTCTCGACCCCGGCATCAACTGGGGCCACAAGGCGATTCGATCAGTCGCCGTCGACGACTCGGCCCGAGGCTGGCTGGTTGGTCAGGGCGGGTTGATCCGCTACTCACCCGGCGGCGCTTCCTGGCAGGATCCTCCGCGAGAAATCCCTGAAGAGTTGCAGCGGATCATGGACTTCCGCGACGTGGCTGTCCGCGGCGATTCGGTCTGGATGGTCGGGCACCCTGGCAGTGCCATCCTGCGATCGACCGATGGCGGACAGACCTGGCAAATGGTGCCGACGCCCTCCACAGTCCCATTGAATGCGATCACGTTCGTCGACGATTCCCACGGCTACGCAGTCGGCGAGCTCGGAACCGTGGTGAAGACGTCCGATGGAGGCAGCACCTGGCAACTCGCCGGTGGTCCGTCGCGGCGACTGGCGCTGCTGCAGTTTGCGACTGTTCCCGATGAGTCCTCGTTCAGTCTGATCGCTCGCTACAGCGGGCATCATGGGTATCGGTCCGGCATCGTGGCGTTGTCTTCGGCAAATGACCGAGAAGAGACCCCACAGGCGGTTGCGACGTCGTTGCGGTTCGAAACGGCCAACCAGATCTCGGCGGGCAGCACAAGCCTGACCGGCTGGACGCTGCCACTGGATCTTCCCGAGTTGAGAGAAAATCAACAGCAGTTGATTTCCCGCTGGAATCAGGCGACAGACGGACTGCTCTCCGAACAGGTCCTGATCCATCTCGTTCGCGATCTGAGAACGTATCGTCCGACCGTCGTCGTCCTGGATGCTCCGGTCGAAAACGATCAGGCCGGCAAGATGATGCAGCAGGCTCTGGAGAATGCCATCCGCATGGCTGGAGATCCCACAGCTGTGCCTCAACTCAAAACCATGACCGGGCTGGATCCATGGCCGGTCGCCCGGGTCGTTCTGCGGAATCGATCCGGTCAGGGGGGCGACCTTGTGCTGGACAATAGCGAGTACCTGCCGCGACTGAAGCAGTCGGTCCGTTCGGCAGCGGTTCCTGCATTCCGCATGACCGGCGGTCCCGAAGCACTGCCGCCCCTGTTCGAGAGTTACGCCGTTTCGAGCCTCACTCCGATTCCTCAGAATCTGCGAATGCACGATCTGTTTACCGGAATCGTACTCGGTCCCGGCAGCGATGCCCGGAGAGTCCTCCTCCCCACCGACGAGGCGGATCAGCGGGGCGAGGAAGTGGCCCGCCGCCAGCGGAACTTGCATGCGTACGTCAAGAAGAATCTTTCCGAAGAGCAGACCGCTGCTCAGACCATCGCTCAGCTCAACGACTTCGTGCGAGGCATGACGCCACAACAGGCGGCAACGCAACTCTACGAACTCGCCTGCGAGTATCGCACGAATCACGACTGGGACTACTGCGAAGCGGTCCTGTCCCGCATTGTCGAAGACTACCCCGCCCAGCCTCTGGCCGGAACAGCTGCACTCGAGTTGATTCAGTTCTGGAGTTCGCGGGAGATGCGGCAACTTCGACTCCAGGGACGCGGCGCTGGCAAACTGCGGAACGAATTTCAGACGTCGACTCCCTCCAGGAGTTCTTCCGGCATCGAACAGGTTGCCGGCGAGAAGATCGATGATTCACTGGATCCTGTCACCCCGGCCGTTTCCACCTCGGAAGTCGCGGCTTCCCTCTCCAGTGGCAGCCAGCAGGAGAAGTCGGCCTGGGAAGCCACCTGGCGACAGCGAGCAGTCGCGCTCTATGAGTTTCTGAAAAGCGACCATCCCCAGGTCGCCGCCACGGCTGAAGTGCAGTTTCCTCTCGCCGCCCTTCTTCGCGAACAGGGAGCCGAGCGGGCCGCCAACGACTTGTACGGGCACTTTCTGCTCGTCGAAGAACTGGATGAACGACAGATCCGCAACCCGCGTCTTCGCATCGCCGTGGGCGAGTTCTGGCTGCAGAGTCAGCAGGGGTTGCCACCCGGCGTGTTCAGCCTCTGCCTGAATGCGACGAAACCGCCACGACTGGACGCCGAGATCACCGAAGAATGCTGGGTCACCGCGGAAGAACTCCGTCTGAAACCAACTGTCGGGCAGCCTTCGCTCATGAATGCCCCCGGCGAAGAAACGCCGATTGTGCTCTGCACGTTCGATGAAGAGTACTTCTACGTGGCGGGACGCTTTCCGCGGCGGCCGAATCTTCCGGACGATTTGCCGATCCGAGGGGGACGCTACTATGATGCCGATCTGAGTGGCTTCGACCGATTGCAGTTCTCGATTGATGTCGATCGGGACTATCAGACGTCGTACGTGTTCGAAGTCGATCAGCGAGGATACACGAAGGAACGTTGTGGACAGGATGAAAGCTGGAATCCGGAATGGTACGTCGCCTGTGATGGTGACACCGAGAGCTGGCAGGTCGAAATCGCCATCCCGCGGGCTCAACTCGAACCGCCGGGAGGCGCTCGCAATCCCGTGTGGGCAGTTTCGCTCTCACGAATTCTGCCGGGTGAAGGGGTTCAAAGCTGGAACGGCCAGACGACAGCTGAGCCCCAGTTCGGAGCCGTCGGCCTGCTGCGACTGCAAACGCCCTGACCGCATTCTCTGGCGAAAGGCGGTGAGTCGATGAGCACCGTTGCTGCGCCTAATAAACGCTATCTCATCGGCCTGGATGAGGCTGGTTACGGGCCGAAGTTGGGGCCGCTGGTGATCGGAGCCACACTCTGGTCAGTTCCAGCGCGACTGCCTGTCGACTCGCTCTGGGAAAAACTGGAGCAGGTGCTGACCAACCGGCCCTCCCGTGACGATTCCCGACTGCATGTCGGCGACTCCAAAGAGGTTTATTCCTCGAGCCGCGGACTGGCTGCGCTTGAACGGTCCGTCATGAGTCTGTTCCATGCCCTCGATGTCCCCGTGCAAAACCCGACCGATCGACTTGGTTTCGCCGGGCTGGTGAGCACGCTGCTGGGAGGTTCCCTGCCCCATGCGTTCGACCGGCAGCCCTGGTATCAGTGCGAAGACTTCGGTTTGCCACTGGCGGCTGATGAGTCGGAGATATCTCTGGCCTCTTCAACGGTTCGCCGCGGTTTCACACAGTCGCGCGTTCGGCTCGAAGCCGTTCGGGTGCGGGTGGTTTGTCCAGAGGTCTTTAACGAGTTGACCGTGAAGTATGGCAACAAGAGCGAAGTCCTCACCCGGGAAACACTCGCCCTGCTGCAGAACATCTGGCCGGACGACGCGGCGAAGGTCGAAGTGATGGCCGACAAACATGGCGGACGGAATCGATACCTGCCTTATCTGACCGAAGCCTTTCCCGATCACTTTTTCATGACCGAAGCGGAGTCGCAGAAGTTGAGTCGGTATCGTTGCCAGAACATCTCTCTGTCCTTCTCCGTGAACAGCGAACGCTACCTTCCGGTCGCCGTCGCTTCGATGATGGCCAAGTACGTGAGAGAGCTGTGCATGGAACAGTTCAACCGTTACTGGAGCGAACACTGTCCAGCCGTGAGAGCCACTCGCGGCTACCCGGTCGATGCCAGCCGCTTCCGGAACGAGATCGAAGAGACGTGGCGTTCGATGAACCTCCCGGAAGCAATCCTCTGGCGCGAGCGCTAAGTCGATACGCCCTCGAGCTGAACGCCAGAACCGACATTGTGGGGGCGGCTGCAGCGAACTTTACGGGCGGGATTTGAGTTCGTAGTCGGCGAGGACGGGTTCGGCTGCGACGGTCAGGACGTACTTGCTGCCGGTTTCGCTGGCCGCCGTGAGATGGGGAGGCAGGCTTTCGACGGCTCCGACGTCGGCGGCGGTCTGTCCTTCGGGAATCGGGCTGCCGTCGGGCATCGCGATTTTGGAGAAGGTCACGCTATACGTTCCCGGCTCCACGCCTTCGGTTTGCGAGTACTGCTTCGCGGTGAACTTGCCCGCTGCGTCCGTGACGCCGTACGCGCCTTGAGTGGTCGTCCCTTTGGTGGGCTGGAAATTGACGGCTGCGTTCGCGAGCGGTTCGCCATCGAGCAGAATGGTGCCCGTGACGGGGATGAGGATCTTCTCCGGGCCGGTCTCTTCCGAAGCAAAGCAGCCGGTCAGGAAGATCAGGGTGAAACAGGCCAACACGAGGCGGTGGGAGTGGGCGAAGGAAACCATGGAGCGATTCTTTGTCTTCACAGAGGTCAGAGAGAAGACTCCCCGCTGGCGGGGATGCAGCCAGCGGGGAGCGGTCGGTCATCAAAGGAGTGTTACGGGGATCGCTGCTCGAATTACAGCTCGCCCATCACCTGGCCATCGGCAATGCGGGCCAGATAGCGTCGCGTGTTGGTGTCGATGTTCTCCGAAATGAAGCGGACAGAACCGTCGGCCAGGGCGACCTGAATGCCTCCCTGATGCAGCGAGCCGGGTTCGCCCCATTCTCCGTTGCGGCCGTACTGATACTGCTGATCGGGCGGCGTCCGCCAGGAACAGCAGCGGAAGTTGTTAATGCCTCGCGAAGCGGTCAGGTTCACGCCTTGTCCCACGTGCGAGGAGCAGCCCCATGAGAGCGTTTCACCATCGTCGACTTCGAGGGTCGTTTCTACGAAGGCGACCGTATTCGATGTCCCGTCTTTGATGTCCCGCATCTTGCTCCGCGAGTTGAGTCCGAACAGAGCCCGCGTCGTTTGTCCGGTCGACGACCACAACGTGCCGCCATTGCCGTAAGCGACACTGAATCCGTAGGAGGCCCGGTAGGAATCGGTCACGCCGCAGCCATACGAGGCATTCGCCGAGCCATACGTAGCCGAACCGGAATCGGAAGGACAGAGGAAGACTTCGACCCGCGTCTTCGAGAGATTCAGGTTCGTGTTGACGTTGGGATCCGTGCCGCCCGCCACCACGCCGCCGCTCTCATTGCGAATGCCATAGGCCCAGCTGTGGTTGTACTGATCGTACAGCGCCGGCTGCTCGAGGTACGGAAGCAGCAGCACGTAGCCGGAATGGTTCAGCACGTTCGAGCCTGTCGGCGTGCCGGCGTTGGACGAGGCGTTGGCGGTCGAGTAGGGAAAGACGCTGTGCACATCGTGATAGTTGTGCAGGGCCAGACCCATCTGTTTCAGGTTGTTCTTGCAGGAGCTCCGTCGAGCCGCTTCGCGGGCCTGCTGAACGGCCGGAAGGAGCAGTGCGACAAGAATAGCAATGATCGCGATCACTACTAGAAGTTCAATGAGCGTGAAGCCGGAGGGCTTGTGGAGAGTGCGGCCCATGTCCGCAGACTTGCCAGTCATTCCGTAGGTCTCCTGATAGAAGGTCCAGAAAAAGCGAAAAAGAAATCGGCCCTCGTCGAAGAAAGCAAGTCGCCCGGGCATCGTTGCCTATCCTCAATGCATGATTGAGACGCTCAATCCCTCACAGACCGCTTACTTTCTTCTGGAAGCGGCACACGCATCTTGCATGCCGAACGCCTGCGGCATTTCCGCTCATGGAGGATCGTTCAGGAATGGCGGGCCCCGGGCAAGGGTGTTGTGATAGGATGAAAGGTCCGCGAAAGGAGTTCGGTGGGATTGCGGGCGATCTGCGGAAGCCATCTTGTTCCGGGGAGTTCAGATGATCAAGTTTCGCAAATCCGATTATCGGCTCGAGCGAGTCCCTCAGATGGCGTTGTTCTGGTCAGCCATACTGATTCTGCCGGTGGCACTGGCGAGTGCAGCGTTCATGGTCTTCTCGCCGTATGCGCTCATGCTGATCTTTCCGGAAGGCAAGTACATGCCGTTCCTGTATCGCGGGTTCCCGCTCATTGTTTTCGGATTTTGGGGCCTCGGAGTGTGGGGGGCTCACCGGTGGCATCACTCCTGGCCGACGAGCGGACTGCTGACCCTCGTGGGGATCATGCTGACGATCTTCTCTCCCTTCGGCTTCTACCTCGTCTTTGTGTTTCTTTGACGAGCAGCAGCCCGGCTCACCGAATCTCGCTCACGAACCGACTGGTCACGACTTTTCGCTGGCTTCCTCAGGTGAAGACTGGTCTTCGTCTGTATGCCGGCTATAGAAGTTCATCAGCGGGGTGACGGTGATACCGTGAACCAGAATCGACGTGGCGATCGTGGCGAAGGCGAGATTGACGACCGTTTCGACCGGCGGGGAATGGAAGCCGTGTTCGATCGCATACGTGAGATAATAGATCGAGCCAATCCCCCGGATGCCGAACCAGGCGATGTAGGCTCGCTGAATCCGTCGGATCGGCATGCCCGCAATTGCCAGCAGAACGGCGACTGGCCGGACTACGAGAATCACTGCCGCGACAGTGGCGACGAGTTGCCAGCTCGCCATTTCTGGTCGCAGCAATGCGCCGATCAGGATGACGAGAGTCACTTCGGCGAAGTGTTCCAGATGCGAATTGAAGTTCACAATCGCCTCCGCCAGATAGGCCGGAGCCGTTTCTTCCGCAGTCGCGAGCTGCTCCTCGGTTTCCGCTCCGGCGGCGTTTCGCAGAGACTCGCTCGGCGGTTGGGTTTCGGCTCTTCGTTCGAGATGTCGCAACGCCAGTCCGGCTGCAAAGACGGCCAGGAATCCATAGGCATGCATCCACAAAGCGGCTCCGTACGAGATCGCGATCAGCCCCACGCCGAGGAAATTGTTGAGACCGAGAGCTTCCTCCTGACGACGCAGGTACAACACGACATGTCCGACTGCGGTTCCCAGAGCCGCCCCGATACTCAGCCCCGCGAGCACAGCCCAGATGACATCGACCATCCACCACCGCCAGCCCCAGTCGCCGAGTTCGTGCAGACCCAGCAGACCCAGACCGAGCATGACAAACGGAAAGGCGGCTCCATCGTTGAAGCCGGCTTCCCCCGTCAGGACGAACCGCAACGGATCGTCGTCCGTGGAATGCTTGACCTGAACGTCGGAGGCGAGGACGGGATCTGTCGGGGCGAGCACGGCTCCCAGAATGACGGCTGCTCCAATCGGCAATCCGATCAACACGCCCAATCCGGCGATCAGACCGATCGTGAGCACCATTCCCAGCGTCGCCAGAGTCAGCGACAGGCCCCATTCCCGGCGGTCGAATGGCAGCCGCAACTGCAGGCCGGCCGCGAATAGAGAGATGATGACCGCGACTTCAGTGAGCCGCTCGATCAACGCGGCATCCCGAATCAGTTCGAGCTCCACCAGTCCGATCCCCATCGGGCCGAGCAGGATTCCGAGAACTAGACAGACCACAGAAGTGCTTAACGGCAGGCGGCTCAAAAATGAGGATGTGAGCGCAAGGATGATCAGAATCGCTCCGACCGCGACAAACCAGGGGACTGCACTCACTGGGGACTCCTCTTCTCTAGGTGAATCTCCCATCATAGGCGGCCGAACCGCGTGCACCAGCCGGATTCCGGCCAGGCAGATTTCAGAATCGACTTGCGCAATTCCGGGCGGAGACGTCCGCGCAGATACGCAAACGTATCGACATGAATTGCGTCGCCTGAACAGATGACGGCGTCGGGCCCTCCTGTCGGAGGCATCCGGGAATTTTTCGAAACCCCACGTATCACACGACTTCAGAAATAATTCTGCCAGTAAGGCGTCGGTAACATCGGTTGATGGCACACCATCTGCGATGAGGTCTGTTGCTCAACGGCGCGGTGCTCGCGTTCCCTCCCCACTCAGTGATGCGGCGACTCCCCGGCATCACCCCACCAACACGGGCTCCGTTTCCACAACGGAGCAAGCGACAAGGAGCAAGGATATGAAGAGGACCCTGACCTCTCAGCACGGGCTGTTACTCGACATGGATGGCGTGATTTATCGAGGCAGCGAACTGATTCCCGGAGCCGACGAATTCGTGGGCCACCTGCTGGACGTTGGCCTTCCGTTTTCGTTTCTCACCAACAACAGCCAGCGAACCCGCAGAGATGTCGCCACGAAGATTCGGCGGATGGGCATGCCGGTCGAAGACTATCATGTCTACACCTGCGCCCAGGCGACCGCCACGTTTCTGTCCGAACAGAAGCCGAACGGCACGGCGTATGTCATCGGCGAAGGAGGACTGCACAGCGCTCTGCACGACGTCGGCTACTCGATCGTCGATTCGCATCCCGACTACGTCGTGGTCGGCGAAGGTCGCACCTTCACGATGGAAATGCTCGAACGAGCCTGCAACCTGATCAAAGGCGGCGCCAAGCTGATCGCCACCAACATGGACCCGAACTGCCCGACCCAACATGGACTGCGTCCCGGCTGCGGGGCGATTGTTGCCATGCTGGAATCGGCAACCGGCATGAAAGCGTTCAGCGTCGGCAAGCCGAGCCCGATCATGATGCGTTCGGCTCGCAAGGAACTCGGACTTTCGGCGTCACAGACCACGATCATCGGCGACACGATGGAAACCGACATCCTCGGCGGTGTCCAGCTCGGCTACCAGACCGTTCTCGTCCTCAGCGGCGGCACCCGTCGTGAAGACCTGAAGAACTACGCCTTCCAGCCGGACCTCGTCGTCGACTCCATCGCCGACCTCGACCTCGACATGCTCATCAGCCCGGAACCCCACCTGACCACCGCCATGCATTCCGTCGGATAGAAAACCCGGGTGCCATGCCCACGCTCGCGTGGGCATGTTTATTTCGATGATGCAGTGTCCGAAGGGTGCCACTGGCGTCCCGCCAGTGCTTCATGGGATGTGATACCGATTCAATCATGTGGTTGATTGTTAAGCCGCACTGGCGAGACGCCAGTGTCACCCGCCGATTGTGTCGTCGCGATCGTGGTTGCCTCTCAGCCTTCATCGTCAGCTCGCATGTCCAATGGCGGCTTCGAACACGTCCGCATGAGTCGCGACGAATTTCGTGGCATGGCGGCTAATTTTTGAATAGTCGATCTCCGATTCAATCGTGTCGATTTCGGCGCACGCTGCGTCCCATTTGTCGCCATGCAATTCGGAAAAACTGGTCACCGCGAACAGACCCAGACCGGAGCGTTCCTGCTGGATGGCCTCACGCGTCATTCCAGCGGTCTCGGCAATATCGAGTATCTGTTGAAGTTGAGCGGCCTCGGGATCACAACCAATGATCTGTAAGGCTCTAACGATTTCATGAGCGAATCGCCCGGTACTGTTGCCTAGAAAGTTGTTTATCCCATTTATCGAGACTTCAGAATCGAAGTCAATGATCAGCATGATGACCGATAGGGGATTCGAGAGATCGCGAATCGTGCCATCCTCGCGCGAGTGAATTAACGGAGGCTCATAGATCATGATCGAGTATTGTTCGATTAAATCGTTTGGATTCATCGCAGCGATCTGCCTTTCTGCGAAACGTTATTGTACTAGCGGGAGCTGGCTGCACCGTGACCTGACCAGCGAATCTGTCCAATCGATTCCATTGTTGCTCTCGTAGGTCAGGCACCGCCTGACGCGATTGCTTCGAACGACGTTCAGTGCTCGTCAGGCAGTGCCTGACCTACGGCTGATTACTCCATCGTCTCGAGCAGAGCGATTACCGCCCACGCCGTGCCCCAGTAGGTGGCGGTTTCTTCCACCTGATCCTTCTTCTTCGTTTTGGTGCCGTGGACGGGCCAGGAGCCGTCTTCGGTCTGGGTGTTGATGAGGTACTGTTGAGCGCGGACGATTGCCGGATCCTGCGAATCAACGCCGACGGCTGCGAGTGCATACAGGGCCTGGCCGGTGGCGAGGGCGTCGCTTTCGGCGTCGATCAGCCAGCCCCAGCCGCCGTCTTCCCGCTGCAGCGATCGCAGTTGTTCCAGCTCCATTTCGCGAACCGACTCGTTGTTCTCCATATCGGCCAGCAGCAGACGGACAGCGTGCCATTCCGAGCTGACAGCCGGTTTGGCCTCAGCGATCCACGCCTTGGCGCGCTCAATCGCCGCGTCCACTGCCGTGGAGTCACCAGCCGTGTGGAGGGCGAGGAGGTTCCACATCGTACTCACTTCGGCGGTTTCGCGTTTGGGACGTTTCTGCATCGGCAGCTGACCGGCGGCAACCCAGGAGCCGTCTTCGAGTTGAGTTTTCAGAATCAGTTCGACGAACTGCTGCTGTTCGTTCTCCTTCATCGGCACGGCTGTCCCGGCCCGATGTCCGAGCAGAAGCTGAGAGAGTCCATCGATGTTAGTCTCGCCGGAGATCTTTTCAGTCTCCGGATTCGGTTCCAGCGACTTGGCTACCGACCAGTCGAGCCAGGTGCGGGCCCTGGCTTCGGTTTCTGAAAAGCCCCGGGAAGCCGCGGCATTATAGCTCCAGCTCTGAAAGCTGACGCGATGACACGAAACGCAATCCTTCTCCTCAATCCAGGCGACGCCAGCCGTTTCAAGATAGGGGAGACTCTTCGCGATCGTGTTTCGGAGTGATTCGGGGGAGACTGCGGGAGTCTCTTCGGCGAACACGCCCTGCGCAATCAGACAACAGAAGCTGAGGATGAGCAGCGGGAGGCGAACGGTAGTGTTCATGGTTGGTGCTCTGGAAAGTGATTGGAAAGCGCATGCCCACGCGAGCGTGGGCATGGCACCCGATGATTGGTTTAGCCCTTCAAGCTCCAGCCTTTTCGGGGTTCTCTGCTGAGGTACTGGTTGGCTGAAGAGACGTTGGTCACCTTCATCGCTTCGGCGTCCCAGTGAATCTTCTGGCCGGCTCGGAAGGCGACGTTGCCGAGGTGGTTGGCTTCGGTCAGTGGGCCGGCGTAGCTGAAGGGGCTGCCGGTCGGGGTGCCGTTCTTGCAGGCGTTGACCCATTCCTGATGCTGCCCCGGGGAGTCGCCAAGGAACTGCTCGGGCGGCTCGTAGTCCTTGAACTCGCCTTCAGGCAGCAGGACGTGTTTGCCGTAGTCGGAGAGCAGCATCCCTTTCGTGCCGATGAACAGCACGCCGTTGCCCCATTGCGGAATCTCGCCCTTTGTCCAGATCTCCGGCTTGTCGGCTCCCTGATACCAGGTGAGCGAACAGGGGGGCAACTTTCCGCGGGAGCCGTACTCGTATTTCACGTGCATCGAAGCGGGGGCGATCTCGGGATGCGGTTCCGGGCCGAACGCTTCCACAGTCAGCGGAGCATCGAGCTGCATCGCCCAGTAGGGGAGATCGACCCAGTGGCTGCCGAGGTCGGACATCGTGCCGTTGCCGAAGTCCCACCAGCGATACCATTTCGGGCCGGGGAAGTAGACGTTGTTAAACGGACGCTCTTTCGCAGGGCCGAGCCACAGGTCCCAGTTCAGATAATCGGGAATCGGATCGGCTTCAGTCGGACGCTCCATGACATGCACGCGGTCCTTGTTCTTCGCGGCGTCTTCAGCCGACTGGCGTCCCCAGGCACGCGAGACCCAGACATGACATTCGGTGACATCGCCAATCGCACCAGACTGAATGGCTTCGACCACGCGGCGGTAATTGGAGCCGGCGTGAATCTGCGTTCCCATCTGCGTGGCGACATTGGCCTTGGCGGCGGCCTGCGTGATGAGCCGGGCTTCTTCGACGTTATGCGTCAGCGGCTTCTCGCAATAGACATGCTTCCCACGAAGAAGAGCCGGCATCGTCGCATAAGCGTGTGTATGTTCGGGCGTGCTGACGACGACGGCGTCGATGTCGTCTGTGCCGTCTTCGTAGAGTTTGCGGAAGTCGATGTACTTGCGGGCCTGGGGGAAGAGCCGGGCGGCGTTCTGCAGGTTCTGTTCGTTCACATCGCAGAGAGCAACGACGTTGACATCTGGATCGGCGGTCACTTCTTTCAAGTTCCGTCCGCCGCGTCCGCCAACGGCGATGAAAGCGACGTTGAGTTTCTCAAGTTGACTGGCTCTGAGAATGGCGGGCGACCCGAACGTGGCGAGAGCCGCAGCTCCCGCAGCAGACTGAAGAAAACCTCGACGAGACGTCTGGAAGGAAGCAGCTGGCATAATCGCTCTCCGATAGGGGGGACGGTTGAGGGTGGTTTGCCGATGTGAAAATCATAACCGAATCCGAGGTGGCGTTCCCAGCCTGAGGCGGAGAAGTCGCAGTGGCACGGGATGTGCGTTATTGCCTTCCAGATTGATTACGCCTCCTTTTTCTCCGGTGAATCCTTCCTTTTGACCTCACGAGACTCGATTCCTGCCTCACTGAGACGACCAGGAATTAAGCAGCTTTGCAGAAATGAGCAGCAGTCTTCGCGGGTCTGAAACTGAAACTTTCCCTCCGACCGAATTCATTCCGTAATTTCCTGATCGGGCAATAAGGACATGTTGATGAAACGCTCTCCACACTTCTCACGCGGCTTCACGTTGATCGAACTTCTCGTTGTGATCGCGATTATTGCTATTCTTGTAGCTCTGCTGCTTCCGGCCGTTCAGCAGGCGCGCGAGGCGGCTCGCAGAACTCAGTGTAAGAACAACCTGAAGCAGCTCGGACTGGCGCTGCACAACTATCACGATGTGCACTCAGTCTTTCCTCCCGGCGGACTGCAGGTGACAAGCTATCGCATCGGCTGGGCCGCCCGCATCTTCCCGTTTCTGGAAGAAGGGGCGATGTATGATGAGATGAATTCACTGTCGCCAGATGCACTCGTGACATCGACGCCGTACCGTTACACGTCGGCTCCGCACTATGGCGATTCGGTTCCTTACACGACTCCCGTTCCGACTCTGGCCTGTCCCTCGTCTCCGCTCGGAAACACGAGCCCGGACATTCAGCACTCGACCCTCACCTGGCTCGTCAGTCATGGCGCAATGCATTATCGCGGCAATGGTGGTTCGTCCGATGTAGGGATCATCGCCGGTTCGAGTTCGAGCCGCGATTACAGCACGTCGGGAATTATCTATCCCACCAGTAAGGTGCGGATGGCCCACATCACCGACGGAACGACCAACACGATCCTGCTTGGCGAATCGTCCAGTTCAAAGGGTTGGACCGATGCCCAGAAGAAGGGGTGGGGCGGAATTCAGCCGTGGACTTGGGGCTATTACTACTACTCGGGAGGCGGCTTCCTGCAGATCGACAACAAGTACATTCAGTACCCGATCAACTACACCGGTTCATTCGCCACGAACAACACGCCGTTCACGAGTCCCCACGCTGGGGGTGCTCACTTCCTGTTCTGCGACGGGAGCACGCAGTTCCTCAGCGAATACATGGACCTGGACGTGCTGAAGCGGCTGTCGACCCGCGGTGAAGGCGAAGTGATCGGCGAGCTGTAAGGCCCGCTGATCAACGTCAAGGTTTCTTCCTTTACACTTCGTTCAAAGAGTTCCACTTATGTTTGGTCTATTGCGTTCTTGCGTTGTGTCGTCTGTTAGTCTCGCTGTTATCCTCACCGGTCTGGTCGGGTGTGAATCGTCCAGTGATCTGGCCCAGACCGCGCGGGTTCAGGGGACTGTCAGTTATCAGGGCAAGCCGGTGACCACCGGCACGGTGATGTTTATTCCGGTGGGGGGCGGTCCGCCGGCGACCGGCCAGATTCAGCCCGACGGGTCTTATGTCATGAAGACATATTTCAGTGCCGACGGCGCTGTCCTCGGGGAGCACAAGGTGACAATCACTGCTCTCGATATGGGGACGGGACTGCCGGAAGACGAGGCGACCGAGCCGAAGGCGTTGATTCCGGAAAAGTACAGCCGGGATGCGACCTCGGGACTGACCGCCACGGTCGGTGATGACGAAAACGAAATCGACTTTCCGCTGGAGTAACACGACTTACGGGAATCTGCGATGTCCGAACGACGGGCATCGCCTCCCGCGAGTTACTTCACACGCTGCCCGGTTCCCTGCATGAAGGTGATCCACTGGCCATCCTTACCGAGCATGCGTGAGGAAATGAGGACCTCGTCGTCGGACTTGAACTCGTAGATGTCCTGGAACTGCATCATTTCGCCGCCAGCCATAATGTTGGGCCCTTCGGCGGAGAGTGTCAGCGTCGTCCCCGATTCGTTCAACGTTCCTTCATACTGCCACATGTGGTTGGTCATCGAATCGACCCAGGTGCCGACGAACTTCTTCTTTTCCGGATCGTAGCCGATCGTCTGGACGCCGCGGCACGTCATGCCGCCCGCTTCGCTGATCATCTCGTTCAGCACCCAGAAGCCGCCCAGCATCTGCGATTTGATCGTGCCCGAGCATTCCATCGCTGGCATATTCGGCCCGGCTTCCGCTTTGGCCTGAGTCTTCCAGGTCCCTTCAAACTTCTTCAACCACTGATGCTCCTCAGCCGGCTGCGGGAGTTGAGGCGTTTCCTCGGCGAGCAGAGTTCCGGCCAGCAGGAACAGAAGCATTGTCGAAAGACAGATCGTACGCGGATTCATCGCAGAACTCCCTGAAGAGAAGTATTGAGGTCAACACTCAGTAGACGATCGGCCCGGATCGAAATCGACAGGCGGTCGAAAATTCTTGCCGATTCTTCAGACTACTGTCTCGTTGAAATATGTGCAGCAAGAAAGTGGTGTGATATCTCCCGAGTCTCAGAATGCTGTAAGAAGCGATTGCCGCCTTCTGGGAGAGCGGATGGCAAGCGTGCGGAGGAGACGGAATGATCACGGCGGCAGCTATTTCTCAGTGCGTATTCTCCGGGAACAGATTTCAATCAGCACTCCCATCAGAAAGCCACAGAGTGTCCCGGTTGCGATTGTGACTGCGCGAAGATAGTAGATGGACTGCAGCGGTTCGCCCTTCAGCATGGGGGCCAGATCGAAGTAGCCAATCAGACCGCCTGAAATTGTCAGGACAACGATCCAGCCAGCCCGAATCCAGATTGCGAGCAGCGAGAGGAGCGCCAGGACTGAAAATGCGAGCGCGAACCGTGGATACTCGAGGCTGCCGGCTGCGATTGTGGCGGTGAAGATGGTCAGGATTCCCAGGCAGACTGTCGGCCCGATCCGCTTTCGCGGTCGTCCACTCGTTGCTTCAGGAATCTCGGGCATCATTCCACCACGCAGATCAGACACTTCAGGTAAGCACTCTCAGGGCAGAAGACGTTGACCGGATGGTCCGGAGCCTGGCCGCGATCTTCGAGGATGCGGAGGAAGCGGCCCGACTCCACAGCGGCTGAACGGAGCGTATCGAGGAACTCGTCGTGAGACACCAGCCCCGAACAGCTGCAGGTGACGAGAATTCCACCCGGGTTGAGGCGTCGCAGAGCCGCGACGTTCCACTTGAAGTAGGCTTTGAGAGCCCGGTCAATGCCCCGGCGGCTGCGGGCGAACTTTGGCGGATCGAGAATGATGCCGTCGTATGTTTTGTTGCCCGACGTCAGATACTTCAGAGAGTCGGCTTCGACAAATTCACAACGGTCGCTCAGTTCGTTGAGACGTGCGTTCTCTTCGGCCAGCTGGAGTGCGGCTGCCGAGGAATCGACTCCCGTGACGTGCGTCGCGCGACCATGCTTCAGGGCATTGAAGGTGAACCCCCCGGTGTAGCAGCAGACGTCGAGAATGTCTCCCTGCAGATAACGGGCCGCCGCCCGGCGGTTGTTTCGCTGGTCGTAGTAGAAGCCGGTCTTCTGACCTTCCTGCAGGTTGATGTTGTAGTCGATATCGTTCTCGACGATGAACAGCGGCGAGGGAGGTGGATCACCCAGCAGCGAGCCATCCTGCAGGATCAACCCTTCGGCAGCCGTCATGCCTTTCTCGGTTCGCAGGTAGATTCCAAGCGGGTCGAGCTGATCGTCGAGTTCCTTGACGAAGATGTCTTTGCGAGTCGCCAGAGCCTGACTCGTCATTTGAACGCTGAGCCAGTCGCCGAACCGATCGACAACGAGCCCCGACAGGCCGTCGGCTTCACTGAAGACCATGCGGCAGGCGCGGAACGAGTTCTCATCGGGAAACAGCTGACGGCGGAGAGCAACGGCGGCTCGGATTCGGTCCTTCCAGAACTGCTCATCGAGTGGCTGGTCGATATTCCACGAGTAGAGCCGCACGCGGATCTGGCTTTCGGCGTTGTAAAGCCCGCGGGCAATCCCCTTCCCTTCGCGGGAGACGAGCAGAACTTCGTCGCCGACTTCGAGTCCGTCGGGGATCTCGGCGATGGCGCCGGCGAAGACCCAGGGGTGCCCGGAATAGAACGGCTGAGCGCGCTGCGGCTTGAGAACGATCTGCGGCAGATTCGGCAACGACATGAGCTTGTCTTCTAATCGACACGACGAAATGAGGAGAACGGGAGCGCCCGACTTTGTGATCAGTCGTACCGAGCTGTAAGATGTGCGTGGGAACGGGTGTAGAATAGCAATCTTGAAGAACAATCAACAGTATTCCCGCGGAGAGCAGCGAACGTGGATTGGGAGGGGAAACGGATCTGTGCGCTCGGGTTAGGTCGCTTCGGCGGGCAGCTCGCAGCCATTGAGTATCTTGCTCGAGCCGGTGCGGACATTCTCGTGACCGACAGCGGCGATCCGGCCTCGCTGCGGGACTCCCTCGATCGCCTCGCCGATTACCCGCAGGTTCGCGTCCAGTTCCGGCCCCAGGTCGAAGACGACGTGCAGGACTGCGATGCGGTTCTGGTCTCCCCGGCCATTCTTCCCCGGCACCCCTGCGTGCAGGCGGCCATCGCTCAGAAAATCCCGTTGCTGACCGAAGTGGGCCTGTTTCTCGAGGCCTGTCCGGCTCGTGTAATCGCCATCTCCGGCACGGTCGGGAAATCGACCACCGGGGCGATGTTGACTCATATCCTGAGAGCAGGTGGTCTGGGAGTCCATTTCGGCGGGAATATCGGTTCCAGCCTGCTCCTTAAGCTCGCCGAAATTCACAACGAGGACTTCGTCGTTCTGGAGTTGAGCAGTTTCCAGCTGCATTACCTGCAGGCGCAGTCTCCCCGCTTTATCGCAGCCGCCCTGACCAACCTCAGTCCGCACCATCTCGAATGGCACGTTTCGTTCGAGAACTATCGCGACGCCAAAGCGGGCCTGTTCGCAGCACAGACACGGAACGATGCCGCCATCCTTCCCCGCGAGGTCTCAGGACGCGAATGGCCGGGTGAAGCAACGCGGATCTATTTCTCTCAGGTCCACTTTCCGGAAGTCCCGGAACATTGGCCGGAACACGATTGCCGCAACGCGGCTGCCGCCTTGAGCATTGCCGACTGGCTCGGTGTGGATGTCGCCGCCAGTCGGCGCGCTCTGCACTCGTATCGCGGATTGCCCCATCGACTGCAGCGGCTTCCGAACTCGTTGCAGCGAATCGTCATCAACGACTCCAAAGCGACTTCGCCCATGGCGACTCAGGCCGCTCTTCAGTCGTTGACGGGTCCGGGCTGGCTCGTGCTCGGCGGGGCCAAATCGGCGGACGACACCGACGAGCTTTTGCAGAGCATTGTCCGCTGCCCGCATCTTCGCGGCGTCGCCTGTATGGGACCGGCTGGCGAAACGCTGATCGAGGATCTGCACGAACTCTCCCCTCAACTGCAGTTGGGAGAAGCCGAGACGCTCGGCGAAGCCTGGGACTGGTGCTGGCGGCATTCCGCAGACGGTGACACACTTCTCCTCTCGCCGGGATTCCCGAGCTTCAACGAGTTCATGCATTACGAAGCCCGGGGAGATTGCTGGGAGCAACTGCTGCGGGAAACCGAGGACGAGCACCGGCAGGCGTAACCGGCACGTCGATTCGCCTACGGTTTGACGTCGGCGAGTCGGTGAACTGCTTCCCATTCTTCTTCGGTGACTGGCTGCACCGAAAGCCGGGAGCCCCGGGCGAGCACCATCATGTTCTTCGTGACCGGATCTTCCTTGAGCATGTCGCGCGTGACTGGCTCGGGGAACTTCTTCACCAGTTTGATATCGACCATGTACCAGGTCGGGTTGTCCGGATTGCTCTTGGGATCGTAGTGCTTCTCGACCGGATCGAACGCGGTGTGATCGGCGTAGCCTTCCTTCACCACTTTGGCCGTGCCGGCGATGACGAGCGGATCGCAGTTGCTGTGGTAGAACAGGACACCATCGCCCTTTTTAATGTCGTCCCGCAACATATTCCGGGCCTGATAGTTGCGGATGCCGTCCCAGAAGGTCGTCTTGTTCTTCTCGGCAGCCAGATGATCAATGGAATAGCAGCTCTCTTCTGATTTCATCAGCCAGTAACGGCGGCCGGTCGATGGCGAGGAAGTCGAAGCAGCTTTGGAAGCGGTCTTTTTCTTGGCAGGCATGTCGTCAGAGATCAGTTTGGAGTCGTTGTCGAAAAACTTGGAAAAACAGGGCTGCATTATGCGCCGCACGTGCCCAAAATTCAGTAGTGGCAGCGAATTTCGGCAAATAAACACTCGCCGTTATGTTTGTTCGCTGGTAAGATGGGGCGTGATATGACATCCTTCCTGCGGGAGATTGGACGGTACAGAACGTGCATTCCGGTCTCCATCTCACCAGTTGATGGTGCCACGCGACCCCACCCTCCGGAAGCCTGCCGTTTGCGGCGTGCGCGGAGCCCCCACCGGTGCGGTCGGCTTAAATCGTGAAACATTCTAGAAGAGATCTGAAAGACGAGGAGTTTCTCATGAGAAAATCTCTGGCATTCAGCCTGATGCTCGCTGTTGTTGCAGCCGCCGCGCCCTGTTTCGCCGAAGGCTGGGGAACAGTCACCGGGAAGATCGTCGTTAAGGGCGATGCCCCCAATCCGCCGGAACTGGTCGCCAAAGGCGCCAATGTGAAAGATGCTTCGGTCTGTGCCGTGAATGCCGTTCCCGACCGCTCGGTCGTCGTCGGCGAGAAGGGCGAACTGGCGAACTGTTTCGTTTACCTGTATCAGCGTCGCGGCACCCCGGACATTCATCCGGATCTGGAGAAGTCGGCCGAGCCGAAGGTTGTCTTCGACCAGAAGGGCTGTGAATTCTTCCCCCGCTCGCTGGTCGTGCGGACCGATCAAAAGGTCAACGTGATCTCCAACGATGCCTGCGGACACAACGTTCACACTTACCCGCTGAAGAACTCGCCGCACAACCTGCTCGTCGGTGCCAACGACACCAAGGGCGTTGAGCTCGAGTACCCGCAGAGCGAACTCCTGCCGATGCAGGTCAAATGCGACATCCACCCCTGGATGACCGCTTACTGGCTGGTCGTCGACCATCCGTACGCCGTCGTCTCGAACGACAAGGGTGAGTTCAAAATCGAGAACGTGCCGGAAGGCGAACACACCTTCCGCATCTGGCACGAACGCGTCGGCTACATCGAACGCGGCCTCGACGTCGAAATCAAAGACGGCGAAACCGTCGACGTCGGCACCATCGAAGTCGACGCCGACGACCTCGAAGGCTAATCGCCGCACTGCGGTTGAAACGACAAATCACGCCTGTGCAAACAGGCGTGATTTTTTTGTGCGCGGGGTGCGCCTCCAACTGTAGGGCAGGCTCCCGCCTGCGGTTCGTGGAATGCTCCAAACTCGCGTGCTGTTGTCAACGGAAGTGGTGGACCAAACTTCTCATGCCCATCGACTCTGCATCGGGGCTCACACGAAGCCGCAGACTCTCCGACGGTGGCACGCAATCAACTTTCCATCGTGATGGACTCGATCTGCCCGTCGTCGGTGAAGTAGACCGAGATCATGTAGTTGGTTGCGTCGGCTGGGAGAGTGAAGTCGAACGTTTGAATTCCTTCCTCGTCGTCCTCATCCCAGTGGTCAGCGAGGACGAGGAGGTCAAGCACCTGCTGATCCGTCGGCTGGGGCGTCCCGGCGTGTTCTTGCCAGTAAGCCTCTTCAATCTCTTCGAGATGGTGAGAAACGAAGAGGGTGACTGCGTCGTCGCCCTCAGCGAACGCCTTCTGGATGGCGTCCAAAGCCGCGGCTGTTCGCCGTGTGATTTCCGCTTGATCCTGACCCACCTGGACGCTCCTTAGATTTCTGTCGGACGCTGAACGACCTGGAAACGTTGTCACCGCGTTTAACAAGTGTGAATCTTACCACAGAGGCACAGAGAATACAGAGATCCCCTGCTCGACGGACACGATTTGCATCAGCACTTCGCCGTGACCTCTGTGCCTCTGTGGTTGACCTGAACTTCCATCGCGCAAGCGGCTCTGCGGCGCACAGCCGTGTTTATAGCACGACGAGGAATTGGTACCTCAAGACGCAACTTACTTTTGGGCGGGGGCGACCAGAAGTTCGGGCTGCTCAAGGACGAGGTAGTGGCCGTGGTCGGCGGTGACGATCAGGAGCGATTCGTCCCAGTTGCTTTCGGCTTCGACCCAGTCGGTGATCACCTTCACGGCTGCATCGCCACTCAGGACCGCTCCGATGGAGTTGTCGATATTGTTGTCGTGGTTGGCCCAGTCGACGTCGCCGGCTTCGACCATCAGCCAGAACGGCTGGTCTTCATGCGAAAGTACACGGATCGCCTGACGGGTGAAGTCACTCAGCGTCGGGTTCTCTTTGATGTCGCCCTCGGAGTACTCCTCTTTCTTGTTGGAGCGTCCGACCGTTGGAGTGAAGTCGCCGTTGGCGGTCTGGAATGGCAGGTGGCCCTTGGCGCTGCCGAAGAAACCGAAGAGGCGCTTGCCTTGATCGATGGCGTCGGTCGCTTTCACTTCCAGCAGTTCCGGGCCGGGCATGCCTTCGGTGCGAGTCGCGACCACATAGTTGCCGCCGGAGCGGACATCGATCGCCAGCAGATCCTGCTCGGCCAGATACGCGTTGCCGGGGACGAAGTTCTCGCCCTGTCCGGAATCCTTGTTGCGTTCCACGCCGTAGCCGCACCCGATGAGAACATCGAGCCCCGGCCAGGTCGATTCCGGATGGCTGACCGATTTGAGTCCGAGCAGATCGCGCGTCAGATCCTGATAGTCATCGCGGGCGACATTGTGAGCGTAAGCGGCTGCCGGGGTGGCGTGGCTGATCGGCACGCTGGTGACGGCTCCCGCCTTCATGCCTCGCAGTTGAGCGATGCGGGCGATCGTCGAAACCTGCATACCTTCCGGATCGACGTTCACACTCGAGTTGAACGTCTTGATTCCGGCTGTCATCGAACTGGCCGAGCTGGAGGAGTCGGTGTAGGCGTGGCGGAACGTCTCGTTCTCCGCTTTGCCGACGAGGTACTGCAGATCGGTCGAGGAGGACCACGGAAACTCGCCAGCGATCTCGGCTGCATAGCCGCCAAAGTTGGGGTTCACATCGTAGGCGACGGTCTGTTTGTCGACATCGATTTTGATGTCGTCGGCCCAGGGGGAGGTGACCATCCAGCCGAACTGTGTGTTCCCGCCAGCCGTGTAGTCCTGCATATGCAGTCCAGAACCGCGACCGGAATCGTAGGCGACTTTCCCGGTCTTGTGGATGCTGGCGGCTCGGGTTGTCTGCCAGTCCATGCCATCGAAGACAACCAGAAAGACGTGCTTCTTCCCGGCTCGCAACGCGGCGAGCTGAATGTCGTAAATGTTGGTCTGATCGAAATAGTCGGCTTTGGGGTTCACGGTGCCGTCGGGAACCCGGCCGTAAATCTGACGCACGGCTGCCGGATTCCGATACGGACTGTTTGCTCCCTGATAAGACGTCAGATCAACCCCCGGACCGGCATTGAGCGTGCCGAACGTGTAGACCGGAATCAGACGGTTCGAGTGGGTGCCCCACAGTTTGTAGTTGTCCTGTTCCCACCCCCAGTGGCCAAACTCGGCCTGGCCATCTTCAATGGCTTTCGTCTGCAGATCGCGGACATGATCCTGCGCGATCGCGGCGGAAGAACAGAGCAGAACGGCCAGTGAGAACAACAGCAGCGAGAATCGGCGGGGCATGAGTCGAATCCGGGCGGGGGGGGAGCGGACGGGTCTTTCGTACCATCGTATGCTTGTGGACCGGGGGGCGGAAATCAAGCCACCCGTCGGTGGAACAGCATTCATTCAGGAAGGGGACGACGTGGAACAGCTGTCGAGCGAAACGGTCTCCGGACCACAGCAGCCCGCCTGAGCATACAGCTCGTCTTTGGCGTCAGCCTGCAGAACGACAAAGACTTCCCACTTGTGCCCGTCCGGATCGATCGCCCAGACTTTATCCTGCACCGCGTAACAACAGGTGGTCGCTTCTTCGGTGATGGTCCGAAAACCGGCCTTCTCGAATCGCTCCTTCGCCGCGTGCACTTCAGCGACGCTCTTCACCTGAATGCCGAAATGAGCCGACGCGCCTTGGACGGCAAAGTCTTCGGTCACTTCATTCAGCGTCAGATTGACCGAGGGGTCAACCGGTTCGAACTTTGCGTAGCGGGGGCGTTCTTTGCTCGGTGCGGTACCGAGCAGGAGTTCGTAGAACGGCTTCGATTTCTCAACACTCTTCACGTTGAGTGCGATGTGGAGACGGAACTGACCGGGAAAATCGACGGCGGATTGCTGAGTCATGGGTCACCTCACTTGGTGGAAGGATTATCGAGGTACTGTTGAATGCGCTCGCGGATCTCGTCGCGGACGCGGCGGAAGACCACCAGCTGTTCGTCTTCGCTGCCGGTGGCGTGAGCCGGATCGAAGAAGGGCCAGTGAAAGACTTCGCCGCCACCGGGGAAGACCGGACAGGCTTCCTGGGCGTTGTCGCAAACCGTGACAACGAGATCGAAAGGCTCCTCGCGGAACTGATCGAGCGACTTGCTCTCGTAGTTCGAGATGTCGATATCGAGTTCCTGCATCGCTTTCACGGCCAGAGGGTGCACATAGCCGGCGGGCTTCGACCCGGCCGACTCGGCCTGCCATTCGCCATTGCCGAGCGTCTGCCAGAGAGCTTCGGCCATCTGGGAACGACAGGAGTTTCCGGTGCAGAGAATCAGGACGCGTTTACTCATGAAATCAAAACCCTGTGTCAGGAGATGGGGGACGTGGTGACGGTTTCCGGTTGCGGCTCGCGTTCGTTCGTGAACCAGTTCTGAGTCCGAAGGCAGACACGAACAAGCAGCAGCATCAGCGGGACTTCAATCAGGACCCCAACCACGGTGGCCAGAGCCGCCCCGGAAGAGAGTCCATACAACATGACCGCAGTCGCGATCGCAACCTCAAAGTGATTCGAGGCGCCAATCATCGCCGTCGGAGCGGCGTTTTCATAACTGAGGCCCATCATCAGGGCAGCCGCGTAGGCGACAGCGAAGATGAGCACGGTTTGAATCGTCAGTGGAATGGCGATCCAGAGGATCGTCAGCGGATTGGAGAGAATCATTTCTCCCTTGAAGGAGAAGAGCAGGACCAGTGTGGTCAGCAGCGCGACAATCGTAACCGGCGTGAGGTAATGCAGAAACTTCTCGCGGAACCAGTCTTCTCCCTTTGCGGCGATGATCCACTTCCGCGACAGAAACCCGGCGACCAGCGGCAGGGCGACATAAACCGCGATCGACAACAGCAGCGCCTCCCACGGCACGGGGAGTTTGCCGACGCCGAGCAGAAAGCCGCCGAGGACGCCGTAGAGCACGAGCATCGTCAGCGAGTTAATGGCAACCATTACGAGCGTGTGTCCGTCGTTGCCGCGAGCGAGGTATCCCCACACGAGCACCATCGCGGTACAGGGGGCGATGCCGAGCAGAATGCAGCCGGCGAGATAACTCCGCCAGAGCGGCACTTCGAGCATCTTCGCGCCGTTAATCAGAACGACTTCGCCCGAGCCGTACTGGGCTCCGACGGCGAGGTCCTGTCCGAGCGGCAGCTTCACATGATCGACGGCGTCCGGGCCGATGAATCCAAGAAACAGTGTTCCCAGAAAGAAAGCGGCGATCGCATACATTGTGAACGGCTTGATGAGCCAGTTAATAACGAGTGTCAGCCCGACTGGCTTCATCGCCTTGCCGGCTCGGACCACTTCGCCAAAATCGATTTTGACCATGATGGGGTACATCATGAAGAACAGGCAGAGGGCAATCGGAATCGAGACGACCGGTGCGCCGTTGACCATTAGCGCCATGCCATCGAGTGACTGCGCGACGCCGGGGGCGAACTTGCCGAGCAGAATCCCGGCAACGATGCACAGCGCGACCCAGAGTGTGAGATAGCGTTCAAAGAAACCCATGGAACCAGCCGGTTCTTCGGTGGCGGGACAGGGAGCGGACATGCTTTTTCTCCTGGTGTGTGGCTGCCTTGAATGTTACTGCGGTGGAGCAGGCGAGATTCCCGACTCATGGCTGGAGTTCGGGATGGCCTGAAGCCATTCGAGGATCCGTTGTTCGATCTGATCGCGTACGTCGCGGAAGGCCTGCAGGCGTTCTTCTTCCGTTCCTTCAGCCGCAGCGGGATCGGGGAAGGGCATGCAGAACGACATGAGAGCAAACGGCCAGACCCGCGGGCAGGATTGCTCGGCATTCTCGCAAACGAAAATGACATATCGAGCGGGGATCTTGCCGAGGTACTCAGTGAGTGATTTCGAGTGCTGCCCTTCCAGGCTGATGCCGACTTCGTCCATGACGGCGATCGTCAGTGGATGCACGCCTTTCGGCTCCAGCCCGGCACTGCAGGCTTCGAACCGATCGCCGGCGTGGGTTCGCAGGAAGGCTTCGGCCATCTGGCTGCGGGCGGAGTTACCCGTGCAGAGGAAAAGCACGATCGGTTTGTCGGAATTGATTTCCACGTTCGTCCCTTCAAGTTGAATTTCGCGGTCAGGGAGACGGATTACGAATGACTGGTGAGTTCGAGGGCCCAGCGTGAGATGCTCATGATGCAGAGAATCAGAATGAGCAGCGGCGCCAGGAACCGACCCACGCCCCGGCTGGTGTCCTCCGTCATCTCCCTAATCCTCTTTCCGAAATGGACGCATTGCCAAATCGCCATATAGCCATGTAAATGGCGAAAAAAATTTATTCGACCGACGCCCGTCGCATCGTGAGATCGGTTAACAGGACCGTTTCCATGCAGTTGAAGAAGCCATCGAGGCAGCCGCACTGCAGGTTGTAGTAACTCAGAGCGCCCTCTTTCCGAACGCTGACCAGTCCGACGTCCTTCAGGACCGCCAGATGCTTGGAGACCGTCGATTGATCGGCTCCGACCGCTTCCGTCAGTTCCCCGACGCACATTTCCCGCTGCTGGAGAAGATCGAGCATATACAGACGGCTCGGATGAGCCATCGCTTTGGCGATCTTCGCCCGGGCTTCGTAGCGTCGGCGGTCTTTTTCGCTTATGGTCATATTGCCATGATCGGCAGCCGAGGGCGTTTCGTCAAGGGAATCTCGTCCGCTGAGATGATTCTTCACGAATCACTGAGCTCCATTACAATCGGGTTTTCGAGTTCGATCTTCCGGAGCAGCTTGTGATGATGGACTGGTTTCTCGCACTCAACCCGATTCTCCAGGCTCTGATTGCGGGGCTGGGAACCTGGATGCTCACGGCTCTCGGTGCCAGCTGTGTCTTTTTCACCCGCAGCGTGAATCGCAAGCTGCTCGATTCCATGCTCGGATTTTCCGGCGGCGTGATGCTGGCCGCCAGTTACTGGTCGCTGCTCGCTCCCGCGATCGAGATCTCGGAACAGGGGCCGCTGCCGAGCTGGTTTCCGCCGGCGGTCGGGTTTCTGCTCGGCGGAGGAGGAATCTGGGCCTTCGATAAACTGCTGCCCCATCTGCACTTAGGGAAGTCGATTGAAGACGCCGAGGGGCCGCGGACGACCTGGCGTCGAGCCGTGCTGCTGGTGACGGCCATCACGCTGCACAACATCCCGGAAGGACTTGCCGTCGGCGTCGCCTTTGCCGGGGCTCTGTCCGGACTCGAGGCGAGCAGCACGGCTGCCGCGATTGCCCTGTCGATCGGCATCGCGATCCAGAACTTTCCGGAGGGAATTGCGGTCGCAATGCCGCTGCGAGCCGAGGGGATGAGCCGGGGCAAGAGTTTCTGGTACGGCCAGCTCTCCGCACTCGTCGAGCCAGTCGCGGCGGTGATTGGAGCAACCGCGGTCGTCTTCGCTGCCCCGATTCTCCCCTACGCCCTGAGCTTTGCCGCCGGGGCGATGGTCTTCGTGGTGGTCGAAGAACTGATTCCGGAGGCTCACGACGGAGGTCACATCGATCTGGCGACCATCAGCCTGCTCGTCGGCTTCACTGTCATGATGATTCTCGATGTCGGTCTCGGGTGACGGGCCGGCTTCGCATGTTCGGCTTCTGATGGATCGTTGACGCGTGCGATCGTTCCGTTGATACTGGCGGGAACCCATTGCGAAATCATTCTCGAAACGGAACTCAGCCCATGTTGCATACACTCCGGTTACGTACGTCCCTCTTTTCTCTGCTGCTTGTCGCTGCCGCTCTGGTCATTACCGGCTCGGTGGCTTCCGCCGCGGAACCGTCGAAGCCGAATATCATTTTCATCCTCGCCGATGACCTCGGTTACGGCGACCTCGGCTGCTACGGTCAGGAGAAAATCAAGACGCCTCATCTCGATCAGATGGCCGCCGAGGGGATGAAGTTCACACAGTTCTACGCGGGAGCCACTGTCTGTGCTCCCTCCCGCTGCGTGCTCATGACCGGACTGCATACGGGCCACTGTCAGGTGCGGGGAAATGGCTCTTCGGACAAGCAGAAACTGCGGGATGAAGACGTGACGATTGCCGAAGTTCTCGACGATGCCGGCTATTACAACGCTCTGATCGGCAAATGGGGCCTTGGCGAGCCGGGGGGCGGAGAAGCCGGTTTCCCCAGCAAGCAGGGCTTCGACTACAGCTTCGGCTACCTCAGCCAGCATCACGCTCACAACTACTATCCCGAGATTCTCTGGCGGAATGAAGAGAAGGTGCAGCTCCGGAACGTCGTCGAGAAAATGAAAGTCGGCGAATGGGGAGCAGCCGGTTATGCCACGAAGCGGGTCGATTATTCCCACGATCTGTTCATGGAAGACACGCTCAGCTATCTCGATGAACGGAAAGATGGCCAGCCCTTCTTTCTGTATCTCGCCCTGACAATTCCCCACGCCAACAACGAAGGGACTCGCGGCACCGGCAACGGCCAGGAAGTGCCCGACTACGGCATTTACGCCGATAAGGACTGGTCCGATCCCGATAAGGGACAGGCCGCAATGATCACGCGGATGGATTCCGGCATCGGCCAGATGTTCGAGAAACTCAAGCAGCTCGGCATGGATCAGGACACGATCGTCATGTTCACCTCCGACAACGGGCCGCACAAAGAAGGCGGAAATAATCCGGACACCTTCGATCCGAACGGCCCGCTCAAAGGCATGAAACGGGATCTGACCGAAGGGGGCATTCGAGTCCCGTTCATCGTCCGCTGGCCGGGCAAGGTGAAGGCGGGAACGGTTTCCGATCACATCGGCTACTTCGGTGACTTCTTCGCGACCGCCTGCGATCTGGCCGGCGTGGAGACGCCGCAGGGGCTCGACAGCATTTCGTTCCTGCCCGAACTGCTCGGCAAGTCGAAGCAGCAGAAAGAACACGACTATCTGTACTGGGAGTTCTACGAACAGGGGTCCCGACAGGCGGTTCGTCAGGGCAAGTACAAGGCGATTCGCCAGCCGATGTTCGATGGCGATGTGCAGCTGTATGATCTCTCCAAAGATCTCGGCGAGGAGAACAACATCGCCGATGAGAACCCGCAGCTCGCGAATAAGATGGCCGGAATCATGGACAAGGCTCACGAGCCGCATCCGGCCTGGAAAGTCGGCGGTCGCAAGTCCTCGAACAAGAAGTAGTCTGTCGGTTTGAGCCGACTGCGAAGACTGAGGCCGTGGTTTCGCGTCACGGCCTCAGAACTTTCACTTTCCCCGGAATGATCAGTTGGGCTGCCGTGCGATCTGCTCTAGGATGCACGCCACGGTCGGTACTCTTTTCTCGGATGCTCACCCATGAGACTACTGGCAACAGTGTGCAACGGTTGCGGAGCTCCGCTGGAGGTTCCCAAAGGAACGCGTTCCGTTCGCTGTGGCTACTGCAACACGCATCTGCGGATTGAAGACCGACATACCGAGAAGATGGCGGACGATGAACCCGACGCGTCGACGCTGGAGAAAATTCGTCAGCAGAACGAGCTGGAGCGACTCGATCGCGAATGGATGATGCGGCGAGAGAACTTCATGGTGAAGGGCAAGGACGGGGAAATGTCTCTGCCCGGCAAAGCCCATCTGTTCGGAACCGGCTTCATTGTTCTGTTCGGACTCTTCTGGACGATCTTCGCCGGCTCGATTTTCCCCCCGATGGCGTTGTTCGGAATTCTCTTCATCGGAGGAGCCATCTTTCAGGGAATTCACGTTCAAAAGAAACTCAACGACTATACCGAAGCCAATCGCTTCTACCGTCGGAGCCGGCAGCAGATTCTGCAGGATCTGGATGTGAACGACGCCCCCGGCATCGATGACTACCTGAAGGACCTGTCGAAGTAACCCAAACCCATGCAACTCGATCGACTGATCCTGCAATCACTGGAGTCCTGGCAACGAGCCGGGATGTCTCATCTGGACAAGTTCCAGGGAGAGGCCTCGCTGCTGGACGATCTGGCCGCCGCTGCCACAACCGCGGCCCCGGAGCCGCCTCAGCCCGCTCGACCGACTCCGTCTGCTCCACCACCGGTCGCGAAACAGCCCCCCGCGCCTGCTGCACCGCAGCGCCCTGAATACACCGAGCCGCCTCGGGTTCAGGCTCCGCCTCCCGAAGTGACTCCGCCGTCCGCCGAAGGACCTCGACGAACAGAACGCCAAACGATGAAACATGCTGAACGTGTCCAGTGTCTCGCTCAACTTGCCGACACGGTTTCCAAATGCACCCGTTGCCCGGAACTGGCTGCGGCTCGAACGCAAACCGTTTTTGGCGTCGGCAATCCGGAAGCCCGCGTCATGTTTATCGGCGAAGCTCCCGGAGCCGACGAGGACAAACAGGGCGAACCGTTCGTGGGCCGGGCGGGGCAGCTGCTGAACAAGATCATCGAAGCCTGCGGCTGGACGCGCGAAGAACTCTACATCTGTAACATTCTTCGCTGCCGCCCGCCGGGGAACCGAAATCCGTCTCCCATCGAAGCCGGCAACTGCCGCGAGTATCTGCTGGGGCAGATTGCGACCGTCGATCCCGATTACATCGTCTGCTGGGGCACGATCGCCGCTCAGAATATTCTGCAGACGAAAACACCGATTGGCCGGCTGCGGGGCGAACTGTTCGACTACGAACATTCCAAGGTCCTCTGCACTTATCACCCGTCGTACCTGCTGCGGAATCCTCCTGCGAAAAAGCTGGTCTGGGAAGACCTGAAGATCCTGCTGCGAGAAATGGGAATCGATCCAGAGAACCCGAAGAAGTAATCGGGGCTCCTTCCGAATCGGTCTGCTTTTCCACAGACACGCCATCCGATATGTTGATCGGCTGATGAACCACTGCGAAATATTGACTGGGACTGTGTGACATGAGTGAGCAAGTTTACCTCGGCGTCGATCTGGGAGCGGAAAGCGGCCGCGTGATGGCGGGCCGATTCGACGGCCAGCGGCTGCAGCTGGACGAACTGCATCGCTTCCCCAACGGCCCGGTTAATGTCGCCGGCACGCTTCGCTGGAACGTGGTCGGCCTCTGGAAAGAGATCCTCGCCGGGCTCACAATTGCCGCGGAACGCTATGGCGATTCGATCGTCTCCGTCGGCGTCGATACCTGGGGCGTCGATTACGTCCTGCTTTCCAAGACCGGCGAACTGCTCGGGCTTCCTTACAACTACCGCGATCCCCGCAACGAAGGGATGGTGCAGCAGGCGTTCTCTCGCGTGCCGCAAGAGGAGATCTTCGCCAATTCCGGCCTGCAGTTCATGGAGATCAACACGCTCTACCAGCTGCTCGCCACGCAGCGGGATCACGCCGAGATGCTCGGTCTGGCCGACAAAATTCTGATGATGCCGGACTACTTCCACTGGCTTCTCAGCGGCAGCCGGGTTGTGGAATTCACCAACGCGACCACCTCACAGTGCTTCCACCCGACGGACAACGACTGGGCCTTCGACATGCTCCGCAAGTTCGATCTGCCGACCGAAATGTTCCCGCAGGTCGTGACGCCGGGCACCAAGCTCGGCACCCTGCGTGATGCCATCTGCAAACAGACCGGCCTCGGCAAGATCTCCGTTGTCGCCCCGCCGACCCACGACACGGCGGCTGCCGTCGCGGCGATTCCAACCGAGAACACCGGGAAAGCAAACTGGGCCTACATCAGTTCGGGAACGTGGTCTCTGATCGGCGTTGAAGTGCAGGACGCGATCCTGACGGACGCCGCTCTGAAGATGAACGTCACCAATGAAGGGGGCGTCGATGGCACGTACCGTCTGTTGAAGAACGTGATGGGGCTCTGGCTCGTCCAGGGCTGCAAGCGGGCGTTTGAAGCGCAGGGACAGAACTACGATTATTCCGAGCTGACGATGCTCGCCGAACAGGCCGAGCCGTTCCGTTCGATCGTCGACCCCAACGACTCGGCGTTCCTGCATCCGGATAACATGGTTGAAGCGCTGCAGGGCTACTGCAAAGCGCACGGCGAACCGGTCCCGGAATCAGCCGGCCAGCTCGTCCGGTGTGCACTGGAAAGTCTGGCTCTGAAGTATCGTTCGGTGCTCGACGGCATTCAGGAACTGACCGGCGAGACGATCGAAGTGATGCACATCGTCGGAGGCGGCTCCAACAGCGATCTGCTCAACCAGTTCACAGCCGATGCCTGTGGCGTCCCGGTCATCACCGGCCCGGTCGAAGCGACCGTAATGGGCAACCTGCTCATCCAGGCGCGTACCGCGGGCGAAGTCGCTTCTCTGGAAGACATCCGCCGCATCGTCCGCCAGTCAACCGAATCCCGCCGCTTCGAACCCCGGGATCAGTCCGCATGGCAGAACGCCTTCGCCCGGTTCCAGAAGCTGATCAAGAAATAGTCCACTGCAGTAGGGGCCGCGATACGGACGCGTAATGCAGGTGGTTCGACTCTCTGGGTCCACTGAAAGAGAAACCTCGCACGCTCTTTCACTCACGACAAGCCTCCTGTTGCCTGGCAACACAGAGATGAATCTCTGTGCCATCCGGGGTGGACAGTCCACTGAAGTGGATTCACGCCGTTTCGGTGGCTGGGACTGCTTCTTCTGTGGTGAGCTTTTCGATGACCGCGCAACCGCAGGAGTCACTCCAGACATTAACGGTCGTGCGGCACATGTCGAGCACGCGGTCGACGGCTATGATCACCCCCTGGGCATCGAGCGGTAGTCCGACGGCCTGCAGGACAATCGCCATCATCACCAGACCGGCGTGGGGAATCCCGGCTGCCCCGACGCTCGCCAGCAGCGCGGTCACGGCGACGATGATCTGTGTGGAAAGCGACAGTTCAAAGCCGGCTGTCGCCTGAGCGATGAACAGCACGGCGACGGCTTCGTACAGGGCCGTGCCATCCATGTTGATCGTCGCTCCCAGAGGCAGCACGAAGGAACTGGTCCGGTTGGAAACGCCGGCGTTCTTCTCGACGCAAGTCATTGTCAGCGGAAGGGTGCCGTTGGAGGATGCGGTGGAAAAGGCCGTCATCAACGCGGGGCTCAGGGCTCGGAAGTATTCCCACGGAGACCGACCGGCAACGAACTTGAGCAGGATCGGCATCGTGACCGTCGCGTGAATGAGGAGCGCCAGGAAAACCGTCAGCATGTACCACGCCAGGGTCATGAAGATGTCGAGTCCCTGGGAAGCAGTGGCGTAGGTCATGAACGCCAGCACGCCGATGGGAGCCAGATGGATGACGAACATGGTCAGTCCCATGATGGCTTCGAAGAACGCGGCGAAGAAGTTCGTCAGCGTTTCACGAGCCGCGTCGCCGGCTCGGAGAATGAAGATCGCGAACAGAATGCTGAAGGTGATGATCGACAGGAATTCGCCATTGGCGAGGGCGGCGACCGGGTTAGACGGAATCATTTGGCTCACCAGCCCGGCGAAGATGCCGGGAAGCGATTGATCCGTACCGAGGTGGACGGTCTCCCCTGCCCCGGGGATCACCGCTCCCACGCCGGGACGAATGATGTTGACCATGATAATGCCGGTCGTGATCGCCAAAAAGCTGGTCACGACGTAGTAGCCGAGCGTCTTGCTGAACATCGACCCCAGTTTGCCGGTGCCGCCCAGTCCCGTAACGCCGGTGATCAGCGATGAAACAATCAGTGGAATCGTCACCATTTTGAGCAGGCTCAGAAACAGATCGCCGACCCACTTGGCGACGATGGTTACAGTTCGGGAGACCGACTTGCTGTAATCGTCGTAGGTGCCGAGAAACAGCGGATACTTGTGAGCCAGTTCGGCCCGGGTTTCGAAATGATCGTTCGTCAGCAGCGGGTTGCCGTTGTAGTTCCGTGTATAGCTGACCGAGATGCCGGTCGAATCTTCGAAGACACGAAACTTCTGATCGGTGACCGCGATGGACTGATCGATGCCTTCGAGGTTGCCACCTTCTGGAACTTCGATGAACGGATAACGCCGCACAAACTGATCGGAACTCAGATGCAGGGTCGGAAAGACGGCCCGTTCTTCTCCGGTCTCTGATCGGGCGAGTTCCGTCACATGAATGTGACCTTCAAACTGCTCAATCTCGACCTGTGTCTGTTCCGGGAACTCGACATCCCCGGGATTCACAAGCACTCCGACAATCGCTCCCACAATGAGAGCCACGAGAATTTGAACGTGAAGCGGAGCCTTGAGCGGATTCATGGCTGTTCCTGGACCGGGATCTGGAGGGGACAATCGAGCGGGCTGAACAGAGTTGCAAGTTAGCCGGACGAGCCCGATTTCTCCAGTGGGCTGTAAAAGAAGATCAACAATTTCCGGTTGTGGAAATCTCCGGGATCTTCGACAATAGGGCGGCGCAAAGGATCTCACACAGTGAATAAAGGATGGACCGGGATGGCCGCTTTTGATTTGAAGATGCACGGGATTCATGTCGAGGACGTGATGCGGAATCCGTCGCCTTCAACGCTTTACGAGGAAGCGATCCGTTTCGATCGCGGCACGACACTCTCCGATACGGGATGTCTGATTGCCTATTCCGGAGACAAGACGGGCCGCTCGCCCAAAGACAAACGAGTCGTCAAGAACGAAGGCTCGGAGAACGATGTCTGGTGGGGACCGGTCAATTTCCCGCTCGACAAACTGACGTTCAACATCAATCGCGAACGAGCCGTCGATTATCTCAATACGCGAGATCGGCTTTACTGCATCGATGCGTTTGCCGGCTGGGATCCGAAGTATCAACTCAAGGTCCGCGTGATCTGCTCCCGACCCTACCACGCTCTGTTCATGACCAACATGCTGATCCGTCCGACGGAGAAGCAGCTCGAGTCATTCGGCGAACCGGACTACACCATCCTCAACGCGGGGCAGTTTCCGGCGAACCGTCACACGACCGGGATGACCTCGAAAACGAGCGTCGATCTGAACATCGAGAGCGGAGAGATCGTGATTCTCGGCACTGAATACGCCGGCGAAATGAAGAAAGGCGTCTTCACCGTCATTAATTACTGGGGACCAAAGAACGACATCCTCTCGATGCACTGTTCCGCCACCGCGGACAGGGAAACCGGACGTTCGTCGGTCCTCTTTGGCCTGTCCGGCACCGGGAAGACGACGCTTTCGGCAGACCCGAATCGGTATCTCATCGGCGATGACGAACACTGCTGGACTGATGATGGTGTCTTCAACGTGGAGGGGGGCTGCTACGCGAAAGCCATCTACCTGTCCCGAGACAGCGAGCCGGAAATCTTCAATGCGTTGAAGTACGGAGCCGTGCTGGAGAATGTCGTTTACGACAAGGAAAGCCACCACGTTGATTTCGACAACACGACCATCACCCAGAATACACGAGGCGCCTATCCGATCGAGCACATGACCAATGCCTCGATTCCGTGTGTGGCCGGTCCTCCCTCGGATGTCATCTTCCTGACCTGCGACGCCTTTGGCGTGTTACCCCCGGTCAGTAAGCTCACTCCGGAGCAGGCGATGTACCACTTCATCAGTGGATACACCGCCAAGGTGGCCGGAACCGAGATGGGCGTCGACGAACCGGAAGCGACGTTCTCGCCCTGCTTCGGCGGGCCGTTCCTGGTCTGGCATCCAGCCAAATATGCCGATCTGCTGGCCGAAAAAATTCGTAAACATGATGCCAATGTCTGGCTGGTGAATACCGGCTGGACCGGCGGCCCGTACGGCGTTGGCTCCCGTATTGCTTTGAAGCAGACGCGGGCTCTCATCGATGCCATTCATTCCGGGCGACTCACCGATGCGCCCACCGAAGCCGATCCGCTCTTTGGATTCGAAGTGATCACCGCCTGCGAGGGCGTCCCTTCTGAGATTCTCGTCCCTCGTAAAGCCTGGAAGACAGAAGCCGCTTATCTGGAATCAGCCGGCAAGCTGGCCGAGCGATTCCGTAAGAACTTCGAAAAGTACGCGGAGGGGGTCAGCGAAGCGGTTCTGGCAGCGGGGCCTCGCTCCGAAGCCGTGGCCTGATCATTTACGCCTCGCGTGCGTCGGCCCGCTCCTCGGCGGCACTCTTGCGAACGTAGATCGGCGTGACCTGAAACGGGTCGTCGCCCCCTTCCGACTCGTATAGCCGCCGACCGAGTGTGGCGACCTGCAGCGCGTCGGGCATCCATTCGTCTTCCGGAACCCGGGGCCAGTCAGCGGGCCATTCCCGATCTGGGAGCTGCGTGGCGAGACGTTCAAGCCCGGCACCGGCGTGATAGACATGGGTGTGGTCGCGCTGTCGCCAGCTGTCGAGGTCTTCCATCTGCAGGGAATTGACTGATCGCCACGTCTGGTCGGCAAACTCGAATCTCTGCCAGGCGACCTGACCGCGTCGGAGATCCTCCACGACTTCGACGATCTTTCGTTCCGCCGGCATCCCCTCAACGGTCGCAGCGAAGGTGGGGATCGCTTTGAGAATGCAGCTATTGGCCCAGGCGAACGTCTTGGCAAATGTGAGGCCGATGCGAAGTCCGGTGAAGCTTCCGGGGCCTTTGGTGATGGCCAACAGCTCCAGTTCCCGGGGGTTGATGCCCGAATTCTGACAGAGTTCCCTGACCGTCGAGACGAGAAACTGGGTCGCCGGCTTACCGTTTTGCATCAGTGAACGGACGACCGGCGGTTGCCCGTCGCGCAGCAGTGCGACAGAGCTGCGGCGTCCGGTGCATTCGATTCCAAGAAGATTCATGACGAGAGGCTGAAAGTGAGGGAACGGGAGTGGCTCCTTGAAGCCGGGTCAGGACAATGATAGTGTTCGACATAGTCAATGTAAAAACGCCTTGCTCTCTCTTCCTCCCGGCTACTTCTCCATGGATCTTCTTCGTGACTGGTTGACTCGATTCGTTCACCGAACGGAGTCGGCTGAGTTTCAGGTCTCGGGGAAGTGGTTCCTGCTCTCCATTCTGCTCGGGATCTCCGCCGGTCTTGCCGCGATTATCTTCGACCACCTGACCACTCTGATCGGTTCGGTCTGCCTGCGGATGGCCGCTGGCTTCTACCCCGGCAGTGCGATTGGCGAGTTCAATCCCTTTGAAAGCTGGATTCCCGAACTCATTGCGTTCAACCCCTGGATCCTGCTGCTCGTGATTACGGTCGGCGCTTCACTGTCCGGGTTGATCGTTCAATACTTCGCTCCCGACGCAGCCGGACCGGGAACCGGAGCGGCGATCACCGCGTTTCATCATCAGCGAGGTTACATTCGTTCCAATATCATCTGGGTGAAGACTGTCGCCACGGCAATCACGCTGGGGACAGGAAGTTCCGGGGGCCGCGAAGGCCCGATCGCTCAGATTGGAGCCGCTATTGGTGTCTGGCTCGGACAACGGCTGCATCTCACAAAACGGGATCGTCGGATTCTGCTGGCGGCCGGAATGGGAGCCGGTGTCGGGGCGATTTTCCGTGCTCCGCTGGCGGGAGCTCTCTTCGCGGCTGAGATTCTCTACCGCGATGCCGAGTTCGAAGCCGAGGTGATTGTCCCGGCTGCCATGTCCTCGATTATCAGCTACGGCATCTACTCGATGCTGCTGCCGCCTGAGATTCGCTACACACCGATGTTCGGCGAACAACTGCGGTTTCAGTTCTTCACGCCGCTCGAACTCGTGCCGTACACCATCATGGCGGTGGCTCTGATTCTGGCCGGCATCACCTTCATCACCAGCTTTCACGGACTGAGGACGTTCTTCGATTCCCTGAAGATTCCATTCTGGACGCGAGTTGCCTGCGGAGCGTTCCTCTCTGGTGTGGCGGCTCTGATTCTTTACTACAGCTTCGACCAGCAGGGGACGGTGCTTGGAGTTGTCGGGACCGGTTACGGCACGCTGCAATATGTGCTCACCGGAGAACAGCCGGTCGCGATTCCGATTCTGCTCGTGGTCGTATTCGGCAAGATCCTTACCACATCGCTGACCGTGGGGTCTGGCGGTTCAGGCGGCCTGTTCGGACCGTCGATGGTGATCGGCGGATGTACGGGAGTGGCGGTCGCTCAATTTCTGCAGCCGCTCTTTCCGGACGGACTGATCCATCAGACTCAGGCCTACGGGATCGTCGGCATGGCCGGATTCTTCGCCGGCTGCGCGAACGCTCCCATCTCGACCATCATCATGGTTTCGGAACTGACCGGGGAATATAAGCTGCTCATCCCCACGATGTGGGTGTCAACGCTCTGTTTTCTGCTGATGCGGCGGCACAATCTGTATCGTCAACAGGTGCCGACCCGGCTCGAGTCGCCGGCCCATCGTGGTGATTTCATCATCGATGTGCTCGAAGGAATTCCGGTTGAAGATGTCTACCGCAAGGGAACACTGCGGATGATCGCTCGCTCAACGCCTCTCGAAAAGATTGTGCACATCGTGGCCGATACTCAGCAGCACTCTTATCCGGTCGTCGACGACAACGGACGGCTTGTCGGCATTTTCTCGTCGGATGACGTCCGGGCCTATCTCTACAATGAAACAATCTGGCGGCTCGCCAATGCCGAAGATGTGATGACGCTCAACCCCATCACCATTACGCCGGACGACAACCTCAACACAGCTCTGCGGCACTTTACATCGAACAACCTCGATGAGCTGCCGGTTGTTTCCTCGACCGACAAAGGCCGCATTCTCGGAATGCTGGGGCGCAAAGAGACGATCTCCTGCTATAACCGGCGCGTCGTTGATCTGAAGAAGACTTACGACGAAGAAGACTCGGTGATTCTTCCGCCGGGACGAGGTCCGTCGGCTCGCGCGTAGTGATTCAGCATCCCGCGTGCGTGACGTTCGATTTTCTCCCGCAGTTCATGCGGTTCCAGAACCTCAGCGGTGTCACCGTAGCCGAGAATCCACCAGGAGATCTCGTCGAGGCCCTCGACATCGACATGAAAATCGATACTGCCATCGTCATGGGAGACGATCCGCTGTGTCTTGTGCCATTGAACTTCAGCGACATTGCCAGCAGTTTTCGGCGCAAAGCGGACCACGACATGACGCGGCTGGCTCTTTTCGCGAATCATTCGCCACGCGTTGCCGAAGTAGGATTCCAGCGAAAAGCGGGCAGGAATCTTGTACGTTTTCGTGGAGAGGACGCGAACACTTTCGAACCGTTTCAGATGAAACGTGCGGATCTGTCGATGCCGCGATGACCGACCAATGACATACCAGCTGCGATGGCAGAAGTGAAAGCAGTAGGGACTGAGCTGTGTCGAAACCGGTCGCTGATCCGTGAAGCTGTCGTACTTGATCTGGACGGGTGACCGGGCTTTCATGGCCTTCCCGATCTGCTCGTAGAACGTGCGGGTATCCTCGAGGTTCGCCCGGGCATCGAGCGTGACCTTATACATATCCAGCACTTCAGAGACGGTCTGCCGAATTTCACGGGGGAGAACACTGGCCAGTTTGAAGGCCGCGGTGCGGGCGGACTCCAGATAAGGAATCCCGGTTCGGGCATCAGCCAGATCCTGACAGACCACGAGCAGGGAAAGGACTTCGTCCCCTGTGAGATCGGCCGGCAGGATAAACCGAGACTGTTCGAAGCGATAGGTCTGCTTCTTCTCGTCAAACTCGATCCGGAGACCGGAGTCCCGAAGGTTCTCGATGTCCCGAAAGATCGTTCGCCGGGAGACCCCGCACTCGCGTGCGAGGTCGGGGGCGTTGACGGTCTTTCCCGATTGCAGGAGTGCTACAATTTGCAGCAGGCGTCGAACCCGCTCCATGGCCGGCATGCTGGTACCCTGTCAGTCCACTCTGGTTATAGCGAATTTGCGAGCGGGCATGCAGGCAGATCCCTGACAGGATCATCATTGAGTCTGCAGATGACTCCGGAAGAATCGATCCGTATCCTCGACCACCTGGTCGAACCACGGGAGTTGATTCCAGCAGCCATGTCGAGCGCCCGCATAAATCGTTACATCGGTTGCGATAGAATGCTTCTTGAGTCGCTCACGCGACAGTTCATTGCGTTCCGGATGATCCAGTTCTCCGACGAGGAACAGGATCGGACAGTCGTCCGCCGAAATCTTTTGACACACATCGGCAAGCTCATAGAGTTCAGGAGCCTGATCGATGGATTGTCCCAGCCAGACGTTCGAAAACGACTGCGGTTGAGTGCGCGACCGATCCGCCACGCTCCCGGTTGTCATCTCCAGTGGACCAGCCATGACGATAGCCGCCTGAAGGCGCGACGGTTGATCGTTCCAGCCGCCAGAACCCTGCAACTCGCTGACATCGGACCCGGTGGCCATGAGTCCCACGAGGTGTCCGCCTGCTGATCCTCCGATCGCTCCGATCTGATCAGGATTAATACGGAACTGCTCGGCGTGGGCACGCAGGAAACGCACTGCGGCACTGCAGTCATGGCTGGCAGCCGGGAACTTCTCCTCACCACCGAGTCGATACTCAATCGCCATCGTGGTATAGCCGCGTTCCGCCAGCGCAATGGCCATGGCCCGAAATTTGGTTTTGTCGCCTTTCACCCAACCTCCGCCATGGACAACGATCACAGCCGGGTTCTGACTGGCCGCGGTCGGAACGAACAGGTCAGCCAGCAGCTTCCGCGAGCCGTACTCGGCATACGGGACGTTGCGATGGGCTTCGATTCCGTCGGGGATCACCGTATTGAGGCGTCGGTCCTCCCGGGAAGAAGTCTTCTGCTCGGGCTCCGGAGAGCGACCACTGATATTCATCGCCTGTCGGTAGAGTCCGCCAAAGCCCGTGATATACAGAGACTGCATCTCGGGATCGCCGAAGGTACAGTTGATCGGACGTGTCGGCGTTGTGAGTTTGTCGAGCAGTTTTCCTTCCGGATTCCAGATCCAGACATCGGTGGCTCCACAGCAGTAGACATTCCCGGCGCGATCGGTGCACATGCCATCGGCACCTTTTTCAGGACCATCGTCCATGACCGCGAACTTGCGTCCTTCCGAGAGAGTGCCGGGCTCCTTAACGTCGAATGCCCAGATTTCCTTGGCCGCATAAGCCGACACGTACAGGATCGACTCGCTCGGCGAGAGGATAATCCCGTTGGGAGCGTCAACCTTTCCGACTACGGTCGAGGTCTTGTGATCCGGGGTGATGTAGCAAACCTCACCGCGAGCAGTCAGCGTGTAATAGATCCCGCCATGCACATCGACGACCAGGTCGTTCGGGCGAGCGGGGGGCTTGATGTCGGGATCGTGCTGATAAACGGTCTTCAGCTCTTTGCCATCCAGCACGGCGATACGGCTGTTCGCGTTGTCAGAGACGTAGAGTTCTCCGCCGTTGAAGAACGTCGCGCTGATCCGGAACTCGTCGGAAAGCACGCTGGTCCACTTCTGTTGACGCGGCGAGTACTGGAACAGCTTCTGTCCCTTCACGTCGGGCACGTAGAGCACGCCCCGGTCATTCCAGGAAGGACCATCGGCAAGACCGAAGTCGCTGCGGATGAGTTCCAGGTCCTGATCGCGATCGACGACCGGTTCCGCTCCGTACGCCGCAGCCACCGCCAACAGCGCGACAGAAAAACCAATCAGCAATATACGTATCATCAGTGAATCTCCTCAGAGGGGTGGCTTGTAGCATAAACGAGAATTCATGCTAATCGTCCACGCATAAATTGGCGGACATGCGACACAGATCGTCCCCAATCCGGTGCAGTTCGGCAAGTCTGCCGCGATTTCTCAGGGACGCCTGCACGAAGATGGGATAGATAGGTCGAGATGACAAAGCGAACTGGATTTGTTCAGGTGGCGCAATCGGCCTCGTCGATACACGTCATGAGACAGGAATTTCCGTGTTGTTCGGCAATTCGGTCATTCTCAGCAGAAAACGTCGGACATGAACTTCGCCCTAGCGATGTCGGTTCCCGGAGGAGTCGTCAGCGTCGGAATTCCCGGGTCGGTTCGGCAACCGTAATGCGCCCCGCAGGCCGACAATTTTTCATGAGGAAGAGTACGATGCCTGGATTAAGCCTTGGCCGTCGACAACTTCAACCGATCAGCCTCGCATTGAGCCTGTCGCTGGCTGTCTGTATCTGCGGATGTATCGGGAAGGGGTTCAGCTTTCCCGGGTTCGGCTCCAAAGCTGAAGAGCCCGGCACGGCGGAAGTCGAGCTGGAACGACCGCTTGAGTCGACTCCGGTTTCCAGTGCCGATCTGCCGCATGTCGCTCAGAATCAAATCAACCTCGGAGAGGGACACGCCGAGCTCAGCTATGAACAGCTGGAAGCGGAATTGAACACAGCAAGTTCAGGGGTTCTCAATGTTTCCCGCTCCCAGAGCGAATCTTCCGACGAACTCGATGCCGCTTTCCTGATTCAGGAAAAGATGGCCGACTCTGGAAAAGCCGAGTCGACGAAAATCGGGACCTATCAGGAACTCGTCTCGTCGGTCGATGCAGGAGAGTCGAATCTGGATGCACTCCGCAGCAGCCTCGAAGAGTTGAACTCCACGACAACTAAGCTCGATTCGCTCCCCTCCTCCACTGAACAGAGCCAGCCCGCCGAAGAATTCGTCGTGCAGCTGGAAACCTCGGTCGCGGATGTGGCCTCCATTGAACCAGTCATCACACCGGCTCAGACTTCTGTTACCGAAGCCGAACCGATGGCTTCCGGCGATGAAGAATTTCCCTGGGCGACCGGAACAGCCAACGCTGCTCCCGTGGTCGATCGGATGAAAGACATCCTGTCGAAGGCCACCAATGTGGCACATGAAGGCAGCCGGATCGGATCCCAGAAGATCGCGGAAACCGCTCACACCGTCATTCAGAAAACCCAGTCGGTGCTGACGCCGGAAGAAGTGACTGCTGAACAGGTTCTGGCAGAAATGAAGGCTCGGCAGGAAGTCCGCGATCAGCGTCGCACGGCCGCCGTGGTCATCCAGCCGCAGCCCGGAACCGCACTGGTCGAATCCGAATTGCCTGCTCCGGTCGTCATCGATCTGAGCCGTGACTGGATCAACACGCCGCAACCCGCCCCGGAAAAGAAGGACTCGATCGCGCAGTTTGCCGAATCAACGGTCCTGGCCAACCGCCCGGCTCAACTGCCCGTGATCACGCCGGCCGGACAGGAGCCCGTTTCGCAGCCGAAGCTACAAAATTCGACGCCGCAGCCGCCGGTGCTCGGATCCCCGCAAACGCCGCGGAAACCTGAAACGATCCCACGTGATGAAGACATTGTTCGCCTCGGAGACGTCCCGGTTGAAGACGACGCCCACCAGATGATCAGCGGGACAGCCGATTCGGTTCCCATGCTGGGCGCGCCCCAACTCGAGACGTCTTCCGCTCCCCCGATCGTTCTGGGAGACAGCGGATCGAAGGCCCCCCTGCTGATCGCTCCGGGAGGAGCCGCCTCGGCTGAGCAGGACGATAATTTCGATGAATTCGCGGCCTCCTTCGGCGACGCCACCGTGACCACCGCTCCTGTAATCAGGGAATCGCCCCTGCTGATCGACGAAGATGAGCTTAAGCAGAACGCTCAGCTCGAAAACGCGGTCTCATCGACCCATCTGACAATCATCGTCTGCGGCACAGCCTTCCTCGCGATGTTGCTGGCTCGCTGGCGACGCTGATTTCCGACAATTCTCGACACGGATAGAGAACGCGGACACGGGAAGCAGAAGCAATTCTGCTTCCCGTTCTGCATTGGTGGCCGGCAAGATCCGTTCGATTCGGTCAGTCGGTTGTGCAATCTTTGTAAGTCGGGCCGATCGCGCCGAAAACGACTGGTCGGATGGTATCGATTGCGCCGATTTTGAGTGAGGGGATCGGCCTGCTTCATGGGGGGGTAGCCGGATCCCGCAATCGATGTGCTCACGGCTGGGACTGCAAGACGTGGATCGACTCGGCGCTGTTCGCACGCGCGCTGCTCGCCCATTCCTCTATTGGCTGGCGAGCGGCCTTTATCGGATTTCCTACCAGGTTGGCCCAATGAACGTTACGCCTGCCATTCTCGGCGGAATCTTTATGGCGACCTCGATGGGGTTGCTGCATGCCGGCGAGTTGACGCCGGGTGAATCTGAACCCCAGGTTCAGGAACAAATTCGCGACAGCGTCAATCGACTGCAGACGTTCGACAGCGATGTGGACCGCCGCAAGGTCTATGGCGATGCCGACCGCGATCGAGAAATCGAGCGGCTGCTTCCGAATTTCCGGGTCACCCAGGAAGGAAGCTCTGATCGCCAACTCAAGGAACAGGCGATCGATCGGCTGCAACGCACGCGACTGACTCCCTCGGGACGACAGACCGCCGAGCAGATGATTGAGAAAATGAGCCTGTTCCGCCGTCTGCCGGAAGTCCGCTTCGAAATGGATCCCGCCGCCTACGACTACTTCATCGGAAACCCGGATGTCGTCGTGGGACTGTGGCAGTCGCTCGGCATCTCGGCGATCGAACTCCGCCCTGCGGGCAAGTACCAGTTTCAGATGAATAACGTCGATGGAACCAACAGCAAGGTCTTCTTCCTGAAACGGAGTCAGACGTCGAACATCGTCTACTGCGAAGGAGAATTCCAGAGTCCGTTCCTGAAGAACCCGATTACCGCCAACGGCCTGATCTGCATCAATGCCCGGTTTGAGAAAGCCAAAGATGGAACTACGTTCGTCCGTCATTCGGCCGACGTCTTCGTGGCCTTCCCGAATCTGGCGATCGAAGCAGCCGCCAAAATGATCTCGCCGGTCAGCAATTACATCGCCGACCGCAACTTCCAGGAGATCAGCCTGTTCCTGCATTCGATGTCGCTCTCGATGGCCCGTCAGCCGCGCTGGGTCCAGGAACTCGCCGGCAAACTGCAGGGCGTGATGCCGGAACAGGCCGCCGAACTGAACGAGGTGACGCTCAAAGTCTACGAGAACGACCAGGCTCGGCTCGCCCGCCGCTGGGACGAGTTCGAAGAGCCGATTCCACTGAAGTGAGACTCGGCGGCTTCTTGCGGCCGGCACGTCCGGCAGCCCATGGACGCCGCTCCCGAACCGCCCTATGATCGGACTTTGGAGAAACCTGAGTTCAAGTAGGGACAGTTCCGTGCGAGAGTTGCTTCTGATGCTGGTCGCCTCGATGGCGGCCTTTGTGATTCCCTTTCAGGCCATCGTAAACGGGCGTCTGGGAATCGCACTCAACAATCCGTTGTTCGCGGCCTTCTTCTCGTTCCTCGGCGGGACCGTCGCGCTGATCATCCTGCTCCTGGTCACAACGCCCGGCATCCCCTCCTGGCCTCAGAATTCCGTTCTGCCCTGGTACTACTTTATCGGCGGACTGTTCGGCGTCGTCTTCGTGACCACCGTTCTGGTCGTGACCCCCAAAATCGGACCGGCCAACGTCCTCGCCGCGACCGTGGTCGGGCAGCTGTTCATGGCGATCATCATCGACCACTTCGGCATCCTCGGCGTCCCGGTCATCCCCGTGTCTCTCCCCCGAATCCTCGGCTGCCTGATGCTCCTCGGCGGCCTCCTGCTAATCCAGACTCGATAAGCAACCCGCTGCCTCGACGCCCCACTACAGTGGACTCACGTGCTCAGCCACTCGCTCGACCAACAAAGGGTGGCTGGACAACAAAGGATGGCCCGGAAGTTCACTTCCGGGTGACGAAGTCACAAGCAGCCGCCCGTGGAACGCTGGTGAATAGCACGCCGGGGGACCACTACAAGACAGCATGTTTCTCGTCCGAGAGTGAACGCTTCACAGACCGAAGTTCGTCAACGGGCAACTGCTTGTTGCGGAGCAACAAGAGGCCTGTCTTCAACCCGGAAGTTCGCTTCGGGCCATCCCGTCGAGTTCCCCCGAAGTTCGGACATGCTTCATTTCAGTTGAAACGTGACCCGTTTAATCTCTCCGGTGAATGTGAAGGGGGACTGATAGCTCTGTGTCACCGGTTGTCCCGAGTCTTCGCCAATGCCAAAGGTGTCGATGCCGAAACGCCCTGGAACAGTGACGGCCATTTTCTTTTGTGCGACTTGTCTGCCATTGATGCTGAGAGTGATCGTGGCAGGACCGCCCGGCGTTTCCCCACCTTCATAACTGAAATCGACGCTGACAGTGGCTTTTCCCGCAGGCAGGACGCTGTCCCCTTTGAGAACCGTGTGTTCGCCAAAGTAGTTGTAATCGAATACCGGAGTGCCGCTTTCGAGGTAGAGCGCGATTCCGGCGGCCACACCACCGAAACCCACGATGACCCCTTCGGTGTTCTCGCCTGTGGTTTTCACCTCGGACCTCATGGTCCAGGAACGATTCTTAACGGGCGGGGCGGCCGCCTCTGGAATGCGGATGGCGCCGGGGTAATAGGTGTACGTTTTCGAGTTCGGGTCAAACCCGGGCACCGGCGGCTTGGGAATCGCGATCCTGGCCGAAAACCGATCATCAAGTGGATAGACCTGATGCTCTCGGGCAGCTCGTTCAAACGTGGCTTTCAGTTCAGCCAGTTTCTCAGGGTGTTTTCCCGCCAGGTTGACCGCTTCGGAAAAATCATCGGGGAGATAGTACAGTTCCCATTCATCTTGATCCCAGTTGCCCGGGGCATAGTCGCCACGCCAGGGAAAGCTGTGATGGGCATTCGCCTTCCAACCGTCTTCGTAGATCGAGCGATTACTGACGATTTCGAAATACTGCGAACTCCGTCCTTGAAATTCTGGATCATTGAAACTGGCGAGAAATGATTTGCCGGAAAGGGGCTTCTGTTTGACGCCGTTCACCGACTCCGGCATTGGCACGCCAACCGCTTCCAGAACCGTCGGGAGAACATCCACCACATGCAGGAATGCGTCCCGGGGTTCGTCGTCATGTTGGATCTTCGCTGGCCAACTGACGACCATGGGGTTACGTGTTCCCCCCAGATGCGAGGCAATCTGTTTCGTCCACTGAAATGGCGTGTTCCCCGCCCAGGCCCAACCGATGGGGTAATGCGGCTCCGTCTCGGGACCACCGAGCTTATCGAGATCCTGGAGGACGCTTTCGATCGGCGTCGTCAGCCCGTTGAGATTTCGAATCTCATTAAGCGTGCCGTCATGCCCGCCTTCGGCGCTGGCACCGTTGTCGCCAGCGATGTAAATCACAAGCGTGTTGTCTGCATCGGGCAGTTCATTCACGGCGTCGAGTAGTCGACCGATTTCATGATCGGTATACGCAAAGTAACCCGCAAAATTCTCCATCAGCGCCGCATAAAGCTCCTTCTGCTGATTGTTCAAACTATCCCACGCCGGCACCCACTCGGGGCGTGGTGTCAGCTTCGTCCCTTGAGGGATGATGCCCATCGCGAGTTGTCGCTGATACACCTGCTCGCGGTACTTCTCCCAGCCCATGTCGAACTTGCCATCGAACTTCTTACGCCATTCGGCCGGCGCATGATGCGGCGCGTGCATTGCACCGGGAGCGAAGTACATAAAGAACGGTTTCTTCGGCGCGACCGACTTGGAGAACTTCATGCGTGCAACCGCCCGATCGGTCATGTCCGCCATGAAGTGGTAACCCTCTTCGGGGGTTTTCTTCGGCTCGACAGCAACCGTGTTCTCGAAGAGAACGGGATAGTATTGATGCGTCTCCCCTGCATTGAAGCCGTAGAAGTAATCGAACCCCAGCCCTGTGGGCCAGCGGTCGAAGGGACCGGCGACGGTTGTTTCCCAGTCGGGCGTGTTGTGGTTCTTGCCAAACCACCATGTGGCATAGCCGTTGGCTTGCAGCACCTGGCCGACGGTCGCGGTCTCTTTGGGAATCATCGTGGAATAGTTCGGGAATCCAGTGGCCCATTCCATCAGAAACCCGTTGCCGCACTCGTGATGATTGCGACCGGTCAGCAGGGCTGCCCGAGTCGGTCCGCAGATAGCCGTGGTGTGAAATCGATTGAACCGCAAGCCGTTCGAGGCAAGCTTGTCGAAATTCGGAGTCGGAATCAAACCTCCAAACGTTGACATCTGCCCAAATCCAACGTCATCGAGCAGGATCACGAGCACATTGGGCGCCCCTTCCGGGGGCGCGGGCGGATGCTGCCAGTCGCCTTGGGATTCTTTGTATGTTCTCCCAATCTTGCCTTCGAATGGCGCGAGGGGAATCGGCACCTCAGTGCGATCCGGGCCCTGGGCCATGGCCATCTGCGAGCCGATAATCGCCAGCAAAACAATCAAGGCGGTAGTACGAATCATTGCAACTTTCTTCCTGTCCACGGCATCGGTGATGAGAGCCTTGTACGAGAACACATTCTAATTTCAACCGCAGGCGTCGCTTGCGTAACCTTGACGCCTCCGTTGTGCTGGATTACGAGCGGCCACCCCAGACACAGGCCATCGCGGCCACAGTCTCGGAGCATTCGACAGGCGTATTAACTTCAGCACTTGGCTGCGGGAGAGCAACTGCCGATTGACAGCAGAGCCAAGATGACAGAATCGTTGTTCATTCCCGCGGCGAATTGATATCTGGATATCGTAACCGGGTTTTTTCAACCTTGCGAGTTTGAACAATCATGACCATCGCTGGCCCGTTTCAGGACGCACGCTACTTTTCTCAACCTGTCGACTCTGACAATCCCAGCTGCAAATCTCTTCAACCGGCCAGTTTCACAGGCAATACAGTCTCGACGGCAAGCGGCCCGATCCATTCCCTGGCCCTTTCCGAGCGACGACACCTGACGTCGATGCCAAAATACTCACAGAGAATTAACGGGCCTCGCGGAATATTCACTAGACAACCGCGAACTTTGCTGACGTGTCCCCGTCCGTGAAATAGCCCGCGGTTCATCTCAGAGACGAAGTCTAGACGCGACAACATGCTCGTTGAACTGGACGCCTCAGAGTATAGGCTCATCAATGGGTGACTGCCTGTTGATGAGCAACCCGGGGGACTGGTGAGATACGCCACCGACTACTGCTGGAGCTCCGCGCGCTGGTACGAACAACGCAAGTTCATCGGCGTGAAGATCACCCCAATCGACTCCCTCAGCTAATCAACACCCCCAAGGATGGCCCGGAAGTTCACTTCCGGGTGACGAAGTCACAAGCAGCCGCCCGTCGGACGTTGGTGAATAGCACGCCTGGGAGCCGATGCAACACAGTTGGTTCTCATTGAGATTGGACGCCTGACGGACCGAAGTTCGTCAATGGGCAACTGCTTGTTGCTGCGCAACCCGGAGGTAAACCTCCGGGCCATCCGTTCTCGTTCTCGGCAATTCAAAACGAAAAATCACCCCGGCTCAAATGAACCGGGGTGATCTTCGGAAAGTCGGCAAACCTTTTTGGTTTCTACTTCACGTCGAGTTCGACGAATTCCTTCTGAATTCCCTTGGCCGTGTCGGCGTCCACGTAGTCGCTGTGGCAGTTGGCTTTGCCTTCTTTGTCGGCGGCGAGTTTGCTGACCGTTTTTGAGGCCAGCTTGTGGATCTCGTCCGGGCTGAGGACGCCGCGTTGTTCGAGGATGGCCTGCTGTTCCGGCGTGAGGGCGGCTGTTTTCTTCGCCTTTTCCCAGCCGTATTTCTCTTCCTTGCCGGAGGAGAACTCGACGATCTCGCGGCTGATGCGAACGCTGCACCAGTCGTGGCCGCACATGGCGCAGAAGTCGGTGTCGACGTCCAGGTCTTCGTCGTGGTAGGCACGGGCCACATCGGGATCGAAGCTGAGTTCGAAGTGCTTCTCCCAGTTCAGGGCGGCTCGGGCCTTCGTCAGCTCATCGTCACGATCACGGGTGCCGGGGATGCCGAGGGCGACATCGGCGGAGTGAGCGGCGATTTTGTAGGCGACGCAGCCCTGCTTCACATCGTCCTTCTTCGGCAGGCCGAGGTGTTCCTTCGGCGTGACGTAGCAGAGCATGCTGGCACCGTGGTAGGCAGCAGCCGTCGCTCCGATGCAGCTGGTGATGTGGTCGTAGCCGGGGAAGATGTCGGTCACCAGCGGGCCGAGCACGTAGAACGGAGCCCCGTGGCAGAGGGTCCGCTGCAGCTTCATGTTGTATTCGATCTGATCGAACGGCACGTGCCCCGGGCCTTCAATCATGACCTGCACGCCCTGTCGCCAGGCCCGTTCGGTCAGTTCGCCCAGCGTGGAAAGCTCGGCCAGCTGAGCCTGATCGGACGCATCAGCGAGTCCACCCGGGCGGAGTCCATCACCAATACTGAAGGTGACGTCGTACTCCCGCATGATCTGGCAGATGTCTTCCCAGAGGACGTACATCGGGTTTTCTTCGTTGTGATCGAGCATCCACTTCGCGAGCAGCGAGCCGCCGCGGGAGACGATGCCGATGAGCCGCTGCTTCACGAACTGCAGATGATTCTTCAGCACGCCGGCGTGAATGGTGAAGTAATCGACCCCCTGCTTGGCCTGATGGCGGAGCGAGTCGAGAATCACTTCGTGGGTGAGGTCATTCAGCTTGCGGCCGATGATCATCGAGTAAATCGGCACGGTCCCGATCGGGGCGGTGCTGTTCTGCACGATCGCTTCGCGGCACTGATCGAGATCGCCGCCGGTCGAGAGATCCATGATCGTGTCGGCACCCCACTTGAGTGCCCAGCGGAGCTTTTCGACTTCTTCATCGGTGCCGGACGACACGGGCGAAGCGCCCATGTTGGCGTTGATTTTGGTGAGCGAAGCCCGGCCAATGCACATCGGATCGAGTTGATGGCCCAGGTGCACCTTGTTGGCAGGAATGACCATGCGGCCGGCGGCGACTTCATCGCGAACCTGCTCGGGCGTGAGATGCGGTTCGCGTTCGGCGACGCGGGTCATTTCCGGCGTGACGATGCCGAGACGAGCCGACTCGAGCTGCGTGACCGGTTCGAAGCCGGCGGGCGCTTCCCAGGCTTCGGCCTGATGGTAGTTCGTTTCGTAGCCCGGCTTGCGGGTCCAGCCTTCCGGCATGAAGTCCCAGGCGGTTTTTTCCGAGGGAGCGGGCATGCCCGGGGTATCGGGCGAAGAATAGGTGAGCGCCCCGGCCGGTCCGGCCTGAATCTGGGGTCGCTTGGCGAACGCTCCCGGGTTGGTGCCGGCGGCGACACTCGACGGATTCCCGCCGATGGGAGGAAGCGTGTATCGCGTCTGGGATTCGTTCTGGTTCATGCGAAGTCCAATTCTTATCTGAGAAGCTGCCGTGCAGCCAAAACGTGCGGTGCAGAGAGCGGCAAGGTCACCGCCTCGAATTATAGAGTCTTCTGAGGGAAAATCAGCCGTTCCCACGCCTCGTTTCGCAAACCACCGTAGTTTCCCGAGTTAGAAAGGTCTATGATCTGCGATCGGAACGAGGGAAACCCTGTCGGGGTCTGGCTTTCCATCCGTGTCAGGCAAACCGTGTCCCTTCAAGGGAGCGGCTCGAGACCTCTGCCAGATGCAGTGGACCTGAAGGGCGGATGAGGCGGCGAGCACTCAGGGACGTATTCATTCAGAATGAAATCAGCGGCCTGTGAAGCATGTTGCCCGCATTTCCCCCTCACCCTAACCCTCTCCCCACGGGGCGAGGGGACGTTGAATGACTGAGATTTTCCGATCGACAATCCATTACACTTTGATGGACAGCTGATGGCGACGAAACGAGCACTGATTACTGGAATCACGGGACAGGACGGGTCTTATCTGGCCGAACATCTGCTGAGCCTCGGGTACGAAGTTCACGGCATCGTGCGGCGGGTCGCGCTGGAAGATCCGTCGAACCGGCTCAATCGACTCTCTGGAATTCTCGATCAGCTGCATCTGCACTCGGCTTCACTGGAGAGTTTTCCGAGCCTCTACGGCGTCCTTTCCGAAGTCCGCCCCGATGAGCTGTATCACCTGGCCGCTCAGAGTTTCGTGTCGTACTCGTTCGAAGATTCGTTCTCAACATTCCACACGAATATCGACGGCACACATTATCTGCTCGAAGCGGTGCGGAAGCTCGTTCCCGAGTGCCGGTTCTACTTCGCCGGCTCCAGCGAGATGTTCGGCCACGCCCCCGAAGTGCCGCAGAGTGAACAGACACGATTCTATCCACGGTCGCCGTACGGCATCTCGAAAGTGACCGGGTTCGATCTGTCGCGAAACTACCGCGAGTCGTACGACATGTATGTCGCTTCGGGGATCCTGTTCAATCACGAATCGCCCCGCAGAGGCTTTGAGTTCGTCACGCGGAAAATCACCTCGCACGTGGCTCGCATTAAACGGGGCGAACTGACAAAGCTGCCGCTCGGCAATCTCGAAGCCAAACGGGACTGGGGTTTCGCCGGCGACTACGTGAAGGCGATGCACCTGATGCTGCAGCAGGAGAAGCCGGACGACTTCGTGATCGCCACGGGCGAGACGCACACCGTCCGCGAATTCTGCGAACTCGCCTTCGCCGAAGCAGGCCTGAACTACGAAGACTACGTCGTCGTCGATCCCCGCTTCTACCGCCCGGCCGAAGTGCACGTGCTGATGGGCGACGCGAGCAAAGCGAAGCAACAATTCGGCTGGGAACCAACGGTCCTCTTCCCGGAACTGGTCAAAATGATGGTCCAGCACGACCTGGAACTGTTCCAGGCGAAGTAGTTGGTTCCGGTCAGGGGTGCCATGCTCCCATCGCGCAGCAGGGGGAGCATGCCGCTGGAGTGGCCTTCTCCTTTCGCGGCGATGGAGAGCTCGATAAACGTCGTTCGGGAAACGCCAAGACACTTCCCTCCACCCGGATGAGCAAGGGGAGGCGATTGGCATGCTTGCCCTGCTGCGCGATGCAAGCATGGCACCGCCGGTCGAACGAAGAATTACGCCGTGGCGGTTTGCTTCTCGCCATAGATGCCGGTCAACAGGAGCGGCAACAGAACCAGGTTTCCGAGCAACCCGCCGAGCATGGCGATGCTGACGAGGACGCCGAAGTAGACCAGCGGAACGAACTGCGAGAGCGTCAAGACGCTGAAGCCGCAGATGAGAGCAATGTTGGAGAAGACGAGCGACAGACCAATCTGCGACTGGGTGATCTCCAGCGCCTCGGCGTGAGAGCGGCCAACCTGTTTTTCGCGGAAGTAGGACGACAGATAGTGGATGCTGGAGTCGACCGTCAGGCCGATGGAAACACTGGCGATCATCGCGGTGCCGATGTTGACCAGCGAACCGATCCAGCCGAGTGTGCCGATCAGCAGAACAATCGGGAACAGGTTCGGCACCAGGGCGATCAGGCCGGCTTTCCAACTGCGGAAGGCGATCGTCATGCAGAGGAAAATGCCAATCGCGGCCAGCGAAAAACTCATGACCTGATCGCTGAGCAGGCTGAGAATGATGTTGGCGAGCAGGACGTAGAGGCCGGTCGTCTTCGCATCCGGGAAGTACTCGCGGGCCACGCGGTTCACTTCGTCGATCATCTGCAGTTTCCGCTCGGCCGGCTGTCGTTCGAGGGCTCGCAACAGAACCCGCATTCGTTGCTGATCTTCATTAAACAGACTCGGCTCGAACTCGGGCTGCATCTTTTGAAGCGTCGAACGTTTCGCGGAAAGCGAGTTTCCAGCCGCGGACGGGATGAAGTCGACGCCGTCGGTGTAGGCGATGACTTTCGTGAGAGCCGGTGCTCCGTCGACTTCGATGGCTCGGAGGTCGTCGGCCATCGCGCGAAGTTTGTCCATCGCATCCGGGTCGGTCACGTCTTCAAACGTGAAGTTGACTTCGTAGTTCCCTGCTCCTCCAAGGTTGGCTTCCACAAAGTTCAGCGCCTGGACGATGGTACTGTCTGCACGAAAGTTCTTGCTGAAGTCGGTTTCGATCCGCAGGAAACTGAGCCCGATCAGGCCGAACAGCATCAGCAGAGCCGTGCCCGCACCGATGATTCGCGGGAAACGCTGCACCACGTTCAACAGCGACTGCAGTCCGCCAGTCACACGCGGCTCCCAGCGATACCGGCGGGGATCGATACTGAAGTTGCCGATCAGTACGCCGCCGGGAACCAGCAGAAACACGGCAAGAAGCACCGAGAGAACGCCAAGCACCATCATGATGCCGAAACTGCGAATCGGCACGATATCACTGGCGAGCAGAGCGCCGAAACCGATAGCCGTGGTCGCACAGGTCCAGCAGACGGCTGGCAGCAACGTCTGCAGGGTCTGTTGCAGAGCCTCGCGGCGGGGAAAGACTTTGCGGAGTTCGCGGAAGTAGATTGTGATGTGCATCACCGTGGCGATGCCGATGATTGTCACCAGCGAGTTCAGCATCGAGCTGACCATACTGAGCCGCATGCCGGACGCGACGAGATAGGCTTTCGTCCAGATCAGTGAGATCTGCACAATCGCGATCGGCAGGATCATCCAGCGGAGACTGCGGAAGAAAAAGAAGATAACCGCCAGCAGAATGAGCGAGGAGACCCAGCCGAGTTTGGCTCCGTCTTCCTCGACGATGTCGAACATGTCGTGAACCTGCACCGGCTCCCCGACGACATAGGCCGGCGGACTGTGATTAGCCGCCAGATTCCGAATTGCGGCCAGGGTCACGCCGCGCGGAACGCTCGTCTCTTCTTCCGGCTTGAGCCGCACGACAATCGCCGTTGTCTCCCGGTCCTCACCGATGAGCGCCCCTTCGGAAAACTCGAGCGCCTTATTGCGAACCGACGGGATCCGCATGAACAACCCGCCGAGAAAGCCCATCCCTTTCGGACGAAGCACCGCGGAGAGTGTCTGCGTACTTTCCGGATTCACGCCCGGCAGGTCGCCAAGCTTCTGCCCGAACTGATCGATCGCATTCAGACTCTCCGACTCGAGCAGATCCTTCTGCTTCCAGGAAATCATCACGAACTCATCGCCGCCGAACAGCTGCTTGCTTTCCTGATACCGCAGCAGCAGAGGGTGATCGAGCGCGAACAGCGATTCGATGGACCGCTCCAGGGTCAACCGCTGCGACAGCGGCCAGGCAACCAGCGTGAGACCGATCGTCAGCAGCAGACAGAGATACCGGCCGCGAATCAGCGTGCCGACAATGCGCCGCCAGACACGGGAACGACTCAGCGCGATGCCCGGATCGGCTTCCGCAGAATCCCCGGCAGCAGTCGGATTATCAACCTGATCAGACATGAAGCCGGAGTTCGTCAGAGAGATGAAAGACAGATGCAGAGCCAGATTATAGCGGCTCACGAGGGGAAACAATGGCAAGCCGGAAGGTTCCCCCGTACCGGTGGCATCTTGCGGCCGACTGCGTGTGGCCCGGAGTAGAAGCAAACCCCGTCTCCGACGTTTCCTCGGGAAGAAAAATCCAGCTCGGCAGACGTTAGAACCCGGGTGGCCCGGCCTCAATGGCCGGGCCACCCGTTCGACGACTATTCGACGACCCAGTTGCGGGAGCGATCGACGGCTCGGAGCCAGCCGGTGTATTTCTTCTCCGAGTCCGCTGTCGACATCTGCGGTTGAAACGCCTGATCCAGCGTCCATTTCGCGGCGATCTCCTGCTGGCTTTCCCAGAAGCCGACGCCGAGGCCGGCCAGGTAAGCCGCTCCCAGGGCCGTCGTTTCCTGAATCACCGGGCGATGCACGGCTGTCTGAAGAATGTCGGCCTGAAACTGCATCAGGAAGTTATTCGCCGTCGCCCCGCCATCGACTCGCAGTTCGGCCAGATTGATTCCCGAATCGCGATTCATGGCGCTGAGTACGTCGCGGGTCTGATAGGCGATTGATTCCAGAGCCGCCCGGACCAGATGCTCGCTGGTGGTGCCGCGAGTGAGACCGATCGCCAGCCCCCGCGCTTCGGCATCCCAATACGGCGCCCCCAGTCCGACAAAGGCCGGCACGAAGTAGACGCCGCCGGAATCGGAGACCGAAGTCGCCAGCGTTTCCGATTCACTGGCATGAGCGATGATCTTCAGGCCGTCCCGCAGCCATTGAATCGCCGCGCCCGCGATGAAGATCGCCCCTTCGAGGCAGTAGGTCGTCTTCCCGCCAAATCGCCAGCCAATCGTCGTGAGCAGTCCGTTCTCCGAAAGCCGGGGCTCCTCCCCGATGTTCATCAGCATGAAGCAGCCAGTGCCATACGTATTCTTGGCCATGCCGGGCTCGTAGCAGATCTGCCCGAACGTCGCCGCCTGCTGATCCCCGGCAATGCCGGCAATCGGAATCGACTTGCCGAAGATGGCGGGATCGGTCTCCGCGACAATGCCACTCGAATCGACGACCTCCGGCAGAATCGCCCGGGGGACACCCAGCATTTCGAGCATCTCATCACTCCACTGCTGTTGATGGATATCGAACAGCAGCGTCCGTGAGGCATTGGAGATGTCGGTGATGTGCTTCTTGCCGTCCGTCAATTTCCAGATGAGATAGGAATCGACGGTGCCGAAGAGAATTTCTCCGCGTTCTGCTCGCTCGCGCAGGCCCTCGATTGTTTCGAACAGCCACGTCAGTTTCGTGCCGGAAAAATAGGGATCGATCAGCAGGCCGGTAATCTCCCGCAGCCGCTGCTCCACCCCCTGCTGTTCGAGCCGCTGACAGATTCCCGTCGAAATCCGACTCTGCCAGACGACCGCATTGCAGACCGGTTTACCCGTGTCGCGTTCCCACAGCAGGGTCGTTTCCCGCTGATTGGTGATGCCGATCGCGGCCACGCGCGAAGCTTCAATCCGCGACCGTCGCAGCACGTTCTTCGCGACGTTCAGCTGCGACTCCCAGATGTCGGCCGGATCGTGTTCAACATGCCCGGGACTAGGGTAAATCTGCCGGAACTCCTGCTGCTCCTGGCCGACCGAGCGGCCGTCGTGGTCGAACAGAATCGCTCTGCTCGAGGTCGTTCCCTGATCGAGCGCCAAAACGTAATCCGACATGCAGCTCTCCGCGCGATGAACCGTGGTGATGGGAACAATCATTCTGGATCATCGCAGGCCCCCCTTCAACGCTGAAAGAGAATGCGAGGCAATCGGGGTCACGAATCGAGCATGTCCGGCATTCACCGGGCCAGCCACGAGCGCACAAAAAAAGCGGACTGACGCGAGTCACGTCAGTCCGCTGAAAATGTCCTTGGCGGGAGTCGAACCCACAACCTTCGGCTTCGGAGGCCGACACTCTATCCAATTGAGCTACAAGGACGGATTTGCATCGGAAATTCTAGCTCGCGGCGGGGGAATTCTCAAGCGTGGGCCGATGCTCGCGGAATACTATTGAACCGCCCGGAATGCCTGGCAACAATGAATCGGAAGTTCAGAAAGGTACGATATGACATTAACGGCCGAACAGATCGAATTGCTGAGAAAAGGCGAATCGGTGCGAGTGAGCTCTCCCGAGCTCGGAGAAGAGATTGTGATCGTGCTCGCCTCCCTTCTCGATGAGGAGCAGAACGATGACGACCTTCACGCCATCGCTGAACTTGCTCGACGTGGGCGGAACACCTGGGCGTCTGAGAACTCGTTCTAATCATGAATCAGGGCGATGTTTACATGGTTCGGACCTCCGCTGGCGCCCGGCCCGCTGTGATTGTTTCTCGCGAAGAACTGAACCGCGGGAATTACCTGCTCGCCGTCTTCTGCACCTCCACCAAATTCACACTGCGATCCCAGCTTCCAAACTGTGTCCCGTTCCTCAAAGGGGAGTTTGGGTTCACAAAAGATTGCGTCGCTCAGGCCGAGACTATTTCGCTCGTGGTCAAGAATGATCTCGACGGACAAATCGGAGCACTTCCCCCAGAACGGGTGCGAGATCTCATTCGGGCCATCGGCAATGTCATTGACGCTGACTGCGAACAGCTTTAGCGGACTGTGGCTAGCTCAATCCCATAAAACTCCGCTGCCGTACCCGCCCAGATCCGCTGCTGTTCAGTCTCCGAGAGGTCCGCGATGTTCTCGGCAAGGGCTGCGTGGACCTGTTCGTAGCTTCCGGCCAGTTCGCAGACCGGCCAGTCGGAACCATACATCAGGCGGTCCGGGCCGAAGGCGTCCAGGGCGATGTCGATATACGGCTTCAGATCGGCGGGTTTCCAGTCGTCCCAGTCGGCTTCGGTGATCATGCCGGAGAGTTTGCAGTAGACATTCTCGCAGTTCGCGGCGGCTCGAAAATTGGCCTCCCAGTCGTCGAACGCCTGATCCTTAATCCGCGGCTTCGCCAGATGATCGAGCACGAGGGGAAGCTCGGGGCAGAGCATGGCCACGGTCGGAGCGTGCCGCAGGTGCTTGACGAAAAACAGCAGATCGAACGGAACCCGGTGCTTCTCCAGCACTTTCAGGCCCCGCAACGTCTTCTGATGGACAATGAAATCGTCATCCGGTTCGTCCTGTGTCACGTGGCGGATGCCGAGAAACTTCGGGTGATCCTTGAACTCCAGCAGCTGCTCCTCACAGTCGGGGCTCTGCAGATCGACCCAGCCGACGATTCCCGCGAGAAAATCGTTCTGCTCACAGAGATCGAGCACCCAGCGATTCTCGGCCAGCTCGTGCCGGGTCTGCACGAAAATTGACTTGCTGATGCCGCAGGCCTCAAGATGCGGCTTCAGGTCCGCCGGCAGAAAATCGCGGCAGATTGCCCGCTTGTCCTCGGCTCGAAGCCAGGCATAATCGAAGCGGGAAAGCTCCCAGAAGTGGTGATGAGCGTCGATCTTGTCCATCTGGAGAATTCCAAGCGAGAGAGATTTCGCGATTAACGTGGCCTGATGAAGCGGCGCCGCCATCTTCGACAGACACCCCCTTCTCTTCCAAGTATGAGAACCGAGGGATCAGGCTGCAAGAAAGGGAAATCGCCTGCCCGTCCGTTGCGCTCGCGCCGACTTGCCGCTAGAATGCCGTCCCGGAGGAGAACCGGAGTGAAGACCGAACAGACCGTGCACAATACGATTCTGAAGCAGGACTGCGTAGCCGGGATGGCGGCTCTGGAGCCCGGGTCCGTCGACCTGGTCTTCGCCGACCCGCCGTTCAACATCGGCTACGAGTACGACCAGTACGAAGACAGCCTCGAACGCAACCAGTATCTGGAATGGTCCCGCGAGTGGATCAGCGGCGTTTACAACGTCCTCAAGAGCGACGGCACCTTCTGGCTGGCCATTGGCGATGAGTACGCCGCCGAACTCAAGCTGATGGCTCAGGAGATCGGCTTTCACTGCCGCAGCTGGGTCATCTGGTACTACACGTTCGGCGTGAACTGCAAACAGAAGTTCAGCCGGTCGCATGCCCATCTGTTCTACTTCGTGAAAGATCCGAGCCAGTTCACGTTTCGGGGCGATGAGCTCGAAAACCGCATCCCGTCCGCCCGCCAGCTCGTTTACAACGACAAGCGAGCCAATCCGACCGGTCGCCTGCCGGATGACACCTGGATCATTCGCCCGGCTGGAGTTGCCGGCGAGTTTCAACCCGACGACAATCGCACCTGGACACTTCGCCCACAGGATCTCGAAGCCTGCTTCAGCTCCACGGAAGATACCTGGTACTTCCCGCGCGTCGCCGGGACGTTCAAAGAGCGAGCCGGTTTTCATGGCTGCCAGATGCCTGAACAACTTCTCGGCCGCATCATCCGCTACTGCTCCCGGGAAGATGAACTCGTGCTCGACCCGTTCGCCGGCAGCGCGACGACACTGGCTGCCGCCAAGAAACTCGGCCGCAACTATCTTGGGTTCGAGCTTTCGGACGATTACGTCGAACGGGGAACGACTCGGCTGGAACAGATTTGCCGGGGCGATGCCCTCGATGGTTCCGCCGAGCCGACGATGAGTGCACCGGGAACGTGGGCGAAGAAAACGGCTCGAAAGACTCGCAACACCGAACAAGTGGAATCGGCGGAGCCCGACTCTGCTCAACTTCAGTTGACGTATCATGGGATTCGCAATGCGTTTGGCCAGTCCCACGACGGATATTCGATCGACCGCGTCCTGCTCGATCCCAAATTAACCAAAGCCTTTCACAAGGCCTGCCGCCAGCACAACGTCATCGGCGACCCCTTGACGTGGAATCTGCTGCTGCTTCAACTTCGACAGAACGGACAGCTGGCCGATCTCCCTGCAACCAGACAGACCGACTTTTCCTGGACCGCTGCAGACCCCTATCTGGCGGCCAGCGAAATGGCTCTGCAGTCGCTGCTTCGCGAAACGGCAAGTACGCATCTCGAAGAGATTTTCTGCGACCCGGATCTGGCCACACAGTTTGATGAACGAGCCAAAGCCCTCACGCCGGGCTTCAAGCCGTTTCAGTATCGCTGGGCAGCGTTGATGATTTCGCGGCAACTGTTGGCCGTTACGGAACGGGCTGGAATTCTCAAGGTGGCTCACAAGGGACGGCTCGGAAAGTCGCTACGAAGCATCGTGCCGCTGAAATCGGTTACCACCCTGGCACTGCCAGACGATGCCGCCGTGTATACTCTCGCCTGTAGCGGGAAGACGGTCTACGCCGGGGAAACGTTATCACTTCGCGAGCGGGTCGGACGGCTGGTGACGGAATCTTTTGCAGAGCTGACCGGAATCGCTGTCGATCAACTGCAGTTGAGGTACCGCATCCAGGAGCCGGAACTGTTCGGACAACTCGCCTGGCAGAGACTGCTCGCCGAGGAATCGGAAAGCCTTTTGAATCTGCAGACCAACTAACCCCCGCATGCCACTGGCCCTGCCAGTGCTCTCAGAATTTTGAACGGAAACAACCTGCACGGGCCGAGCCAGTGCCACACGAAACGAGCGGGATGCTCCAGCCCCTACCTCATTCCTATGCTTGCCACTGAATTCATCGCGAAAGAATCGATCGATCAGATCCCGCCCGTGGTCGTCCTGTACGGTGCGGAACGGTATCTGAAGCAGCAGTCGCTGCAACTGCTGTTGACCAGCATCTACGGCGATGCCCAGTCGGCTCAGGAACTGGCGACGACACTCGAAGGTCGCGAAGCCGAGTGGCGGAACGTCTCCGACGAGCTCAAGACAATCTCAATGTGGAGCGGGAAGCGGTCGGTCGTTATCAATGCCGCCGACGATTTCGTGTCGGCCAACCGCAGCAGTCTGGAAGCCTACGCCGACAAGCCGGCCAAATCGTCGCTGCTCGTCCTGGACGTGAAAAGCTGGCCGAAGAACACGAAGCTCGCCAAGAAGGTCGAGAAAACCGGACTGTCGCTCGAATGCGGCGAACTCAAAGGCGCTCAGTTGTCGAGCTGGGTCGTCTCGCATGCCCAGCAGAAGTACGAAAAGTCGATTTCGCGCTCAGCCGTGGCTCTCTTGCTCGAACTGGCCGGCACGTCGATCGGGCTGCTCGATCGCGAACTCGACAAGCTGTCGTCCTACGTCGGCGACAACAAGAAGATCACCGATGAAGATGTTCGCGCTCTTGTCGGGGGATGGCGGCTCGAAACGACCTGGAACATGATCAACGCCGTCCGCGATGGCGAACTCGATGTCGCCCTCACGGAGTTAAACAAGTTGATGACCGCCGGCGAAGCGCCGCAGAAACTGCTTGGCGGCATTTCGTTTGTTTACCGCAAACTCGTCCAGGCCGTCCGCACCTCGGCCAGGACCCGCAATCTGAACAGTGCTCTCAAATCGGCCGGGGTCTTCCCCCGCGACATCCCGGCTGCCGAGACCTATCTCCGCCGACTGGGCCGCCAGCGAGCCGAACGCATCCCGCATCTGCTGGCGAAAGCCGACCTCGGCATGAAGGGCGAAAGCTCGCTCCCGCCCCGCATCCTCATCGAACGCCTGCTGGTCGAGTTATCTCCGTAAAGGCCGTAAACCTAAAGCTGGGTGCCATGGGCCAATCTCGCAATAGACTGAGCATGCCGCTCGAATTCGTGCGAGGAATACACGTCAACGGACGTGTGGGCGAAAGACCTTTTTCGAGAGGCGCAGATGCCTCGAGTCACTCGCAAAGAGCTCCCGCGTAGAGAGTGATCATACTGAGCCCGACTTTCCCGGGCGGATAGATCTCCAGGACGTCAGAAAATCCCGCTGCTGTTGCACCCTCAGCAAGTGCGTACTCCTTACCATTGCAGCTGACCGTCAGGATTCCGGAACCGAGTCCGTAGCATTTCAGAATGACTGGATCACAGGTAAATGGCCACGGTCCGCCTGTGTACTCCGAGGCGTACAGCAGGCGTTCCGTTGCTGCGGGCTTGGTCTGAATTCGCGTCATCTGCTGTTCGGCAATACGGTCGATTTCGCGATTCCGCCTTTCCTGGGCCCATATCATCGCGATAAACACTAGTCCGACAAGAATCATAACTACACGGGCGGGGGTAAAAAATGGTTCTCGATATCCGCAGTTCGGACAGGACTTCGCTCTTGTGGAAACCGGGACACCGCATTCGCGGCATTTCGACATCACCATGGATATGCTCATTAAGCAAGAAGGGACAAGTGAGGGACGGGGGCGAAATCACTCGGCGGTGTTAATCATGTCATAGAGTTCAAGGGTTTCCGAGATCACATGACGGCTCGTGTCGTCCAGTTCGAAGTCCTTGCGGTACTGGTTCCCATTAAAGGCGATGATGGCATTTCCGCCGGTCGCCATGGCCCGTAACATCGCCATTTCGTTGGCGCCCACTGGCCGATCGTGCCATTCCCAGATCTTGCCCCCAGAGTTGTCGCGCTCAACATCAGAGAATCCCGACAGGTCGATGGTGAAGTTCTCCGCCCCCGCCCGGACCACCAGCGATTTGATAAATAGCCAGTCGTCGGCAACGTACTGAAGCTTCAATCGCAGCGTCGGAGCTCCCTGTTCTTCGGCGATGTAGCAGTAGACCGCCGTACGGGAATTAAGAAACTCCGGGGCGCTCGCGTGCTTCCAAAACGTCAGGCCCTTGATGGGATCGGCGGTCTGGACCATTGCTCCCTTCAGGATTTCTTCCCGCGTCGCCGGTGTCACGCGGAGATCTCCCCGCCGCCACCGCTGTTTCCCGCGGATGATCGTCGATCCGTAACCGCTCAGGTCAATCTCCTTTCCTGCCGTTCCTTCCAGAGCGGTTCTGAGGTCGTCGATCGTGCGGACCGTAGTTCTCTGCACCTTCAGGATGATGTCATCCGGAGAGATTTTCGCCTTCGCCGCCGGGCTGTTCGGGGTCACGTGCAGTACGATCAGGCCGGACTTCGTCGGCAAATCGAACCCCTTTTCTCTCAGGACGTCATAGACCGTCGCGAGTTCGATCACTTCCACCCCCAGTGAGGCCGGTTCCGCAGCGAGAGCAGGAGCAACAACCAGACAGAGAACAACGAACAGAAATCGCGTAAACACGGGAAATCCTCCGAAAGCCTTTCAGGCGTTTGTATAGACAAGAACAGATGTCACCCTACCGACTCCGGGAATCAGGATCAATCCCGCACCACGGGCGTCTTTAGCCATCGCCACGATGACCGTGTTAGACGTGCAATCCTCCCGGCAGGCTTGCACGGGTTCGCGATGCAAGCGGCACCCCGGATGTTCTCATGCTCCAATGAGGCTTTACCTCGGACTGGGAGTGCTACAATACGGAGGTCGGGGTGCCCCGGCTCCGCCTTCCGACTCTCACCGCTCGCTCCCGCCTTTTGCCTCAGGCTTCATTTTGACTGATTTTCCGTTCCATCTGCTTCTGCCACTTACGGCCAGCCTGCTGTTTGTGGCCGGCCTGATCTTCGTCAAACGTACCACCGTCGCCGGGATCAATCCGTGGACCGTGGCGTTTCTGTCGAATCAGTTCGCGGCTCTGTTCTTCACCTGCTTCTGGTTCGTCGGCGGTACGATGCAGCCGCTTTCCATGCTCTGGCAGCCAGCCATCGTGGCCGCTCTTTATACCATGGGGCTGAGCTTCACGTTTCTGGCAATCGAACGGGGCGATGTTTCTGTCGCGACCCCGGTCTTTGGTGTGAAGGTGCTGTTCGTCGCGGTGCTCGTCACGTTTCTCACCGCGAGCCAGTTATCGCTGACGATGTGGCTGGCGGCGGCTCTGGCGGTGCTCGGCATCGCCATGATTCAATGGACCAGCCCCGGGGGAAATCGCAGGAAACTGCTGCTCGCGATCGGCTTTGCACTCTGTGCAGCGATGTCGTTTGCTCACTTCGATGTCCTCGTTCAGAAGTGGGCGCCGCAGTGGGGGATCGGTCGTTTTTTGCCGATCGTTTACTGGATGGTCGCTCTGATGTCGGTCGTCTTCCTGCGACACTTCCAGCCGCATGCGCTGAAGGATGCCGCGGTGCGACCCGCGCTGCTGATCGGCTCCGCTCTGATTGGCATGCAGGCGATCTTCATTGTGAGCACACTGTCGATCTTCGGCGATGCCACGCGCGTGAACATCGTCTACGCCACCCGCGGCTTGTGGGGCGTGCTGTTTGCCTGGGCGTCGGCAAAAATCTGGGGCGGAGCCGAAGCAACCGTTCCGGTCCACCTGATGCTCGTTCGCGTCGCCGGAGCCGTCGTGCTGACGACTGCCGTGATTCTGGCGCTGGCAATGGGATAGACCCTGCGCCTCGACGCCCCATCAGAGCGACGCTCCGACTCGTGACAGTCGCGCAGGTGTCTTCCAGTCCGCGACGTTGAGGGTTGCTCACGCCTGACGTTGGCCTGGCGCGTCAAAACGCACTCTACTTTCCCATTAACGAGGACACTTTGCGCCAGGTACGAAACGCCTGATAAAATGCGGCGTCGCGGAGGCGGTTCTGGCCGGGCTTCTGAGGGGTCAGGCCGAGGCTGCGGAGCTGAGAGTTCGTCCGATACAACGCCCGGCGTTTGTCGAGGTCGGGCGTGCGGAAGGTGATGCTGAACGACACCGAGACCTCATCGCTGTTCTCGACCCAATGCGGGAAGGTCACTGGAAAATGCAGCCCCTGGCCCGGCTTGAGCGTGAAGGTCCAGCAGCGATCGCGGTTCTCGTCCTTCATCACCAGATTGCGTCCACGGTCGCAGTAGAAGTTCTCCAGTTCGATGTCGCTGAGAATCTCAGGGTCGCCGCCATCGTACAGACGGACAACCTTGTCGCCGCGAATCTGCAACAGGAAGTTGTGCTCGGGATCGATATGGAACGGCGTGACGGAGCGAGGCGACGTGATGAACACAAACGCGTGCGGCTTCATCATGCCCGGAGCAATCGTCTCGGTCAGCGGCTTCACCTGCTCCAGACATTCCTGCAGCAACTGAGCGTAGGCCGGATCGCGTTCGATGTATTTCATCACCAGCCACGATTCGCACTCGGCAATCCGGCGAATCGTTTCTGCCGGAGAGAGCCCGTTCATCGGGGTTTCGTCGTGGGAAATCGAGACCGGCAGTTTGCCGGCGTTGTACTCGATCTGATCGGACGGAAGTTGCTGGGCGAGTTCGAGGAGGCGCTCGACCTGAAAGAGAGGATGATCGGTCAGGTGATGCGTAATCGTGAAGGGACGTCGCGCGAACGAACGTTCGAACTCCTCGCGATTCCAGCCGAGCCACTGGCCGGTTTGAGACTCTGCAACGGGAGGCGATTGGACGGCATCAATCATGGAACCGCTCTTCTAGAGCTACAGAGCTCTGTTGTCAGGAATGTAGGAAAACGGGATCAGACGATTATCTTCGCCCGAGCAGGGCTTTCAGCCGGCGTTTTGTGATTCGAAGCAGAGGCCGCGTACTGCAGTAGATGTCCGACAGCAACCCGCAGGTCGGCACATACAGAGACTGCAGCCCGAGCCGATGCGGCCAGAGCCGATTGATCATGGGATGGTCGGCCGTCGCACAGGAGTCCATCCACTTCAGTGGAGTACGACGAAAGCACTCCATATTGTCCAGTTCGAGTTGAACCCCGGGAGAGTACCTGGCATAGCTTTCATCGAAGGCGATCCGCCAGGCGTAGCTGCCTTCTTCAGAACAGAGATTGCATTTGATCGCGATCGGGGCTCCCTCGAAGTACAGCCCCAGCATCTGCAGATGTCCCTGCTGCATGGCCGCGGTTGTTGTTTCGAGAAACATCCGAGTTTCGTTCTCATGCAGAGCGATGGCCGTTCCGGATTCTCCCTTCCAGCCAACTCGTTCCAGTCGCAGGAAATTCTGCTGCCACTCCTCGAGGTCATCGCTGCTGTTCAAATAGCGGACTTCGACCGCGCCATTCTCTTCCAGCCGCCGACGACGTCGCTGGATATCGCGGCGATAGTGGCCCCGCTTTTGCGAGACGACGGCCGGCCCGTCTTCACGGACGAGGAGGGCACGGGTCGTCTGTTCGTAGATGAACGGGGTGATCTCCAGCTGACGGAAGGCAGTCGTCAACGCATGCAGATAGGGACCTTCGGCTCGAGACCGGGAGAGTTCAATCAACGGAATGCGAGCGAGCCGCGCCCAGCGAAGAAAACCGAGGACCGCTTCATTCGTGTATTCGACGTGCAGGAGCGGCTGGGACAGATACAGATAACTGTCTGTCATGAGCCGCCAGCTCTCGGCCGGGAAGAGTTTGATTCGTGTCCGTTCGAGCGGGAAGAAACCGCACAGGATATCGGGATCGGAGATTCGCTTGTTCTTCCGGTAGATGAACACAAACCGCAGCGGTTTTCCGGAATGTAGATATTCGATGGCCGGTCGGAGGAACCACGGCTCGTAGAAAACGTTGGGAACCACGGCTGCCCGAGCCAGTTCGTTCCAGCCCTGAAGATAACTCTGCAGGTCCGCCGGATTCTCGATGACTTCCGCCCACATCTGGTCGTCGATGACGATGCGGCTCGCATACGGACGTTCAGATCGAATTCGCTCCGGAGCCGGGGCCCGGGACTGCTCAGGATGGGACAAGGTAGCCGGCATGAGGTTCTCTCTGTGGAGCAGCTCTTCGGGGGAGGCATGGGATCCACACGACGGACGCTATTTCATCACATCGTTCGACACACGCCTCCGATCGCTGAAGGGCATGTCTACTGACGTCAACATGTGAATCTCTGCTCAAACCTAGTGCGCAGCAGAGCGATGTCAAAAAGATGGCGAAAACAACCGAGCCCGATTGTCGTTAGAGCATTTTCCCGCAGTCGCATCGGCGCCAATCCCCTGCCAGACTGAGTTTGCTCCTGCAAACGCCAGCAGTCGAGTTCTGAATTGGCTCTAGCGAGTTGGCGAAGTCGCTTTGTCGGCCGGTTTGTTCTCCGGCAAATCGACAAACAGCGAAAAGATCGCCAGCATGACGGCGCCGGTCACGAGAAAGACGTCGGCGAAATTGAAGATCGGGTAGTGGTAGTTTCCGAACGTGAACGCGAGAAAATCACGAACGGCGAACAGTTCCCGGCCCATCACTTCGCAGCCATGCAGGCCGAGCCGGTCGTAAAGATTGCCCATCGTCCCGGCCATCACCAGGCCCATGGTGACTGTCAGCCACAGACTGCGGGCGGCTCGGAACACAAACAGCCAGCAGATAATCCCGATCGCGGCAGCTACCGACAACGCGGCAAAGACCTGCGTATAACCCTGTCCGATGCCCCACAGGGCTCCTTCGTTGAAGCTGGTATGCAGCTGAAACTTCACCCAGCCGTTGAGATACGTTTGCATCCACGTCGATGTTCCGCCGGGATATCCGAGGGAACGGAACACAACTTCTTTGCTGTAGAGATCCCAGAAGGTGCCCAAGATCAGAATCGCGAAGAACACGTAATAGCGCGAAACCGGCACGGAAACGCCGGGCGACTGCGGAGTCGCCGGGGTGCTGGCGGGAACGGAAGTCCCGGTCTGGGGATCGGTAGCGGTCGCACTGGTTGTCATAGTGGATGGATTATTGCGGTTCCCCGAGAACAGGGCAACGGGACTTTCCGATCCGAGGAACCAATCTTGACGCTTTGCCGCTCCTGTCGTAGATTCCCACGCCCCATTGGCTACGGGTGAGCTGAAGGACCAGCTCGCAGCCGAATGCCTGGCAGAAGTTACGACACAGGGAAGGATTCCATGACGGCTTCACGAATTGCTGACAGACTGGCCATCGAAGGCGGCTCGAAACACTGCACCGACCCCCTGCCCGGCTGGCCCGTGTTCGATGAAGAAATGATCGACGCCGTGACCGATGTGCTCCGCTCCGGCCGCGTGAATTACTGGACCGGCGAGCAGGGCCGGAAGTTCGAAGCCGAGTACGCTGAATCGCTCGGCATGAAGCACGCCATCGCCGTCGCCAACGGCACCGTCGCTCTCGAACTGGCTCTGTACGCCATCGATCTGCGGCCCGGCGATGAAGTCATCGTTCCTTCGCACACGTTCGTCGCCACGGCGTCGTCCGTCACCATGCGGGGCGGCATTCCGATCTTCGCCGATATCGATCCCGAAACACAGAACCTGACCGCCGGCACGATCGAGCCGCTGATCAACCGCAACACCCGCGCCATCATCGCCGTTCACATGGCTGGCCGCCCGTGCGAGATGGATCAGATTATGGATCTGGCCCGCCGGCACGACATCAAGGTCATCGAAGACTGCGCTCAGGCTCACGGCGCGAAATACAAAGGCGTCCCCGTCGGCAAGTGGGGCGACATCTCCGCCTACTCCTTCTGCCAGGATAAGATCATCACGACCGGCGGTGAAGGCGGACTCGTTGTGACCGATGACGACTTCCTGCATCGCGTCGCCTGGTCCTTCAAGGATCACGGCAAGAATCTGCAGAAGATCCAGCACGGACAGAACAACGGTCTCTTCCGCTTCCTGCACGACTCGCTCGGCACGAACTGGCGGATGGCCGAGATGCAGTCCGTCATCGGCCGCATCGCTCTGGAACGTCTCCCCGAGTGGATCGAAACCCGCCGGGCTCACGCCGATCGCTTCCGCCAGCGTTTCGCCGAATCGAATGCTCTTCGCGTCGCCGAAGTTCCGGAAGACACCTATCACAGCTACTACAAGTTCTACGCTCATCTGGACGAATCGCAGCTGCAGGCCGGCTGGAGTCGCGATCGTGTCATCCAGGCAATCCAGGCCGAAGGAATCAACTGCGGCTCCGGCAGCTGTGCCGAGATCTACCTGGAAGAAGCGTTTCAGACCACCCTGCTCGCACCGGAAGAACGCCTGCCGAACGCGAAAGCCTTCGGCGACCGCAGCCTGATGTTCCAGGTCCACCCGACACTCACCACGGCTGACATCGACCTCGTTGCCGACGCCGTGCTGAAAGTCGTCGATACCGCCTGCGAACGCGAAGAGCTCAACACCACTCGCCGCCTCGCGGCTTAATCAACTCCAGTAGGCTCGGTCGATGCAGCCGTATTCCAGCAAGACGGCGGCATCGACACCGTTCACCACCGAGACACAGAGGGCCCAGAGAGTCGTCCAGTCCGATCTCACTCAAAGCAACGCACGACTTGCTTCGAACCTGAGACGGTCCCGGATGCCCCTGTCAATAATGTCTCTGTGACCTCCGTGTCTCCGTGGTTCAAGACCGGCGGGACCGGCTTCCGTCTCCTGAACGTTTGAAGAAGCGGCGCCCCGGTTGATTCAACCGCGATGCCTCCTGATGGTTCGCAATCAAGTAGACCAATCCCGCCGCACCCCGGCACGATCACCCTCGAAGCGAGCACACGTCATGGACATGACCGAACACTGGCGGAACGTTTTTGAAAGCTGGCCCGAATCGATCCCCCGCAAGGGGCTCGTCGTCAACAAGCTCGGCGAATCGATGCAGTTCAGCAACTACCTCGTCTCCGGCGGCATCCTGCTGATGGACCGCGACACCCCCGACAGCCACGGCGCCCGCAAAGTCATGATCGGCTACGACCAGATCGCCGCCGTCAAAATCACCACCCCCATGGACCTCGCCCGCTTCCAGGTCATGGGATTTCAAGCCCCGATGTAACAGGAACCTGCTTCAGCCACCGGTCCCGTTACCCACGACCAGTGGCACAGACATTCCTGTCTGTGGATGAACAGCGTCCCGGCGGGAATTCCTGCGGGGCAGACAAAGACTCTCTCAAACGTCCTCCGACTCATGTGTTGTGGTTGACGACGAAGAATCGTCCGTCATTCAGGTCGATGATGTAGAAGTCCACATTTTGCACCCAGAGGTCTCCCTCTCGAAATGTGCGTGTCGTGCTTCACAGGCCTTAACCTGAAGCGTGGCCGTGATAGCTCTGAGATCAGGGCGGCGAAGCCGTAGGAGAACGCATCGGCCGCTCGCCTGAACTTGCGTCGTTCTCTTGAGCTTCAGCGGATTACGCATGCTCGCAAGAGGTCGTCGAATCGCACATCGCCGAAGGAAATTCAGTCGCTCAACGCCGGCCCCGTATTCTACGGAAAAGATGTAGCAGGCTGATGGCGACAAGTCCCCCTAACGGCGCGACCAGGATTCCGGTCAACAGATGAAGTCCCGGGCCCATTGTCGGCTCACCCCGCGCTGTCTCATCCGCCAGAATGACCGATGCCCTGTAGTACGCGGTTCCGAGCACGACAGCACACCCAGTCAGAAAAACGGAGACATAAAGCACCGCCGCCCTGGATTGACTCAACATCCGATTCCTCAGTTCAATGTTTACTTCCCCTCGTTGTCCCCGGCTTTCTTCTCGGCAACCACCTCCGCCAACGCTTCCTGCAACGCCTCGGCTTCTTCAAGATCCATCTTCGCGATGAACGGCCAGAAGCCTCGCTTTGTGTCCTGCAGCACCAGCGTCACGCGGTCATCGACGAATGACGAGCCGTCTGCGTTTCGCCCCTGATAGCGAGGCATCACCTTCCACTTCAGCTCGGCCGGAAGGAAGAACGCTCCATGTTCATTCGGCTGGTAGAACTTCGTGTAAAGCGCACAGTCCAGCGACTTCCCAGCACCCGCGGCTTCAAGAACCTCGGCCCGCATCGTGGAAGCAACAATGACGACGGTCACAAACAGCGAGGCGGCAACAACGATCAACCTTCGCATCACAGCTCCTTTGTCAAAGACGTTCGTCAGCTTCGCAGGGCAGTCATCTCTCAGTGACCTCTCTGCCTGAGTGGTCAGGCAGAAAACAGAATCGACAAGACGTCATCGGATTCCACCCTCCTCGCCAGCGGTTTACTTCGCCGCCTTCAGATGCGTCTCCAGAAACTTCGCGACCTTGTCCCGATACGCTTTCGTGAAATGGGCATCTCCCCCGTGGCCACCCCCTTCGACGACTTCGAGCGTCACGTCGAGATCCAGCGTCCGGTATTCCTCCTCGAGCCGCTGTGACTGATCGAGGTACACCGTCTTGTCCTGATCGCCATGAATGATCAGCAGCGGAGCTGCCTCGTCGGACACATGAAAGGCCGGGCTCGCGCGGCGGGCCAGGTCGAGGTCCGCGCTGGCCGGCGTTCCGAGCAGCAGGCCGACCGGGGAATCGGGCTTCTCGGTTTTGTGTGGCTGGTTCTTTGAGCGAAGCACGAAGTCGGTCGGGCCGTAATAGTCGACCACCGCCTGCACCGTCGAGTCCTGCGCCAGATTGCCGCCGACGGTTCCCTCGAACTCCTCGTCCCCACCGGTCACGCCGAGAAAGACCGCAAGATAGCCCCCCGCCGAAGTCCCGGCGACGCCGATCCGTTTCGCGTTGTAGCCATACTCCCCGGCATGCTCCCGCAGCCACCGCACCGCGGCCTTGCAGTCGTGAACCTGAGCCGGAAACACCGCCTTGTCGGTCAGCCGATAGCTGATACTCGCGACGGCGAACCCATGATCCGTCAGCCAGGGCGTGAGACACCGCTTGTGCGACCCGTTCCGCCACCCGCCCCCATGAATAAACACCACCAGCGGCGGATCCGTCGCGTCCTTCGGAAGATAAAGATCGAGCTTCAACTCGTGCGAGTTGACGGTGGCAAAGGTGATGTCCTTGAGCGGCGGAGCGGCGATGGTGGGTTGTGAAGTCATGGAGCAGGCCAGAAGGACTGCGAGTAAGACGGACTTTTTCATGGCGATTCTCATTTGTGCGTGTGGATCTTGTGATTCCGGTAGATGTTTTATGCGAGTTTGAACTACCCACATCATCGTTTAGAGCTGAGAAGCATGGCAGGAGCTTCACCCCCCCACTTGTTTTGTGGCCTCTAAAATCAGCTAACCGGCCTATATTGGGTTCTTTGTCCACGTATACTTGTCTGAATTAATTGACGGTTCTGTCGTCGAGAAACCCAGCCAACGCCCTTCCAGCTTCTTGGAACTGACAATTCTCAACTGAAACGCTCCTCGGTACCCATGTCGATCATTGGGGTTATACCATATTCCCGTGATGTAATTTCCTTCAATCTTTCCCGTCATGACGTACCGCTCGTCAAGAGCTGCATAGTCTGCATAGCAATGATCGTGGAGCTGATAAATTCTTGCAGTCTTGTGACGATCATTTGTATTGGGAAAATTCTTGCTGCTGCTCTCCCAGTAAACGTCCCATTCGCCACGCAAATTGGGTGGGTTAGCGCGAAATATGCCTCTAACCGGTGTCCAGTTAAGCCCTTTGATTATCTTGGGATAGATCCTCATGTCCAAGATAAACCGAAGAATGATGCCTATCAACAGCGGGCTGGCACCAATAAGTAGTGATAACCAGTCGATGCTCATGGTATTTCCTTGTGAATTACGCCAATGCAAAAACCGGTACGATCGGACGATTTATACTCATCACCACCGGTACTCCTATGGCTGTATTGCTTATGCTGGTGACAACATTCGGCCTGGGATAGCACATCGGGACCATCTAGGGAATGCGTTGCAACAATCGTTCACTCCGAGCGGACGCCAGCATGCATCTTTGCCAAAGATCTCATATTCGATCACACTGTTTCGCCGAGCTCAAGCCTCGGCGACCGTTGAAGCCTTCGAGACCGTCCTTTTCTCAACAAAGCGCTTATTCGTCGGTAGCCAGCTTGCACGAAACAGTAGGAATGGGTTTTCGTTTCGAATCGTGTCTCTAGAATGACGATTGCACATCGCTAAGCGGCGGAACTGCGGAGATCGCGGAACCCGGCCCAGCCGCCGCTCGGTTGCCCGCGCTCCCCGTCGCGATCTAAACTGACGGGCGATTCCTGCTCGAATTCCCTGTGAAAATGCCCTGAGAATATGTCAGATTACAAGCTTGTCATCGGTCTCGAAGTTCACGTTCAGTTGCTGACGGAGACGAAGCTCTTCAGCGGCTGCATCAATCGCTTCAACCCGGATGCTCCCAATACGCAGACTGATCCGGTCACCATCGGCCTGCCGGGGACGTTGCCGGTGATGAACCGCAAGGCGTTTCGGCTCGCCGTGCGTTCGGCGATGGCACTGAACTGCGAGATTGCCCGCTTCACCAAATGGGATCGCAAGCAGTACTTCTACCCCGACCTGCCGAAGGGGTATCAGATCAGCCAGTACGATCTTCCGTTCAGCAGCAACGGGTATCTCGACGTCGAGACCGATCTGTCGCCCGAGAAGAAACGGGTGCGAATTAACCGCGTCCATCTCGAAGAAGACGCCGGCAAGAACATGCACGATGAATCGGGCCGCGGCGGCGACAGCCTGGTCGACCTGAACCGGGCCGGCACGCCGCTGCTGGAGATTGTTTCCGAGCCGGACATGAACTCGGCCTTCGAAGCCCGGAAGTATCTTGAAGAGCTGCGTCTGCTGATGACCTATCTCGGCGTCTCCGACTGCAACATGCAGGAGGGGAGCCTCCGCTGCGATGCCAACGTGAACCTGCACATTCCGCAGGAAGACGGTTCGGTCATCGCCACGCCGATTGTCGAGATCAAGAACATGAACAGCATCCGCGGCGTCGAGGCGGCCATTCAGCACGAAAGCACGCGGCAGTTCAAGCACTGGCAGAAGACCGGCGAACGTTTCGGCGATGTCGCCAAGCAGACTCGCGGCTGGGACGCCGACAAGGGGACCACGTTCGCTCAGCGGGGCAAGGAAGAAGCCTCCGACTACCGCTACTTCCCGGATCCCGATCTGGTGCCGATTACGGTCGACGACACTTTTCTGGCCGAGATCCGCAACGAACTGGTCGAGTTCCCCTCGCTCAAGAAGCAGCGGTTCGAGTCGGAATATCAGCTGTCGGCCTACGATGCCAACGTGATTGTCGACCAGGGCCGCGAGTACGCCGAGTATTACGAAACCGTGGCCCGCACCTGCGGCGACGGCAAACAGGCCGCCAACTGGGTGACGCAGGACGTTCAACGCGAGTTGAATGACCGTGGCCTGACGATCGGTCAGTTCTGGATTCCAGCCGAGGTGCTCGGAACACTTCTCGGGAAGATCGTCTCCGGCGACCTGACGAACAAGGGCGGCCGCGAAGTCTTCGCCGAGTTCCTCGCTCACCCCGACTCCACTCCCGTGGTGGAAGACGTCGACCGGATCATCGATGAGAAGGGCCTGAAGCCGGTGACCGATACCGGAGCCATCGAAGCGATCGTCGATGGCGTCCTCGACCGCAATCAGAAGATTGTCGACGATGTCAAAGGCGGCAAACAACAGGCCGTCGGCCCGCTGATCGGCCAGGTGATGAAGGAACTCAAAGGCGCGGACCCGAAAACCGTTCGCCAGACCCTTCTCGATCGGATTGCCGCGAGGTAAGGAAATCGCCAGCGAACACGAGTTCCCTCGCCCCCTGAGGAGAGGGCCAGAGTGAAATGCGGGTTCCATGCTTTGGGAGCCCTCGATTTCAATCCACCGCGATACTGGCTCGGAAAGCCGAGCTTAGTCTAGTCGGTCGGCGATCAGGTTTGTTGCCGCGACCGAAGTTGAGTGAAGCAGAGATCGTCTACTATGGTGGAACGCGCAATCCGCGTCTGCGCAGCGGTCCCTACGGGAGTTGACTGGCGATGTGGGCGAGTCCCTGGAGGGTTAATTGCGGGCGTTCGCGAACGGTCTTGCCGAGGTGGTCTTTCAGGAGCGGGGCTGCTCCGCCGGTGAGGTAAATCGCCGGGTCTGAAGCCGAGTCGTAATGCAGTTCGGCGGTGATTCGCTGCACGATTTCGTTCACGGCTCCGACGTGTCCCCAAATGAGTCCACTGCGGAGGGCGGCGTACGTGTTCTTTCCGATCACTTCCGGGGTGTCGCCGAGAATGTCTTTCAGCGGAATGAGGGGGAGCTTGTTGGTGTAGTCGTGCAGAGCATGCGCGGAAAGTTCATAGCCCGGCAGGATCGCGCCGCCGAGAAACACCCCGGCTTCGGAAACGACATCGATTGTGGTGGCGGTGCCGGAGTCGATGACAATCGCCGGGACGCCTGGCTGTTCGCAGCGAGCGGCCAACGCATTGAGCACGCGATCGACGCCGACGAGATCGGGGGCATCGACCTGCAGTTCAATCGGAAGCTCGCGAGCCGAGCGGATCACTCGAGGCTGCGGCAGTTGATTCGGCCAGGCCTGCACAATTTCATCGATATGCCCGTAATGCGAGCCGGCAATCACGAACCGGTCGAATGTAAGGTTCTGCAGGAGAGTCGGAGAGAAGGGGCGATCGTAGTTCCAGACGACGGTCTGCAGTGGTTCAGGGAGTGCTGTATCAGACGCGCGTTTCAGCAGCGCGAACTTGGCCCGCGTATTGCCGACATCGGCGGCCAGAATGGACTCGGTCACAGGACGCTCCGCTGGAACTCTGAAATTCAGCGCAGTACAGTGCGCCGGAAAGTTCCGTTTTAGCGGGGACGGCTGGCATTTTCCACGCCTCTCCAACCGATGCTGCCCTCAAGAGAGTCCACTGATACCCCGGAGACGTCGGAATGTTTTGTATCAATGTCGTGCTGCGAGTCCACGAAGCCGGTCGCGTGGAAGAAATGCAGGAACTGCTCCGCCAGGCCGGCCGCCTTTCGCGGCAGGAGCCCGGTTGCGTTCGCTTCGAAGTCTACCACGACCAGAACGATCCGCAGAACTTCCTGCTCAGCGAGCACTGGGAGACGAAGGAAGCCTGGGAAGTTCACAAGACAGCCGAGGCGTTCACCACGATTTACCAGCCGCAGGTTCTGCCGCACGTCGATCGCACGCCATACTTCTGCGGGCTGGTTGAGTGAATCGCGTCTGTGCCGGAGATCAGGTCTGGACTTCCCAGCCGGACCGGTAATCTTTGTGCACGAACTGGGAGGCTTCCGGGGCGTTCGTCGCTTTCAGGCTGGCCGCATCCCACTGCAGCTCTTTGCCCGTGCGGAAGGCGACCGGTCCGAGAAGAACGGTTTCGGTCAGGCGTCCGGAGTAGCGGAACGGACAGGTCGTGGGGGTGCCGTTCTTAATGGCGTTCGTCCATTCGACCCAGTGTCCGACCGAAGCGGGGATCGTTTCTTCCGGCGGCTTCACATCGGCAAACTTATCGCCGGGCAGCAGCTGACGCTGCGAGTAATTCGCGGCCAGCATGCCTTTCGTGCCGACATAGAGCACGCCGATGCCCCATCCCGAAAGCGGCTTGCCGTTTGCATCGGTGGTGTTGGCAACCATGTCGTGATGCTTGCCGCCATCGGACCAGTAAAGCTTCAGAGCAGGGCGTCCCTTGATGGCCGGGAAGTCGTATTCCGCCTGACACCAGGTCGGGCAACCATCCGGATGAACCTCGGGACCGTTGGCTTTGACGCGCGTGGGGTGAGTCAACTCCAGTCCCCAGAAGCTCAGGTCCATGATGTGGCAACCCATGTCGCCGAACGTGCCCATGCCGAAGTCCCAGAATCGTCGCCAGTTGGACGGATGGACGTTCGGGGAATAAGGCCGTTTCTTCGCGGGTCCGAGGAACAGATCCCAGTCGACGTGAGCCGGGATCGGCTTGTCCCAGGCGACATACCGGCCTTCCGACCAGCCTTTGTTGCACCAGTGATAAACCTCGGTGACCTCGCCAATGACTTTCGACTGCAGCAGTTCCACCACGCGGCGATAGTTGTCGCTGGCGTGGATCTGCGTTCCCATTTGCGTGGCGACACCGGTTTCTTCAGCCTTCTCGGCAATGGCACGGGCTTCGGCCACGGTATGCGTGAGCGGCTTCTCGCAGTAGACCGGCTTCTTCAGATCAAGGGCCCGAATAGTGGCCGGTGCGTGGCTGTGATCGGCAGTCGACACGACCACGGCATCGACGTGCTGAGCTTCTTTGTCGAGCATGTCGCGGTAGTCGCGATACTGACGGGCCTGGGAATGCGTTTCGGCCGCTTTGCCGAGCAGGTTTGCATCGATATCGCAGAGGACGGCGATGTTCTCGTGAGTGAGCTGGGTAACGTTGTGCCACCCTTTGTGACCGCAACCAATGATCGCCAGGTTGAGCTTCTCGTTCGGAGAAGCGGAGGCCCGGGCGGGGAGTCCGGAGACGAATAACCCTGCGCTGAGGGCTCCCGTGGTTTGTAGAAACTGACGACGGTTCTGAGTCACGCGCTTCATGACGAGCTTTCCTCCAACTGGGGATGAGGGGCAGGAAGGTCCTCTACGGGATATGAGCGGACTTTGAGTATGCCAAAGCCGCCCGCCATTCACAATCGAGTCGGCTGATCCAATCGCGGGTTGTCTTGTCGATCGAGCGCGGGCATGTCAACATAACCGTATTCCCTGAATGAATTCGATCGCGGAAAATCTCATCGCGTCTACCGAAGTGGACCAATGGGGCCGCCAATGGTATGGAGCAGACCCATGATTCGTTTTGCAGTCACAGTCAGTCTTGTTGAACAGGCTCGTGGTGGTCCGTTCGTGTATTGGGACGATCTCGCAGCCGCTTTCCACGAAGCCAAAGAGCTCGGCTACGACGCCATCGAGATTTTCGCTCCCTCCGCGACGCATGTTGACCGCACCGAATTGCGGCAACTCATTCAGGACACCGGTCTGCAGGTCGCGGCTGTTGGAACGGGAGCCGGCATGGTCGTGCATCAGTTGCATCTCTGCGATGCCGACGAGTCGCGTCGCAACAAGGCGATCGGCTTCATCAGCGACATCATCGAATGGGGAGCCGAGTTCAACGCTCCAGCCATCATCGGCTCGATGCAGGGACGTTTCGACAAAGCCGAAGGCAAAGAAGCATCGTTGCGTCGTCTCAGCGATGCTCTGAAAACGCTGGGCAAGCACGCGGCCGATCGGGGCGTGCCGCTGATTTATGAACCGCTCAACCGGTACGAAACCAATCTGTTCAACAAGCTGGCCGATGCCGCCGAGTTTCTGAAGCAGGAGAAGATTGAGAACGTCGTCCTGCTCGCCGACCTGTTCCACATGAACATTGAAGAGAGCAATCTCGCCGATGCATTCCGGGCGGCTGGAAAGCTGACCGGGCATATTCACTTTGTCGATTCGAATCGTCAGGCGGCTGGGTTTGGGCATCTCGACTTCGAGCCGATTGTCGAGGCTCTGAACGAGATCGGCTACGATGGCTACATCTCCGCCGAAGCGTTTCCGATTCCCGATCCATCGGCCACGGCTCGCCAGACCATCAAACGGTATCGCGAACTCTTCCCCCGTTGAAACCGGGGCGGTCGCCCCTGATCTCGAAAGACACCACCATGCTCAAGCATCAGCTGATTCACCCGGAAATCAATGCCATCATCGGCCGAGCCGGACATCACAGCAAGATTCTGATCGCCGATGGCAACTACCCGGCGTCGTCCACTCTCGGGCCGAACGCCGAACTGATCTCGTTGAATTTGTCGCCCGGCTTGGTGACGGTCTCGCAGGTGTTGAAGGCGATCCTGTCCGCCGTGCCGATCGATATCGTGAACACGATGGGAATCCCGGCCGATGATCCGTATGCTGCAAAGGGAGATCCTCCGGTCTGGGACGAGTATCGCCAGATCCTGAAAGAGGCCGGTTCCAAGGTCGAGCTCGAGCCGATTCAGAAGTGGGATTTCTACGAAGCCGTTGCTTCGCGCGATCTGGTGCTGACGATCCAGACTGCGGACCAGGCTCTCTGGGCCAACCTGTTGCTATCCATCGGTGTTCGTCAGCCAGGGGAGTAATGAACTTGGAACTCGATCGGGAACGGATCGCACTGGGAATTCGGCAACCGTGGGCAGAATTGATTCTGCAGGGACGGAAGACGATTGAAGTCCGTTCCCGGCCCACGAATGTTCGGGGCCCGATCTATATCTACACGTCGCAGAAGATCTCCCGCGATCCGTTGGCGCGGGAGTCGATCGAACGGTTTGGACTCGATCCTTCGAAGCTGGTCTATGGGCGAATCATCGGCGAAGTCACCATCGCGGACTGCCGCCGCTCCGACTCGGACGACTCCGACGCCTCCTGCATTCCGACGTCCGCACTGCAAAACCACTTCGCCTGGGAACTGACGAACCCGGTCCGCTTTGAAGAACCCCAGCTCCCCAAGTTTCTTCCGTACGGCGTCTGGTTCTATCCGTTTCGTCGCAAGACGACGTAGATCCGCACTCGGACACGCCGATCGAGTCTCTCTTCAGGGATCGGCGTTCTCGCGAACCGAAGCAAGGCCGGCGAGTTCTGCCTGTTCCGCGTCCGCATCACAGACGCGCCCAGTCCACACGTGTAGACTTACTGAACACGGATCAACTCGCCCGACTTCCCCAAGCGGTCCCGGTTGCTTTCCACGATTTCGGCCGCTGATACTTGCATCCCGGCAGCGTCGAGAACATGCTGGTCACTACGGGGTCTGCGCTCTCCCCACGTTCATTCCCCGCCGCGGTTGACGTGATCCGTCAATCGCTCAATCATCGATCCTCCACAAGGATAGATCCCTCCTACAGAAAGTGCCGGTATGCAAGGTTCTCGGAAGGTACTCAGCCGTTTCGGTCCCGCCATCATCGTTGCGGCTGTGGTCCTCGGACCCGGGAGTATTCTCACCAGTTCAAAAGTCGGCTGTGAGTTCGGCTATTCTCTCATCTGGGTCATTCTCGCGGCTGGTCTGCTGATGATCGGAGCCACCGCTCTCTCGGCTCGCCTCGGAGCCACGCTCGATCACACCCCCTGCCAGGAACTCGCGAAAAGCCTGGGGCGACCGGTTTCGGTTTTCATTGGCGCGGTGCTCTTCTTTGTTGTCGCCGCGTTTCAGTCCAGCAATAACATCGCCGTCGTCGCCGCGTTGGATCCGCTGCTGCCGCAGGAATCCGAGACGCTTTCGGCTGGCCAACTGAATGCCATGAAGGCGGGACTGCTCATCCTGCTTAATCTAGTCGTGGTCGCCGCTCTGTACGGATTGAGCAAACTCTACCAGCGTCTTGAACAGCTGATGATCTCGCTGATGCTGCTGATGATTATCGGCTTTGGAATCAACCTGCTCTTCGCCCGCCCTTCCCCGGTCGGCATCGCTCAGGGGTTGATCCCCAGTATTCCGGGCGGAAGCGACGTGAGCAGCGAATCTCTGCTCGCCGTTCTCGGACTGATCGGAACGACGTTCTCCATCGCCGGCGCCTTCTACCAGGCGTACCTCGTGAAGGAAAAAGGGTGGACGAAGAATGAGCTCAACATTGGGCTCATGGATACCATCACCGGAATCACGGCTCTCGGCCTGACGACGATTATGATTATGTCGACCTCGGCAGCCGTGCTGCATGGAAAGATTGATCCGTCGCAGCTGCAATCGGTCACCGATGTCGCCAAACAGCTGCAGCCGCTCTTCGGAGAATGGGCCGCCTATCTGTTTGTCGCCGGCATCTTCGCCGGAGCCTTCAGCTCGTTCTTCGTGAACGCGACCATCGGCGGCGTGCTGCTTTCCGATGGACTTGGACTGGGAGCATCGCTCGATCAGAAATGGCCGAAGCTGTTTACCGTCCTCGCACTGACAGCCGGAATGGCCGTGGCGCTCGCCATGGTGCTGGCCGACTGGAATCGGGTCGCGCTGATTATTGTCGCTCAGGCGATGACGGTTCTCGGCGGTCCTGTGCTGGCCGCTTCGCTGCTGTATCTGGCTCTGTCAAAGGGATATCGGGAACGTGTCAAAGCCCCGGCCTGGATGGTCACTCTGATGATCCTCGGTTTCATCTTCGTGAGCATCGTTGCCGTGCAGACGGCTCGGAATGTCGCCCAGAAAGTGCAGACGGAATTCCTCTCACCAGCCGTGGTCGAGGAACCCGAAGTTGAAGAACCGCAACTGGAACAACCGCTGCTGCCGACTCCGGATCCCGTGGGAACTACCGAGTAATCAAGTGGATGTCGCACTGAGCAGGAATGACAGTGTCAAAGCCAGTGCCACCCGACGGAAGCGCGGGCCGGCGGTGCGAGTGCCATCCGGAGTGAGACAACCGGAGAAGTCGGCTTGCTGGCTTCGATCAGGGAGGTGAGTCGATGTCACAGAACTTTCTGAATCACATTGAGGCTCAGCTCGAAGAGATTCGGGACGCCGGGTTGTATAAGACCGAACGGATCATCGACTCGCCGCAGCAGATGCAGATCGATGTCGGCGGGACTTCGGTGCTGAACCTGTGCGCGAACAACTACCTCGGCCTCTCCGATCATCCCGACATCGTGCGGGCCGCCCAGGAGGCGTTGACCCGCTGGGGTTACGGTCTCTCCTCGGTCCGTTTCATCTGCGGCACGCAGAGCATTCACAAGCATCTCGAAGATAAGCTCAGCGAGTTTCTCGGCACCGAGGACACGATCCTCTATACGTCGTGCTTCGATGCCAACGGCGGTCTGTTTGAAACTCTGCTCACGGCTGAAGACGCGATCATTTCCGATGCCCTCAATCACGCCAGCATCATTGATGGAATTCGCCTCTGCAAAGCTCAGCGATACCGTTACGCCAACAACGACATGGCCGATCTGGAGAAGCAGTTGCAGGCCGCTCAGTCCGCGCGGTTCCGCCTGATCGCAACAGATGGCGTGTTCTCCATGGATGGCACCATCGCGAAACTCGACGAGATCTGCGACCTCGCCGATCGCTATGAAGCCCTCGTGATGGTCGACGATTCTCACGCCGTCGGTTTTATGGGAGAGCAGGGGAGAGGGACCCACGAGCACCTTGGGGTGATGGATCGCATCGACATTCTGACCGGCACACTCGGGAAAGCTTTGGGCGGGGCGAGCGGCGGTTATACATCCGGTCGGGGAAAGATCGTTGAACTTCTCCGGCAGCGATCGCGGCCGTATCTGTTCTCGAACTCGGTCGCTCCGCCAATTGTCGCCACCTCAATCACGGCACTCGACCTGCTCACGACATCGACTGAACTGCGCGACCGGCTGATGGAGAACACACGCTACTTCCGCGAACAGATGCAGCAACTCGGCTTCACCATCGTCGCCGGGGAACATCCGATTGTCCCAGTCATGCTTGGCGAAGCAGTTCTCGCGACGCAAATGGCCGAGCTTCTACTGGCCCGCGGTATCTATGTGATTGGCTTTTCCTATCCGGTGGTGCCGAAAGGACAGGCTCGGATTCGCACGCAGGTCTCCGCTGCCCATTCCCGAGAGGACCTCGATTTCGCCATCAAACAGTTCGGTGAAGTCGGCCGGTTACTGCAGATCATTTGAGACAAGTCGGTTCCCCGGAGAGCCTCTTCGGCGGGAACCCGATTACGCCGATCCTGTCCTGAGCTCTTCGACACGCACAACGGTTGTGGACAACGGTTGTAACGACGGTCATTGTTATTGCAGTCCCGCCAGTCCTGCCTGCCGCGCCATGCCGACAGAACGATTGCGGGATTTGGGCGAAGAATTTCGTGAGAACAGTAGGCTGCCCGATGGTCCCCTGTCGATTTCCTTGATAGAGAAAAAGGAAATATCGACTATCGGATGGGACTCACATTGATGCGGGATGCCAGTCTCGAAGCAACGACGGTTCGTGTTCAATGCAACCGGCGGAAGCACTCTGCCAGAAACCAGCGGTTTCTCAACTGGCATCCCATTGTCCTGGAGGAACAGGCGATGAAAGACTTCGCCCCACAAGACGACAACACGTGCTACGACTATTTTGGCACGAGCGGTATGACGGAACTCGACGCCGGTCTGGTACAGCAGATCCGCTACGTTCCGCTGCCACCGACGGAAACCGGCTACCGACGTGACAACGCGCACGCCAAACTGAAAAGCCCGAAGTTCCTGAGCGCCACGCCGTCTCACAACTTCACGGAAATGTATCTGGGCTAGAAACCACAGCTCTCTTCCGTCCGGTTGAGAGAGAACGAATTGCGATTGAATAAAGACTGAGCGCCGCCAGACTCTCCTCGATCCAACCGCGTACCTTCGGCTCTGGCAAACCTGCCGAAGGCCGCACAAGACGCCTCCGAGATTTCTCGGGGCGTCTTTTTTCGTGCGCCAACCACGAATTTCCGAGGTGGGGAAACGAAAAACGGCTGCGTCCCCTCAAAAGAGAACGCAGCCGTTGTCTGAATCCGTTGCCGATTTACTCGGTGATGATATCCCGCACGGTCTTGCCGCTCGGAATCATCGGCAGCACGTGCTCCTGATACGGGCAGATGACTTCGAGCAGATACGGACCCTCGTGATCGATCATGGTCTGAATGGCGGCTTCGAGATCTTTCTTCTCGCGAACCCGCTGGCCGGCGATGCCGTAGCCTTTGGCGATCGTCACGAAGTCGGGATAGATTTCATCGCCGACGATCCCTGTGCCGTCACCCAATGCTTCCGGCTTGTGAACCGGGCCGAGGTAAGTGTGGGCCCGGCGACCTTCCATGAACCGGTCTTCCCACTGCACCACCATGCCGAGGTGCTGGTTGTTGAGCAGCATCATCTTGACTGGCAGGTTCTCGCAGACGAGCGTTCCGAGTTCCTGAATATTCATCTGGAACGAGCCATCACCATCGATATCGATGACCAGTTCGTTCGGGTAAGCAGCCGCCACACCCATGGCCGCCGGCAAACCGAAGCCCATCGTGCCGAGTCCCGACGAACTCAGCCAGTGACGCGGCTCATCGAACTTGAAGTACTGAGCGGTCCACATCTGATGCTGACCGACACCGACGGCCACATACGGATTCCGTTCGCGGGTCATCTTCCACAGCGTCTGGATCGCATGCTGCTGCGGAATCTCGCTCTGGTAATCGGCGTACTTCAGCGGATAAGCCTCTTTCCAGCCTTTAATCTTCTCGTGCCAGGCGTCTGTCTCCGGGATATCCGAATCGCTCAGCGTCTCATTGAGACGGTGCAGGACCTGCTTCACATCGCCGACAACCGGAATGTGAGCTTCCTTGTTCTTGTGAATTTCGGAGGGATCGATATCGACGTGGACGATCTTTCCGTGCTTCGCGAACTCGTCCAGCTTGCCGGTTACTCGATCGTCGAAACGAACACCGAAGGCGAGCAGCAGGTCGGCTTCATCGATCGCCTTGTTGGCGTACACCGTACCGTGCATGCCCAGCATGTGCAGCGAAAGATCATGAGAGCCCGGAAACGCTCCCAGTCCCATCACGGTCATCGCGACCGGGATCTGAGCCTTCTCGGCGAACTTCTTCAGCTCTTCGGACGCACCGGAGAGAATACAGCCCCCACCGACATACAGAATCGGCTTCTTGGAACGACGAATCGCGGCGACGATCTGGTTGATCTGCTCGGTGGCGACATCCGGAAGTTCCGGACGATAACCGGGCAGATTCATTGGCGGATCGAGATCGACTTCGTCGGCCGGGAGTGCGTCGAGCTGAACGTCCTTCGGGAAGTCGATCAGAACCGGGCCAGGGCGTCCGGTCGTCGCGATGTGAAAGGCTTCCTTCACAATGCGGGCGACATCGTTGATGTTCGTGATCATGTAGTGATGTTTGGTGATGGCCCGACAGACTTCGACCATCGGCGTTTCCTGGAACGCATCGCTGCCGATCACGTTCTGGGTCACCTGACCGGTGATCGCGATCAGTGGCACACTGTCGAGCTTAGCATCGGCGATGGACGTCACCAGGTTCGTCGCCCCGGGGCCGCTGGTTGCCATACAGACACCAACAGTGTCGCTCGTCCGGGAGACACCCTGAGCGGCGAAGGCACCGCCCTGCTCATGTCGCGGCAGAATTGTGCGGATCTCGTCGCGGAATTTCCGGAGAGCCTGGTGCAGTGGCATGCTGGCCCCGCCCGGGTAGGCGAATACAAACTTGGCCTGCTGATGAATGAGCGCCTGAATCATGATTTCAGCGCCGTTCAATTGCGCCTGCCGTGTTTTGGTTTCTTCTGCTGTAGCCACAATTTCCACTTTCGATCATTCAGAAATACGGATGCAGGCCCCTGCGACATCCTTCAGAGAGCATCAGGTCGTCTGGCTGCGGTTAATGAGCATCACTCGGAAGTCATGCGATTGCTGCGCACCGCGATCGCTCGCGACCTTTTCTTGGAAGAGCATTGTATCCACAAAAGGTTCGACGTTCGAGGCAATAATTCAGAAAAGCGTATGAACCGCGGACCGGGCCCGTTCCAGCCTGCGTAGCCGGAACTCGCCTCCATGGCTGGACATAAGACCGATTCGCCGGTTCGGCCCGTCCCGGCCTCTCGCCGGATCACCTTCGATTGCGGGCCCTCTCTGAGGCCTTACAATGCGGCTGCGAACTATCCGCGTCAAGTCTTTCAGTTGAGGGAAACGGAAATCTCATGCAGTCCGCTCCGGGAAAAGTGTATCTGGTAGGGGGCGGCCCCGGTGACCCCGGCCTCATTTCACTCAAAGGGCTTCGCTGTCTGCAGGAAGCTGATTTCATCCTTTACGATGGACTCGTCAATCCTCTCCTCCTCCGACACACCCGGGCCCACGCCGAACGAACCGCCCGCGCCGACAGTGCCGGTCGCCGCACCCTGCAGCAGGAACAGATCAACGAAAAACTGGTCGAAGAAGCCCTGAAAGGGAAGATCGTCGTCCGACTCAAGGGGGGCGATCCCTACATCTTCGGCCGTGGCAGCGAAGAAGCGGAAGCTCTGGCCGCTCACGGGATCGAATTCGAAGTCGTCCCCGGAATCACGGCTGCCACCGCGGCCGCCGAATACGCCGGCTTTTCCCTGACTCATCGGGACAAAGCCTCCGCAGTCTGTCTGATCACCGGTCACGAAGATCCCACCAAACCGGAATCGGCTCTCGATTTCCCGCTGCTGGCCCGCTTCCCCGGGACACTGGTGTTCTACATGGGCCTGCACCGGTTGCAACACATCGCCGAGACACTCATTCAGGAGGGGATGTCCCCTCAGATGCCGGCGGCGATCGTCACGAAAGCCTCAACGCCCAGTCAGCGAGTTGTGGTCGATGAACTGGCCAGGCTCCCTCAACGCGTGCTCGAAGAAGAACTCTCGCCCCCGTCGCTGATTATCGTCGGGGAGTGCGTCCAGATGCGCGATCGCATCAAGTGGTTCGAGCTGAAATCACTCTTCGGCAAACGAATCGGCATCACTCGTCCGGCCGCTCAGGCCGAACCGCAGATCCAGGCGGCCGTCGAGCGTGGCGCAGAGCCCGTTCTGATGCCAATGCTCGAAATCGCACCTGCCCAGGAATGCACCGAGCTCGACGAAGCCATCGCAAAGGCCTGTACCTTCGACTGGCTCATCTTCACCTCAGCCAACGGCGTCGAACATTTCTTCCGCCGCGCCTGGGAACTGGGGCGGGACACGCGCTGCCTCGGAGCAGCGAAGATCGCCTGCATCGGGTCATCGACAGCTGAAGCTCTGCAGGAATTCCGACTGCGGGCCGATCTCGTTCCTGAATCGTATTGCTCGGAAGGACTGGCGGAAGCACTCATCGCCACCGGAACCCGAGGGCCAGTCCTATGGCCGCGAGCCGACCGAGGGCGTGAAGTCATTACCGATTCGCTGCACGACGCCGGAATCCCTCTCGAAACCGTCGTCGCTTATCGCCATGTCGATGCCGAACAACTCCCCGAACAGGCTCAACGACTACTCGATCAGGGAGACCTCGACTGGATCGCGCTGAGCAGTCCCGCCATTGCCCGCCGTCTGGCGGCTCTTCTTCCGGAATCGGCCCGCAGCCGGACTCGCATCGCCGCCATCAGCCCCATCACGGCTACAGCAGCCGAAGAAGCCGGACTGACAGTCGACGTCACCGCCACGGAATTCACGTGGGATGGAATCTTCGCCGCCATTGAGACAGCCGAGCAAAAGGCCTGAGTCAACTCCCGTTGCCTTCAAGGTGGAGACTTACGGCGCAGATGCCAGACTCACATTGTCAGACAGTGTGAGCACGCCAATGGGCAGTGCCCCCTCGTTGCGCGTTGAAGAACTTTGTCTTCCAACATCCCCAGGAACCGAGAATCGATCCGCCTGATTCCCGTTTCGCGATGCAGCCAAGGCGTCTGATTCTCGTCTCCGTTCGCGGAGCGCATGAAAAAAGCTCCCTCAGAGACCTGCGGGAGCTTTGATCGATGTCAGAGAATCTGCGTTGGCTGATTACTCGGACTTTTCTTCGTCAGTCTGTTCGTCTTCGCCTTCAGCCTTCGGTCCCGGCTCATCGCCACCGGGGGCGACTTCATCAGCGACTGGTTCTTCTTTGGTCGTTGCTTCTTCATCGCTGACGACAACCGGAGCAGCCGACTTCGTGGCGACGCGATCGTGCACGCCAACAAACTCAATCAGAGCCTGCTGACCGGCATCACCCAGACGCGGCTTGGCCAGCTTGACGATACGGGTGTAACCACCATCGCGAGACTCGAATCGCTCAGCCAGTTCATTGAACAGGATGTCGACGGCTTCGTTGTCGCGAAGAGCCGAGAAGGCCCGACGACGCATGGCCAGAACCGGAGCCTGTGCCTGGTTCCACGACTGCCAGCCTTCCGACTTCCGCCACTCACGCCACTCGTCGGAATTCTTTTCCGCAGAGATCTTGAGCTCATCGGCCTGCTGTTGCATTGCACGCGACTTGCGAGCCATCGTGATCAGCTTTTCGATGAACGGACGCAGTTCCTTCGCCTTGGCCGTGGTCGTGATAACCCGACCGGCAACCTTGGGAGCGCCGTAATCGCCGCTTCCACCAGTCCGCACGGAGGTAATCAGGCTGACCGCCATATTGCGGAACATGGCCTTGCGATGCGAAGCATTACGGCCCAGTGAACGGCCACGAACGCGATGTCTCATGGTATTGATATTCGAAAAAGTAGGTTCAGAATCGTGTGATCATGCCGGGCGAAAGAGTCCACCACAGGCAACGCAGCCACCAGGGGCCTTTAGTCTTTCACGCTCACCTGGCGCCGGGGAAGCTTCATGCCCATCCGCAGACCAATACTCTGCAGACGTTCGCGGACTTCCACCAGAGTGGTTTCGCCGAAGTTACGAACCTGCAGCAGCTGATCTTCCGATTTCGTGACGAGGTCGCGAACGGTGACGATGCCTTCCGATTCCAGGCAGTTGGTCGCCCGGACAGACAGGTTCAGTTCAGCCAGTGACTGATTCAGCTTCTCTTCCAGCTCGAGATCGATCGGTGAGTGTCCCGTCGACTCGGCCATTCCACGCAGACCGCCTTCCGGAGAAACTTCCGGACCCGGCTCGCGGTAGGTGATGAACGGATTCAGGTGCTTCCGCATGATCTTGGCCGATTCGACCAGAGCCATTTCCGGAGAAACCGTGCCGTTCGTCCAGATCTCAAGGATCAGCTTGTCGTAGTTGGTTCGCTGACCGACGCGGGTTTCTTCAACCGCGAAACGAACACGCTCGACCGGAGAATAAAGAGCATCCAGGGGAATGACACCGACTTCCGGGTCTTTCTCGAAGTGCTCGCCAGCCGGGATGTATCCACGACCGTTCTCAACCGTCAGTTCCATCGACAGCGGAACATCGTCCGTCATCGTGGCGATGATCATGTCTTTGTTGACAACTTCAACCTGGTCGTCGGTAATGATGTCCGCACCAGTCACGACACCACGAGTGTGTCGCTCGACACGAATCGTCTTCGGGCCGGCTGCGTAGCTCTTCACGATCAGCGACTTCAGGTTCAGACAGATGTCCGTCACGTCTTCGACCACGCCTGGGATCGAGGTGAACTCGTGCTGAGCTCCCTGGATCTTCACGCGAGTAATCGAGCTGCCTTCCAGCGAGGAGAGCAGAATTCGACGCAGGCTGTTTCCGATCGTCGAACCGAAGCCCCGTTCGAACGGCTCTGCAATGAACTTGCCATAAGTGGGGGTTGCGGTCTCACGGTCGATGACCAGTCGATTGGGCAATTCCAATCCGCGCCAGCGAATTCGCATTAAAATGTCTCCCGAGTTGATTTCAACTGTCTGTTAAGCAGGCGAACACTGCCAGGGGCGGCTCGCCGTATCATAGGGTTCTGCATCTCGAACTGTCGACCAGTCGCCGGCTCTTCAGCGGCAGCAACGGGACCACGTTCGATCAGACGCGGCGCTTCTTCGGAGGGCGGCAACCGTTGTGCGGCAGCGGGGTCACGTCTTCGATCATGCGAATCGTGATGCCCTGCGACTGCAGACCGGTGATGGCGCTTTCACGTCCCGAACCCGGGCCCTTCACGCGGACTTCCATTTCACGGACGCCGAACTTCTTGGCGCGATCCACACAGACTTCCGCTGCCCGCTGGGCGGCGAATGGCGTGCTCTTGCGGCTGCCCTTGAAACCGACGGTTCCGGCGGCGGCCCAACACAGGACCTCGCCGTTGGTGTCGGTAATGGTCACCAGCGTGTTGTTGAACGTTGCCTTGATGTGTGCAATCGCTTTGGTCACATTGCGACGCACTCTCTTCTTTTTGACCTTCGCCACTAATCTCTCCCGAGAAACTCTTGATCCAACGACGCCCTGCGTCTCTGTTTTTCTTCACATTCCTGTCTGAACAATACACCCGAGCCGGTTCAACCGACCCGACGGACAAGCACTCGATTAGTGCTTCATGTCCTTGACGCCCTTCTTACCGGCGACGGTCTTACGAACCCCTTTACGGGTTCGAGCGTTCGTGATCGTTCGCTGACCACGCACAGGCAGACCGCGACGGTGTCGCATTCCGCGATAGGACTGAATTTCCCGCAGACGGGCGATGTGCTGCTGAGTCTGACGACGCAACTGACCTTCGATGACGTACTCGGTATCCAGCAGGTTGTTCAGCTGGGCGATGTCGTCGTCGTTCAGGTCCTTGGCCTTCATCTGCGGATCGACGCCGAGGCGACGGCAGATCTCGATGGCCGTGTGCTGACCAATCCCGTACAGATAGGTCAACGAGACATAGGCCGGCTTGTTGTTCGGAATATCCACACCCTGGACACGAGGCATACTCTCTCACTCCCGGAAATCGCCGCGTGCCTCACTGGGCACCAGCAACTGTTGAATCGCTAAAACTGATCCTGAAACGAAGGGACCAGAACTTGTACTAACACTCTGTCAGTCGAATCGCACGAAAGCCGGACACCGAATCGGTCATTCCGACTTCACGTCATGGACAATCGACCCGCCAACCGCACCTCAAAGCAGGCAGCCAGGACTAACCCTGACGCTGCTTGTGCTTCGGATTCGACGAACAGATGACGTAAACACGACCTTTGCGACGGACGATCTTGCAATTCTCGCAAATCCGCTTGACGCTCGCCCTCACCTTCATGATACCGACACCTTCAACCGACTGACTATATTTCTGAATCACGAAATCGCGATCACTGGATGATCCGAGCCTGGTCAAAACTGGAAAACCGATGCAAATCGGCCTTCAACACGTCTCTAACCCGGTCGCACAGCAGTTCCCGCGAACTATTTGCAAACTTCTCCCGCAGCGGGACGGACCGGCAGACTACGGAATTTGGAATCGCGGATTATAGACATCTGCAATTCCGCCTGACAACCCATACGTGCCAACCGCCTTCTGAAAAATCCGAACTGACCGCTTTTCTACGAAAAAAGTCGGCCGTCTTCGAGTGTTTCTCGAACAGCAGGCTGGAACAGCCGTAGCCTATCCCAGCTTACTATGCGTTCGAGGCTGGAAAACGCTTTCGCCGATCCCAGCCGACTCTCGATTGAGTGATCTTCCTTCAGGCGAGTCGCGGCGTGAGGATTTCAGGCCCGTCAGCCGTCATCGCGACGGTGTGCTCGAAGTGCACACTCGGTCGATGATCCCGCGTAAAGACAGTCCAGTGATCTTTCGAGAGAAACAGCTCTTCTGTCCCCGCATTCACCATCGGTTCGACGGCGATCACCAGACCAGGCTTCAGCTCGAAATCCTTCTCGACTGTCTCATCATCCATGTAGTGAGGCACCTGCGGATCTTCATGCATCTCGCGTCCGATGCCGTGCCCCACAAAGTCGACCACCGAAGAAAACCCGTAGCTCGCTACGTGCTCCTCCATCTGCGTGGCGACTTCACTCCACCACCGACACTTCGCCATCTGTTCGATAGCCAGGTTCAGTGTCTCTTCTCCGACTTTGAGCAGCAAACGCTTCTCATCGTCGACCTCTCCGACCGGATAGGTCCAGGCCGAATCTCCACACCAGCCGTTCAGTTTGCAGCCGGTGTCCACGCTCACGATATCTCCGGCTTCCAGTTTCCTGGTCCCCGGGATGCCGTGCACGATTTCCTCATTGACAGAAATGCAGCAGACCGACGGAAACGGAACCGGCCCGGGAACCCCTTTGAACAAGGGAATCGCCCCATGCTTATCGAACAGCTTCTCAACCGCCCGATCGATATCGCGAGTGCGAATGCCCGGACGGACCATAGAAGCGATCAACTGATGTGCTTCAGAAACGAGTAACCCCGCCTGTCGCATCCGGTCGATTTCGCGTCGACTCTTGAGAATGATCACGCCGACCGTCCTTCTCGAGCCGCCAGCAACCGGCAGCTCATCTCATACTTAAGCCTTCTCATCGGCTTCCAGCATTCCTGAATAGTTTCGCATCACCAGATGGCTGTCGATCTTCTGCACCAGGTCGAGCGCGACCGAAACCACGATCAGCAGTCCCGTTCCCCCGTAGAAGCTGGCCAGCATGAACGGAATGTTCATCCAGCGGGCCACGATGGTCGGAATGATCGCCACCAGAGCCAGGAAGCCGGCTCCGACGAACGTGATCCGAACCATCACCTGCTCCAGGTAAGTCGCGGTCCGTGTTCCCGGACGGTAACCCGGGATAAAGCTGCCGTAGTCCTTCAGGTTGTTGGCCATGTCCTTCGGATTGAAGGTAATAGCGGTCCAGAAGTAGCAGAAGAAGTAAATCAGAGCGACATAACACATATTGTAGAGGAAGCCGCGACCGGAGCCAAAGGCACTGGCCAGCGTCTTCAGCGTCAGCGAGCCCGGCCAGATTCCCGAGGCCTGACTGAACAGGAAGTACGGGAACATCAGCAGGCTCGAAGCGAAGATGATCGGCATCACGCCGGCCTGGTTCACTCGCAGCGGTAGATACTGACGCTGACCACCCATCACGCGGCGACCGCGGACGTGCTTCGCACTCTGAATCGGAATTCGACGCTGCCCCTGCGTCATGGCGATGACACCGATCACCACGGCGATGAACAGTCCCAGCAGCAGAATCAGCTTATCAATCCCGGTATCGGTCCCGGCTCGAATGCCGTTCTCGAAAGCGGGCTGAAGGTATTCGTACATCGACGTTGGCATCTGTGCCAGAATCCCGGCCATAATCAGCAGACTGATCCCGTTACCAATTCCGTACTCGTCGATCTGCTCACCGAGCCACATCAGGAAGATGGTACCGGCCGTCATGATCAAAGCCCCGATCATATGGCAAAGCCACCAGTCGTACTCTCTCATGATCATCCCGGCCCCTTCCGCCCCAAAGCCACCGGAGATGGCTCGGATCCAGAAGAAGCTTTGCAACAGACAGATCACCACCGTTGCGTATCGCGTATATTCGTTGATCTTCTTGCGGCCCGATTCCCCTTCTTTCTGCAGCTGTTCGAGCGGTGGATACACCGACCCCATCAGCTGGAAGATAATCGAGGCGGAAATATAAGGCATGATCCCCAGACCGAAGATCGTCGAGTTGCCCAGGTTCGAAGCTGAGAACAGCGAGACCATCTGAATGACCTGGCCGAACCCCGAACTTCCCTGCTGCAGCTTCTCCATCTGTTGTGCGAACAGTTCCTGATCGATGAACGGCAGCGGAATCCAGAATCCGAGGCGGTAGACAGCGAGCAGGCCGATCGTCAGCAGAATCTTGTTTCGCAGTTCAGGGATGCGAAACAGTGTAATCAACTTTCCAAACATCGACGAATTTCCTGAGTGTGTGGATATGAAAGCCGAAGCCGCGAAACCTGTTCCTGCAGGACATCGACCAAATTGAACCAGCCCGACCGGCAAAGATCGCTGGAGTTCTAACGATTATTCAAACCCGGGGGTAGAAGAGTTTTCGTGGATTTGCGGCATTTCCGCAAGCTCCAACACATAACGGGATGAAAAGTGTGGCACCGGCTCCGTCAGTACCGCTTCTCCCGTCGCTCCTCAGGCAGTACCAGTCCAACCAGCACTGACCTGTTGCGAACCTCGCCAGCTGGCCAGTCCGCAACCGACCCGATCTCTCAGCTCATAAAAAAAGCCTTCCCGCACCGGAAAGGCCTTGTCTTCATAGTTTCCGTCGGTCCCGCGCGGGAGCAGAACCTGCCGACCCCGACGCCACTTAGACGATCGGTTCGACCTTACCGCCAGCGGAGGTGATCGCTGCTTCGGCTGATGCCGAATAACGATGAACCTGAACGTTGAGCTTCTTGGTCAGTTCGCCATTGCCGAGCACCTTGACGGCATCGAAGCGACCGTGAATCAGCCCCTTCTTCTTCAGCGACTCCAGCGTCACGTCGTCCCCATCCTGGAAGTTGCTCTCCAGATCTTTCAGGTTGACGATGGCTACAACGTCAGCGAAAGCGGTGTTATTGAAACCACGCTTGGCGACTCGCATGAAGATCGGCGTCTGGCCCCCTTCGAAGCCACGACGGGAGGCGGAACCACCACGGCTGTAGTAGCCTTTGTGTCCGCGACCGGCAGTCTTACCGTGTCCCGAACCGACACCACGGCCGATCCGCTTCCGCTTCTTGTTCTTATGAATGTCGCGATGGACGTCATCGATAATCATGGCAGCACTTCTACCGTAAAAAGCCGCACGAAAAGGTGCAGTAACGCTTGAATCAAAGAGTGTCGAAAACCGGACGAGTCGGTTTAGACATCCACGCCACGCAGGCGGGAGAAATCTTCACGGGTCCGCAGTTTGGACAAAGCGTCGAAAGTTGCCTTTACGACGTTAATCGGATTGGTCGAGCCGCGAACCTTGGTCAGAATGTCTTTCAGACCAACAGATTCGACAACCGCACGCACACTCGCCCCAGCAATAACACCGGTACCCGGGTTAGCCGGCAGCAGCAGGACACGAGCCGAGCCGAAACGACCTTCAACTTCGTGAGGAATGGTCGCACCATCCAGTTGAATCCGGACCTTATGACGCCCGGCGTCTTTCACGGCTTTCTCAACCGAAGTCGGAACTTCGTTGCCCTTGCCGTAACCCCAACCGACTTCACCGTTGTGATTGCCAACCACGACCATGGCCGCGAAGCTGAAACGGCGTCCCCCTTTAACCACGCAGGAACAGCGTCGAATCTGGACCACCTGCTCCTGTGAGTCTGACCTTGCTTCCGTAGCCAACGTTGACACTCCCGTAAAATCGATTGATCTGTATCAGTTCCGTCCCTGTCTTCAGACAGCCAACGGCGATGTATTTACTAGAACTGCAGACCGCCTTCGCGAGCCGCATCGGCGAGCGCTTTCACCCGACCGTGGTAACGATAGTCACCGCGATCGAAAGCCACTTCCGTAATTCCTTTTTCCTGAGCCCGCTCAGCCAGGAGCTTGCCGATCTTCTCAGCGGCTTCAATGTTGCCAGCGTACTTGCTCGGCCCGGCGACAGCGCCTTCCATCGTACTGGCTGAAACCAGTGTCTTGCCCTCGATGTCATCGATAATCTGGGCGTACATATGGCGATTGCTGCGGAACACCGACAGACGCAGACGTCCAGCCGAACGAATCCGGTTCCGGACGCGGAAAGCACGCCGCTCACGACGCTTGGTAACTCGTTTTTGAATCTTCATGGCTGGTCGCCACCTTCTACAAAACTGACGCTGGCTCCGACTCGAACCAACTTACGCCAGAAGTCCGCAACAAATATTCCCAGATCGTCTCGATTGCGACCGACTACTTCGCGAAGGCCTTACCGGCCTTACGGCGAATCTGCTCACCCTGGTACCGAATCCCTTTACCCTTGTAAGGCTCAGGAGGACGAACGCGACGAATGTTGGCCGCGAACTGTCCGACGGCATGCTTGTCCGCACTTTTCAGGATGATCAGCGTCGCGGAGGGCAACTCGCAGGTCACGCCTTGCGGAATCGGCAGTTTGATCGTATTGGCAAAGCCGACCTGCAGAGACAGGAACTGACCCTGCATGGAAGCCTGATAACCGACGCCGACTACTTCCAGACGACGTTCGAACGGAGTCACGACTCCCGCCACCATATTATTGAGCAGAGCGCGTGTCAAACCATGCAGTGCACGACTCTGACGCTCATCGTCAGGACGCTGCACTTCGATCTGAGCCGGATCCGAGTTAATCGACACCGAAACGCCGGGGTGATGCTCGACCTTCAGGGTTCCTGCCGGACCTTTGACGGTCACGGTGCGACCCGACTGAGTCACCTCGACATTCGAGGGAATCGGAACCGGTTTATTTCCAATACGAGACATTTGCCAGAACTTTCAACTGAGTCAGCACCTGCGGGTGCCTGCTCGAAATGTTACCACACGGTGCAGAGAATTTCTCCGCCCACGCCCTTCGCTTTTGCTTCGCGATTGCTGAGCACGCCCTGGTTGGTGGAAAGGATGCAGATCCCCATCCCCTGCTTAATCACTGGCGTCTCGCTCACGCCGGCGTACTGACGACGTCCCGGCTTGCTGGCGCGGACGATCTTCTGGATCACTTTTTCGCCATTCGGGCCGTATTTCAGCTGGACTCGCAGAACGTTCTGAGGCTGTTCTTCGATTTCTTCGAAGCCCCAGATGTAACCTTCACGCTTCAGCACGTCCGCGATGGCCTTCTTCAATTTGGACGTCGGAATATCGACGATCGGTCGCTCGATGGCGATCGCGTTGCGAATTCGTGTCAGCATGTCGGCAACCGGGTCGGTCATCATGGTTGCATCATTCCCGTACAGTAGTGTGTTTGAATCGAAATCTTGGAGACGGCAGCGACGGGGCGGCAGTCAGTTACGCTTGCGTTGCAGCGGCCGGCTTCCGGAACGGGAACCCGAACTTCGTCAACAGAACTCTTGCTTCATCATTATTGGTCGCCGAAGTCACGATGGAGATGTTCAACCCCTGTGTGAACTTGGCATTGTCGGCATCCACTTCCGGGAACACCATCTGTTCAGACAGTCCCAGGCTGTAATTGCCGTTGCCGTCGAAGGCATTGGCCTTCACGCCGCGGAAGTCGCGAACTCGTGGCAAAACCAGTGTGATCAGTCGATCGAGGAACTCGTACATCCGAATACCGCGAAGCGTCACCCGGCAGCCGATTTCCATTCCTTCACGCAACTTGAAACCGGCGATCGACTTCTTGGCCCGCGTGATTTCCGGCTTCTGACCGGCAATCAACGTCAGGTGTTCGAGGGCTTCGTCGAGTCGCTTGCGATCCTGGATCGCTTTCCCGACGCCCATGTTGATGACGATCTTTTCGAGCTTCGGCAGAGAATGGATATTCTTGCGACCGAATTCTTCCTGCATCGCAGGAATGATCTCTTGACGGTATTTTTCCAGTAGACGGGTCACGACTGACCACTCCTCATTTTGTATTCACGCTGACGTGACTGCCTGTGATTTACTTGGATGCCGCATGCTTGTCGCGGGGAGGGCTGATCTTGCCAGCACTGGCTCCACACTTCTTGCAGATCCGCTCTTTGGCGCCCTGCTCGTCGTACTTGAATCCCAGGCGGGTCGGCTTCGAGCAGGATTCGCAGTAATACATCACGTTGCTGCTCGGAATCGGCATCTCCATGTGGAGACGACCGCCGGACGGCGACTTCGGATGACCACGCTTCACGTGCTTGTAGACCTGGTTCACACCTTGGACAAGCATCTTCTCGCCGCCGACGAGCACCGACAGCACCTGTCGTGGCGTGCTTGATGCGTCATCTCCAGTGATGACGACGACCTGGTCCCCTTTTTTGATCTTCATGGCTCTCTGCCCCGACTCACCCGTTGCCTGTGTCTTCGCTCAGCGGCTCACCGTCCGGCTGATCGAACTCCCATCTGGGAGAATCTCTTGTCTGTTTCCAAATGCCTGGCGGCGAACTCGCTCTAGAACACGTCCCGTGCGAGAGACACGATCTTCATGAAGCGGCGATCGCGAAGTTCGCGAGCCACGGCTCCAAAGATACGAGTACCACGCGGGTTGCCGTCTTTGTCGACCAGCACGACCGCGTTGTGGTCGAACCGCACGTAGCTGCCATCTTCACGGCGGGTCGACTTCCTGGTCCGTACGATGACGGCCCGAGCGACCTGCCCCTTTTTCACCGGGCTACCCGGCAGTGTCTTCTGAATACTGACGATAATGATATCGCCAACGTTGGCTGTCCGGCGACCGGTTCCGCCCAGAACGCGGATACAGCGAGCCACTTTGGCTCCGGTATTATCCGCAACATCAAGAACTGTCTGCATCTGAATCATGATTGACTCTTTGTCTATTCCGCTGAATGCCGAACCGGCCGAGGTCTGTTACTGCCTGTGCAAAGCCACTTATTTATTGGCGTTCTCGGTCTCATCAGCCAGAGCCGCCATCGGATCGGTGGCAACCTCGACAACGCGGACCAGTTCCCAACGCTTGAGACGGGAGAGCGGACGGGATTCGATAATCTCGACCCGGTCCCCTTCCTTCGACTCGTTGTTCTCATCGTGGACATGACAAACGGTCCGCCGACGAACGATCTTGCCGTAGCGCGGATGCGCGAACAGACGTTCGACTTCGACGCGACGCGTCTTGTTCATTTTGTCGCTGGCAACAATGCCGATAAGTGTCTTCTTCATACCCCAGGACATCCGTCAACAAAATGCGGCTGGTGCCGCGGGTGGCTGGTCGCTTCGACCGTGATGATCAGGTAGTGGCTTGGCCGTTCTGAATTTCCCGTTCGCGCTGAATCGTCTTGATCCGGGCGATTTCCCGACGCAGTTCCTTCATCCGACTCGGCGTATCGAGTTTCTCGGTCGCCGACTGGAACTGCAACTGAAAGTAGTCCTTCTGCGTCTGTTTCAGCGAGAAGCTCAGCTGCTCGTCGTTCTGTTCGCGAAGTTCGGAAGCTTTTGACATCGTAAAAACCTCTCTGCATTCCGGTCCGGATCAATTCCGGCCCCACCGGCCTGCAAGACGATCTGAATTAATGAGTTCCATGCTGGCGGGCCAGCAGCCGAACTTTCATCGGCAGCTTATGAGCCACGCGTGCAAAACAGTCCCGGGCAGCATCGTGCGATGCGCCGGCAATTTCAAACAGCACCGTACCAGGTTTGACCACGGCCACCCAGCGATCCGGCTCCCCTTTACCCTTACCCATTCGGGTTTCGAGTGGACGAGCGGTCACGGGCTTATGTGGAAAGACCCGGATATACAACTTACCTTCACCGCGAATGTACTGCATTGCTGCGATACGACAGGCTTCGATCGTCTTACCGGTGATCGTGCCTGGTTCCAGCGCCTGCAAGCCCCAATCGCCAAAGGCCAGGGTATTGCCGCGAGTCGCGTTACCTTTTATGCGACCTCTTTGGCTTTTTCGATGCTTGACCCGCTTGGGCATCAGCGCCATTGTTTGACTCCTCGTCAGAATAATTACCGTGGTCGATCCAGACTTTAATTCCGATGATGCCCTGCGCTGTCTTTGCGGTCGTGAAACCATAATCGACATGACGCTGGAGCGTCGAAAGCGGGATCGAACCTCGAATCCCCTTTTCTTTGCGTGACATTTCCGCCCCGCCGAGTCGGCCGGCCAGCTCGATCTTGCAACCGTAAGCGCCGGCTTCCATCACCTGGTCCAGTGATCGCTTCAGAGCCCGACGGAAGCTACCACGCTTCTCAAGCTGCTGGGCGATATCTTCAGCCACCAGAATCGCACTCTTACTGGCGTTGTTGAGTTCGACGATCTTGATCTCCATCCGGCGTCCGGTCAGCTCTTCGAGCTGGGCCTTCAGGTTATCGATTTCCGAACCCTTCCGTCCGATGATCACACCGGGACGAGCCGAGTAAAGATTGACGTTCACGTGGTCACGCGTTCGTTCAATCTCAATCTTGGCGATGGCGGCGAAGCCATACCGTGATTTGATGTACTTCCGGATCTTCACGTCTTCAACCAGCAGGGTGCCGAACTCACGCTTCGGTGAGTACCAGCGACTCCGCCAATCTTCGACAATGCCGACGCGAAATCCGGTGGGTCGTGTTTTTTGTCCCATGAATGTGACCTGTATGACTGACGTTAGTTTACTCTGACGTTTCCGTCGCAGCGGCGACCTGTCGGACGCTCACTGATCTGTTTCAATCGTTTAGCCCAGTTCCGGAGCTTCGAGTGCCACATGAATGTGACAGAACTTCTTCTGCAGGAAGTCCGCCCGACCGCGTCCACGTGGCCAGACTCGCTTGAAGCTCGGACCCATATCAACACGGGCTTCGGCAATCGTCAGCGAACCGCCATTACGGGCACCGCGATCTTCTGCGTTGGCGACTGCACTCTGCAGCACGCGTTCCAGCATCCGAGCACCTCGGTTGGGCATGAACTTCAGCTGCTCGAGGCCCTGACTGGCCGTCATCCCCTGCACCAGGCGGGCGAAGTGACGCACCTTCGTCGGTGACATTCTGGCAAACCGATGTGATGCTTTGATCTTTGACATGATTCTCTTACCAATCGCATTGCAAGGCAGTGTCGGCAGAACCGCTCGTCACCAACCCCCACAGAAAACGACTATCGTTTACCCTTGGCTCCGTGTCCCCGGAAGGTCCGCGACAGGGAGAACTCACCCAGCTTGTGACCGACCATTTCTTCCGTCACATACACATTGATGTGGACACGCCCGTTGTGAACGAGGAAAGTGTGGCCAATGAACTCCGGAGCGATTGTCGAGCTGCGAGCCCAGGTCTTGATCGGTTCTTTCCGACCAGCCTCGTCGAGACGAGCAATCTTCTCCAACAGGTTGTGGTCCACATAAGGACCCTTTTTCAGGGAACGTCCCATATCTCAACCCCAATTAATTCCTGAACACGGGAGATCCACCAAACGGGACCTTCACCTGGCGTGATTACTTCAACTGACCGTAACGACGTGACTTGCGGCGGCGAACGATGGCCCGCGTCGATGCCTTACGACGCTTACGGGTCCGACCTCCCTTGGCCAGCTTTCCAGTGGGACTACAGGGATGACGACCCCCGGAGTTCCGACCTTCACCCCCACCCATCGGGTGAGCAACCGGGTTCATGGCAGTACCGCGAACGTGAGGCCGACGCCCCTTCCATCGCTTACGACCAGCCTTACCCAGAACGACCTTGCTGTGATCTGTATTACCGATCCGACCGATCGTCGCCCGAGCCGCACTCGGCAGACGACGAACTTCACCCGACGGCAATGTGATCTGAGCCCAGCCACCTTCCGTCGCATTCATCACCGCTGCCGTACCCGCACCGCGACAGAGCTGTCCGCCACGCCCGGGCTGCATTTCGATGTTATGAATTTCGGTTCCAGCCGGAATATTGGCCAGCGGCAGACAGTTACCGACTTTCGGATCCGCCTTCGGACCATTCTCCAGCTTGTCGCCAGCCTTCAGGCCGACCGGAGCCAGGATATATGTCTTCTCACCGTCTTCGTACTGCAACAGGGCAATGCGAGACGAGCGGTTGGGATCGTACTCGACCGAAATCACTTCAGCCGTAACGCCATCCCGCTTCCGCTTGAAATCGATCACGCGGTACATCTTGCGATGCCCGCCGCCACGATGACGAACCGTGATCTTGCCTTCGTTATTGCGGCCACCGTGCTTCTTCAGACGGACCAGCAGCGACTTCTCAGGCTTCTTTTTCTTATCGGTAATATCCGCAAAGTCGCTGACGGACGCGTTGCGGCGCCCTGGACTCGTCGGCTTGTATTGTCGAATTCCCATGATCGACTTCCCTCAATGTTTATTTCGTCACGATCTGGATGTTGAAGGCGGCTACTCGACCCGCTGACTCTGACACAGACCTAGAAGTAGCTGATCCGACTTTCCGGATCGAGCTCGACAATTGCCTTCTTCCAATCCTGAGTGTGCGTCATACCGGCACGTGTACGACGAGGCTTCCCTTTGCGGTTCTGAGTACGAACCTTGGTCACCTTGACATCCCAGAGAGCTTCAACAGCCTTGCGGATATCCGTTTTCGTCGACTGCGGATGAACCTTGAAGGCGTAGACATTGTCACGCTCTGCAAGATGTGTGTTCTTTTCCGTCACCAACGGCTTGAGCACAATCTGATACGGCTCAAGCTGTAGCCCCGAACCTGAATTTGCAGACATGCTTCCAACCCCTTCAACCTGTGTATCAGACACCCGCGAAACTTTGTTCTTCCAAACGGAGTTCAACGACTCCGACCCGCTCAGGCCGTGACGGCTTCCTGTTCTTCACTCTTCGCCTTCGACTCACGAAGAGCATCGAGTGCGGACTTCGTGATCAACAGCATCCGCTGATGCAGCAGATCGTAGGCATTCAGCTCAGAAATCGGACGCACCAGGAGACCCTCGATATTCCGAGAAGCCTTCCACAGATCTGCGTTGTAGCCCTCGATCGCGAACAGCGTCTTGGCCGACTCGAGCTTCAGCGACTTGAACGCCGTCACCACTTCTTTGGTCTTCGGAGCCGACAGAGAGAACTCGTCGACCAGGCAGACCTGATTGTCTTCAAACTTACTCAGCAGCGCCATCCGGGTTGCCAGACGCACAGCCTTCTTCGGCAGACGGTAACCCCAGTCGCGAGGCACCTTGGCGAACGTGTGCCCACCACCTCGACGAATCGGAGAACGCTTGCTGCCGGCACGGGCGTTACCCGTTCCCTTCTGGCGGTACATCTTTTTGGTCGAACCAGCAACCATGCTGCGAGACTTGGTTGCCGAGGTCCCGACGCGACGATTCGCCTCGTACATCACAACCACATCGTGCAACAACTGCTTGTTGACGCCCGGTGCGATGTCAGCCGGATCGAGATCATATGACCCGACCTGGGAACCCTGCTGATTTAAGATTGGCACTGAAATCATTTCGACTCACCCGTACCACCCGAAGGCGGACTCTTGATCACACTGAAACGACGACACTCCGCCGAAACTAGTCTTTCTTATTGGTCGGACGCACGAGCACATAACCGCCCGAAGGGCCAGGAACAGCTCCGCCAACCAGAATCAGATTTTCTTCTTCGATGACCTTCACAACCTTCAGATTCCGTACGGTAATCTGAGCGTTGCCATACTGACCAGCCATCCGGGTCCCCTTCAGAACCCGACTCGGATCCGCACTCTGGCCGATCGAACCCGCATGGCGGTGAACCTTCTTCACACCATGACTGGCCCGCTGACCGGAGAAATTGTGCCGCTTCATGACGCCGGCGGTACCACGACCCTTCGAGGTCCCGATAACATCGACATGAGCAATTTCAGCCAGATGATTGACTGTCAACACAGACCCAACATCCAGACCATGCTCTTCGCCATCCGTACGAAACTCACGCACGAACCGCTGCGGCTCACAACCCGCTTTTTCCACCAGCTCGACACCCGCTTCAGTGCGAGCCCGTCGACGCTTACTACTAATTTCGGCAACATGCCCACGCTCGGAACGAGAAGCCAACCGACGCGGCTTATCAGCAAAACCGAGCTGAACAGCTTCGTAGCCATCCCGTTCGGCCGTCCGAACCTGCATGACGGGACACGGACCCAACTCGAGGACAGTCACGGGAACAACAATCCCGCCTTCCTCGTAAACCTGGGTCATTCCAATTTTTCGCCCGAGCAGACCTACCGGCATGTCTCACACCCTTCGACACATCCACCCGCCTAAGCGAGCGCGAACCGAATCTGTATTTGTTTCCAACGAGTACGGCCGGAACACACCCGACCACCAACCACAAGGAGCCGATAAAGAAAGGCGGACAGAGCACTGCCCACCCACATCCTTTCAACTCAGGCCCGATTCCAGTTCGAGCCGCTCCCCTTACGCGGTCGCCTTAATCCTGATATCAACACCAGCCGGCAACGACAGCTTATTCAAAGCATCAATCGTCTTACCTGTCGGCTGCACGATATCAATCACCCGCTTGTGAGTTCGAATCTCGAACTGCTCACGGGACTTCTTATCAATATGCGGACTACGAAGAACCGTGTACCGCTCAATTCGCGTTGGCAGAGGAATCGGCCCATGGACGATCGCCCCGGTTCGCTTGGCGGTATCGACGATATCTGACGCCGACTGATCCAGCACTGAATGGTCGTAAGCCTCCATCCGAATGCGAATTTTTTCTTGTGACCCTGCGGACACTCCGCCTCCCCTTGCCTGCTTCGCGAATGTGAAATATCGATTAACCACACGAGCAACCAGATGCCGCGTGGAGGAAAAACCCTGGAATTTTTCACCAAAAGCTGATGAAAACAGAGCTTCTCCCGGCCTCCCGAAAATGGGAAGCGGGGATGTTACTTGCGTACGTTCGACTTGTCAACGAAACCGTTCCGAATTTCGAAAACAATTGAGCGAACATTCTCAGCTGAACCTTGAGAATCCAGCTAAATCTTCAGCTGAACTTCGAGCGACACATCACCGGCATGCCGGCAGGTCTCGCAGGCGGTTCATTTTCGACGTGCTCAGCTGGCACGGAAGACGTCCCACGTGTGATGTTTTACCATCGATTTCCGAACTCGCCAAGGGGAACGGCCAGTAAATTCTTTTTGAATTCCAAGAAGCTGGTCCGCATCCGGCAATCCGGCGTGGGCAAACAGAAGGTATCGGAGCCGCAAGGGCTCCTTCCGAGTCGTCATCAGTGGTCTATCCATGCAGGTCGAAGAGCCCATCCAGCCATCTTCCCGCACATGCCACTTCGAAGGGTGACCGGGATTGGAGGGATGATCGAAGTAAGTAATCCCTTCTTCGACAGTGTGCCGGTCCTTCCCCGACCCAACAGCCACCGGGCCGGAATAGTCCATCCATTTCGCCTGGTTTCCGAAGATCGCAGGCTCTCCTTCACGGCCTTCGCTGTCTCGCAGCTGCCCGCCTCCGAATGCGGCCGAGAGCGTTTTCGCCACGCGAACCGCGAGAAAACCGAAGTTTGTCTTACCAAACTCGAGCATCTCAGCTGTGGGCGTGAACGTCGACTGCAGCTCGAGCAAAGTCCCCCCATCGGGATGCACCCGAAATCCGGCAATCAACTCCTGCGTCAGCAGCGGCTGGGGATCGTGCCCGTCTTTCCAGTCGAGCAGAACCGCCATCACGGCTTCGTCGTCGCCGTCGGAATAAGCGAGCCATTCCCGCTGTTCAATGCGAGCCGGGGAGGAATTCGACCAGAAGCTGACGCCCTGGACATCGTGATGCGCGAACCAGATCGACTGGTGATGATCGTGGTTTCCAGCCCCGGCGTGTCCCATCCGGGTGAGCGTTTCGTTCGAAGGGCCGCAAAATGGGTAGAAAAACGGTCGCGGATAATCGGCACCGGAATGCCAGCGAAGTTTTTCAACGCCGTCGACAGAGAACGAGACCTGCCGATGAGCGTGCGGAATGACCTGATAACGCGGCAATGAGAACGCTGTCACGGTGCTGACTTCCTCCGCCTGGTCGGTTGTAAGAATTACAGACGCGGACTGGCTCCGAAATATTTTTGACGAGTTTGTCGTATTCCGGTATACCTCTCGCGCGCACATCACCTCCCTGCTGCAGCTGCCGGCTGCCCCTCCTGTTGGAAATCCATTCCCAAAGAAGAGTTTGTCCGATGCATCGATTGTTTCTTCTCGCCGCGCTCGCTGCAACCGTGGGTTGCACTTCGACCTCGACTACGAACACAGCGCGCTCGGCCAAGGAACAGATGCTGATTTCCAACGCCGTCGATCAGGCGCTCAACAAAGTAGACTTCACGCCATTCTCAAACCGCGTTGTCTACCTCGATGACAAGTACATCGATGGCGTCGACAAGAACTATGTGATCGCCTCGATCCGCCATCGCCTGATGAGGGCGGGAGCGAAGGTCGTCAAAACCGCGGAGGAAGCCGAGCTGATTGTTGAAGCACGAACCGGAGCAATTGGCACCCACTCCGCCGATTCGTTCGTCGGCACCCCGGAAATCACCCTGCCGGGGATGATGTCACTGCCGGAAATGCGACTACTCGAAAAGAAGAATCAGAAGGGCATCGCCAAGATCGGCCTGGTCGCCTACGACGCCAAGAGCAAAACCTCGCTCGGAAACGGCGGCGTGTCTCTGGCGGAATCGAACGACAGTGCCTACTTCATGTTCGGCATCGGTCCTTACAACGGCGGCTCGATCAACGACGAACTCAAATCCGGCAAGAAAGCCTCAGCCACCCGGGCAACAACGCACCAGATGCCGCAAACCGTCGCCTTCTCAGCTCCCACCCCCACCCAGTCCACACCCGGCTCCAGCACACTGCACCTGGCCTCGGGCGAAGAAAAGGTCGAAAAGACGGCCGAAGCTCCGGCGAAAGATACGAAGCAGACCGACGCTCCAGCGTGGGCGAAGTAGGCGGCGGCAACAGGACAAACCGCGAGATTTGCACCCCGTGCAGTGAAAACGAGACGGCCCCCGGCTACGATCTGGGTGTTCAGTCTCGTTTTTTCTATTTCCGGGAGACGTCCATGTCGATTCGGCTCTTTGCCGTGTTGTTCTGCTCGCTTTACGCCTTTCTGATTTCCGCCTCGCCTGGCTTCGCCGAAGAGCCCAGGTCGTCGGTCCGTATCGCTCCGGAGACGACTTATATCAACGAGCCGTTGAAGCCGAACGGTCTGCCCGACTACGCGGCTGCGCTGAATGCGCGGATGAGTGAGGGCATCACGCCGGAGACGAATGCAGTCGTTGGGCTCTGGCAGGTGTTGGGGCCGAAGCTGAGTGGATTACGCATGGAGATTGACCGGCCGATGAGCGACGCGGTTGGCATTGAGCCGCTGCCGGATGAGGGAGACTATCTTGTCCCGAGCCATCAGTTCTTTCAGCATTTCATCACGGAGCGGGCTCCGGGGGCGACGCCGGAACAGACCGAGTTCGTCTGGAATGAAATCGAAAAGCGATTCGAGCAGACCTGGAACGAGCCATGGCGGCGAGACGACTTTCAGGAAATTGCCCTGTGGCTCGACGCGAACGACGTCCCTTTCGCACAGGTCGAAGCCGCCGTGCAGCGGCCGCACTACTTTCGCCCGGTTGTTTTCGGAACCAACACGCCCCCTGAAGATCAACTGCTGATGCTCGTGCTGCTGCCCGATGTTCAGCACTATCGGCAGCTGGCCCGGATGATCATGGCCCGAGCGATGATGCACATTGGCGAAGGCGAACTCGACGCGGCGATTCGCGATCTCACCACGGTGCATCGACTCGCGTATCAGGTTTCTCGAGGCTGGACGCTGGTCGAGTTTCTGGTCGGCGGGGCGATTTCCGAGATGGCGGCTCGGGGCGATATTGCTCTGGCCTCTCATCCGGAACTGACGGCCCCCCAGGCCGCCGCGTATCGACGGCTGTTGACTGCATTCGGCCCGCAACGGTCCACTCTGGTTGAACAGGTGAGCGTGGGCGAACGCTTCATCGCACTCGATTCAACCATCGCGCTGGCAGCCGGACAGAACATCGAAGCGGGAATGATTACCGAAAACGATCAGGTCGGAGACGTGATTGCCTGGCTGGCCGAACGCTCCCTGGACTGGGACACCGTCCTCACGGTGATCAACGGCTACTACGATCGGCTCAGCGGGATTCTCCGGGAAACAAGCGTCCGCACGCGGGCGAAACAACTCGACCAGTTGGCGAAGGACCTGCAAGAAGTTCGCACGCAAATGCTGCTTCCGGAAACCCGCCTCGAACTCGTCACGGCTGGCCCCCAGCGCCGCGGCGATGCCATGGGACACCTGATCGGATCCACGCTGACGAGACAGATTCAGTACATGGATCGCTGGCTCGGTCGATATGAGACTCGTCTGACGCTCTCCATCACCGCCCTCGCGCTGGCGGAGTATCGCAGCCTTCACGATCGCTATCCGCCTGCCCTGAATGAACTCGTCCCGAAGTTCTTGCCCGAGGTCCCCGATGATCCTTATTCGGGCGAGCCGCTGCAGTATCGCACCAGCGATGGCGGTCAGTCGGCCGAGCTGGCTTCGCTCGGGCGAGATCGAATCGATGATCGCGAACGCTTTCGTGAAGAGTTTCTCGATGAGCAAATCATGGACGACCTGCGGGTCACGCTTGGCTCGCTGGCGGTACCCGCAAGTCGCTGAGGAAACCGGTCAAACTGCGGTCTATGGCTGAATCTGGTGATCCGTTGGGGTAGAATTGCGTTCACGGTTTTCGAACCAGCCACTCTTTCCCGGGATTCTCCGTCATGCTTGCTCGATTGCGCTCTGCCGTTCCGTGTCGTTTTGCTTTTGTCTTCGCGATGCTCCTCCTCGGCGTCTTTTCCGTCCCGACGATGGCTCGGGATCGCGGGAAGCCGGATGAAGACAAACGCCCGCAGCCGAAGATTGAGATCTCGGAAGAAACGACGTTTATCACCGAGCCGCTGACCGAAGGCGGCTACCCCGACTATCCGGCTGCCCTTAACGCCCGCATGAGCGAAGGGGTGACGCCGGAGACCAACAGCTTCGTCCTGATCTGGAAGGCGATGGGGCCGCGGCCGGAGAATGTTGATAAAGGCTTCGGTGATGCGATGGCCGAAGCTCTCGGAATCGATCCGCTGCCGGAAGACGGCGAGTACATCATCAGCGGCGGCGACTTCGCGCGGCAGGCCGCCGAAGCTGAGTCGGCTGAGCTGACCGAACAGGCGGTCAATCAACGCATTGAAGACTTCTACGAGGATCAAGGCAAGACTTCAGAAGGTCGGTGGAAAGCGGAGGATTATCCGCTCGTTGCCGAGTGGGTCAAAGCGAATGAAGCTCCGCTCAAGCTGGTGCATGAGGGCGTCAAGCGGCCCGACTACTTTCGCCCGGTTGTTTTCTCTCCGTCTGAAAAGGAGTTCGACCAGGGACGACGTCTGCTGATTGGCGTTCTGCTGCCGGACATTCAGAAGTCCCGCGAGATCGCCCGGCTGCTCAATACGCGAGCGATGCTGCATCTCGGCGAGGGGCGAATCGAAGAGGCCCGTCAGGATCTGCTCGCCACGCATCGACTCGGGCATCATGTCGCCCAGGGCTGGACGCTGATCGAGTTCCTCGTCGGCGTCGCCATCGATTCGATCGCCTACAACGCGGAAGCCGCACTGGCCATCAGTCCGCAGCTGACTGCCGAGCAGGCCGCCGCCCACAAGCAGGCGTTGCAGGAACTCGGCCCGACCGTCACGCGAGCTGAGATGGCGGACCTCATCGACAAAGGGGAACGGCTGATGGGGCTCGACTCGATCATCGCTCTGGCGACGAACAGAGTTACCGCCCAGGAACTGGCGGGCGGCGGGGGCGACGACCTGTCCACGAAGATCATCAACTGGCTGTTCGGCCTCGGCATCGACTGGAACGCCACGCTGCGGGTGATGAACGAAGCCTACGACGAGATCACGGTCACGTTGCAGGCAGAAGACAAGGAGCTGCGTGAGCAGCGCTTTGCCGAACTGAACGAAGCGCTCAAGAAGCAGGCCCAGGGAGTCCAAAACTGGCAGAACGGCGTCTCGTTCCTCCTGGCCGGCAGCACCTTCCGCGGAGAGAAACTCGGCGAGGTCCTGAAAGCCCTGCTTCTCCCAGCCGTGCACCAGGTCGACCGAGCCTGGATTCGAAGCGAAATGCGACGGCAGGTCACCATCGTCGGCTTCGCTCTGGCCGAGTACAGACAGCAGCACAAACGCTACCCGGCAGAGCTCAACGACCTGGTCCCCGCTCAACTCGACAAACTCCCGCAGGACCTCTACTCCGGCGAGCCCCTCAAGTATCACGTCAGCGACGACGGCTTGAAAATGCTCGTCTACTCCGTCGGCGAAAACGGGACCGACGAAGCCGGCCGCACCTATGGCGAGTCGGACGGCTCCACGGCTACTGCCGACGACCTGAGGATTCGGGCGGGGTTCTTCGTTGAATCAGCGCCAGCTGAGAACGGGCAAGAGTAAGAATCGTGAACCGAGTTCAAACCAGCAGAAAGCCCCGACTTTTCTTCGTTGTTCGTTCGACATTCGGGGCGACGACCTGAGAATTCGCAGCGGCTCTCCAGCTCCCTTGCGGAATGCTCTCTGATTCTGCGGGGGATTATCTTCCCGAGCCAAAATTCCCGATTCAGACCGGAATTCCGTCAGCCAGATGGACATCATGTACACCAGCACCCTACGTGAAGGTTACGGCTGAAAGTTTTCTATGCGATTTTGTCGTCGCAACCGTGCCGCTGGTTTGCCGGTTTCATGGGCAATCTTGTGGACGAGTCTGATTCTCAGGCTCCGTGATCGATTCTGATTTGTCTTGTCTTCATTCCCTCATTCGAGGAGTTTATCCATGCGATCTCTGCACTTGGGACCGGTTGTGGTCGGGATGGTGTTCAGTGGGCTACTCTGTTCCGCAACCGCCGGAGGGGAGGCGCCCGGGGAGTCCGGAGCCCAAGGCACCCTCTCCGTTTCGCGGGAGACGACGTATGTCACCGAGCATCTGACGGCGGCCGGGCTTCCTGATTATGTGGCCGCGATCAATGCGTGGCGAGGCGAGGGAGTGACGCCGGAAAACAACGCGATGGTCCCGCTACTCGAGGCGTCCGGGCCGCATCTGGCGGGGGGCGATGCCTACGCCGCGAAGCTGGCCGTTGCCCTTGAGATCGACCCGTTGCCCCCGGAGGGAGATTATCTGGTCTCTCTCGAAGCGTTTCTCGCGAAAACGCTGAAACAGTCACCCGAGTTGACTGAGGAGCAACGAAACGCGGCTTCCAAACAGCTGATGGATCACGCTCAACATTGCGTGTCACAGCCGTGGACGGCGGAGGAATTCCCCGACATCGTGAAATGGCTCCGCAGCAACGAAGCTCCACTGGCAAAGGTGCACGAGGCGGCGATTCGTCCCCGCTACTTTCTACCGGTCATCGATCAGGCGGCTGCATCCGATCCCTCAGATGAGCGTCGGCAGTTGCTCGTGCAGACGTTGATCGGGAACGGCTCGCTGAACCGTGAAGTTTCCCGGATCTTGAGAACTCGCATCATGCTGTCTCTTGGCGAGAAGCGTCTCGATGAGGCCGAGCGGGACGTCCTCGATCTGCATCGGCTTGCCCGGCACGTGGCTCATGGCTGGACGATTATTGAGTATCTCAACGCGTCCGCCCTCGAATACGCCGCCAGTGCGGCTGCTCTGTCGTTCCTGAATGCCGAGGGGATGACCGCGAACCGGGCCGCCGGTTTTCGGGGGAAGATCGAAGAGCTCGGCTCGTTGATGACCCGCGACGAGCTTTCCATTCTGGTGGACCGCGGCGAGCGTTTGATGAGCCTCGATGCGATCGTCGCCATGTCGACGCGCCGCCTGAAGATGGAAGATCTTGTCGGCGGAGAAGCGGATGCCTTCATCCAGAAGCTCCTGACCGGGCTCTGGAACTCGGCAATCGACTGGAACACGACACTCGTCCTGACGAATAGCAGCTTCGATGCCCAGGTGGCGGCCCTGCGGAAACCAGACAACAGCGAGCGGGACAAGCTTTTTGACGCCCTGGAGAATGCGAATCTCGAACGACAGGCGAAAGTCGCGGAGTTCAAGGCCCCGTTGAAAGTGATGCTAGCCGACGCCCGCGAACGCGGCGAAGTCTACGCTTACGTTTTCGCCCGACTGCGCGAATCGTCCATGCGTCAGATCGATCGCGTCCATCAGCGAAACATCGCCCGCCATCGCCTGACGCTGCTGAGCCTGGCTCTCATCGAACACCGCATTAGTGAGAGCGAGTTCCCTGCCCGGCTCGACCTGTTAACGAAGAAGGACCTCGATGAACTCTCCATTGATCCCTTCACCAATGAGTCTCTGAAGTACAGCGTCAGCGAAGACGGCCAGTCCATGCTTCTCTACTCAGCCGGCGTTGACGGTCTCGACAGTCAGGGCCGCACTTACGGCGAAGAAACCCCGGACGGAAGTTCTGCCGACGACATCCGAGCCTGGGGAGGACATCCACCAGAGTGGATGAACAACTAACGCTACTGAGAATCACTACCTCCAAAACGATTGACTCCCCGCATGCGTATTTCCCCTGGATTCATTTTTCTGGCGTCCATGACGTCCTCCTCGTCTTCCGAAGAACGCCGCACATGGCGGAGTTGGATGCGGCGGCATCCCGTGTGGACTGTTGTGGGCGGGTTGTCGGCCTTCGTGCTGTTGCTGTCGATTGTCGCGGCCTGGGTGAACTTCGGGCAGCCGTGGCCGGCGATTCGGGTGTCGCGGGAGACGACTTATATCACCGAGCCGTTGAAGCCGAACGGATTGCCCGACTATATCGCCGCTCTCAATGAGATGATGCGGGAGGGGGTGACGCCGGAAACGAATGCGATGGTGCTGCTGCAGAAGGCGGTCGGGCCACAACCGGAAGGAAGCGACATCGAATTCGGTCACGCAATGTCTGATGAACTGGGCGTTCCCCGGTTGCCGGTTGGCGGGAGGTATTTCGTCACCGCGAATGACTTCCTCAATTCTCTACTCGCGGGCCTGAGTGAGGATGAGCGTCGGGCGGGCGTAGAGCAGTTCGATGAAGAGTTCAGTGCCGCGTACAAAGGTCCGTGGGCCCGAACCGATTTTCCCGACATCGCGGACTGGATTGAACAGAACCGGACGCCGCTCAGACTGGTTCACGAAGCCACGATGCGGGAGGAATACTTCCGGCCCGCGATCTTGCCGGCATCCGGCGATGCCTCGGATCGTCTCCTGATGCGAAGCCGTCTTCCCGATGTGCAATTGAATAGCACGATGGCGAAGATGCTGGTCTCTCGTGCGATGTGGCATCTTCAGGAGCAACGTTTTTCAGAAGCCAGAGCTGATCTGATGACCGTGCATCGTCTGGCTCGACATGTCTGCCGGGGATGGACGCTGGTGGAAGTCTTCGTAGCCATGACGATCGAAAATCAGGCAAGCACGGGGGATGTCCAGTTGGCCCTCCATCCCGAATTGCCCTCCGGAATGGCCCGCGAATACCGGCGGGAACTCGGCGAATTGCCGCCGGTGATTACGACCGAAGCCCTAGCCCGGAATGTGGATCGCGGGGAGCGAATGGCGGCTCTCGAACTGATCACTGCGATGCGGGATCGCCCGGATTTGTGGGACGGATTCAGCGGTCTGTATCGCATGAAACCTCCCCCCTTTCTACTCGACAGCACCCCTCGCCTCACGATGGACCTCAACGAGACACTCATCATCGTCAACAATGCTTTCGACCAGCTTGTCGAAGCAGTCGGCGAGCAGGACGAAAGCCGTCGAACAGCACTGAAAAGTGAACTGGAACGAATCCGGACGGAGCGAGAAAAATTCATCCAGCAACTGACACAGAACCCGGTCTCTGTCTTTCTGGCGGGACCGCACGGCCGGGGAGTCATCCTTGGCGAATGCTTCGCGTTCGCGCACATTCACAACGGATATCTGATTCATCCAAACCTGCAGGCGAGCGCGACCAGGCTGCAGCGTTCCCTCCTCGCGCTGGCCCTCGGCGAATACAAAGCTCGGCACGGTCGGTTTCCGGAGTCGCTTGCCAAACTCGTGCCGGAGTATCTCGATGAAACGCCATTCGATGCCTTTGCCGGCCGGGAGTGGATTTATCGCGTCAGTGAGGACGGGCAATCGATTCTCACCTACTCGATCGGCGAAGACCGCGTCGATGACAACGGCCGCACCCGGGACGAACCGACCGGTCCGAAAGGAGACGACATCACGATTCGAGTCGGCACTCTATCGGATGCAAATGAAGAGCCCGCCGCCGAGGTGGAGCCATGAAGTTTGCGTTGAACGGCTTCGGACGCTGGATGCGGCGGCATCCAATTCTGGCGGCCGGGATTGGGGTGCCGGCTGTCTTCGTCGCGTGGATTTTGTTTCCGGTTCTCTGGGTGCTCGTATTCGGGCCGCCGGAGTTGATCATTTCGCGGGAGACGACATTTATCACCGAGCCGCTGGATGAGGACGGGCTGCCCGATTACGTCGCCGCGTGGAATCGGCGGATGGGGGAGGGCGTGACGCCCGAGAACAACGCGGCGGCTCATCTGTGGGAAGCGACCGGGCCGGTTTTTGGAGAGACTTCGCATCGGAATTCGACGCCAGCCGATGCGGAACGCATCCGGCGTGCTCAGGGATTTGATCCGGTTCCGCCGACGGGAGACTATCTGATCAGCGGCTCTTCGTGGATTGCGAACGAGCTGGCACCCGCGCGATCGACGCTCAAGCCGGAGGACTATGAACGGGAACTCGATTTATTTCTGGAGGACGTCGAACGACTGACGCAAACGCCATGGCGGGCGGGCGGCCATCCCGAAGTCGCGGCCTGGCTCGATTCGAATTCATTGCCGCTGCAAACTCTGCGGGAGGCCGTTTCTCTGCCGGATTACTTCGAGCCGGTGATTGCTGAGCCGTTGCCGAGTCACTCGATGACCGGGGGACTGCGGTACTTCGCATTGAGTCATGACCCCAATCCTCTGCCGGTGATCAGATCGGTTCTGGCGACGAGGATCTGCCTGCATATTGGAGAGGGTGACTTTGCAGAAGCTCATCGGGAGTTGCTGACGCTTCACCGAGTGATCCATCACTGGGCAAGCCGGCAGACGGTAATCGATGTGAGCAGATTCCATGGAGCCGTCTTCATCGAACAGGAAGCCCTCCGACTTCATGGCCTGTTATCGGCTGCTCCGGGACTGCCTCCAGAACTGGCCAGGCAGATCCGCCGCGATCTCGAAGCCCTTGGACCGGCATTCCCCCGGGATGACGGAATAGAACTCGTTGACTGGAGCATGCGAATCGGTGTGCTTGAGGTGATGATCGCGATCGCCAGCGGACGGTTGCCACCGGAATTACTTGAATTCATCCTCTATCAGGAAGAAATCGAGCGTGTCTTCGAGATACTGAAAAGCATGGGGATCGACTGGAACACATCGCTTCGCTATGCCAACCGCGTGTTCGACGACGCCATTGAGATTTTGAAGGAACCCGATCCGCTGTTGCGACGGCAGCGGCTCATAGATCTCGATGCCGAACTGCGTCCACGATCACCCGCTGATCTTGGATTTCGGACGCTGACCGCTCTCTCGGGGCTCAAAGGGCGAGGCCGGATTGTCGGATGGTTCCTGATGATGCTTTGCCTGGAAGCCGACTTCGAAGGGATCGACGAAATGATCACCGATTCCGAGAGCTATCACGCGGTCGCGGTAACCGGTTACGCCCTGGCCGAGTACAAAGCGGTTCACGGCGTCTACCCAGAACGTCTGGATGAGTTGGCTCCAGAGATTCTCGAAACCGTGCCCGAAGACCCGCAGACGGCCCATTCGCTGGTCTACGTCGTGAGCGACGACCGGCAGTCGATGAAGGTTTATTCGCTGGGGGACAACCGGCTCGATGATCTCGGGGTCAATCGGACTGATCCCGATGCGCTGACTCGGTTGGCTGATGACTTGGGCATCCGAACCGGTGAGTTCGCGGCGACTGTTCCGGTTGAGCCGGGGATTTCAAATTGAGTCTTCGGCCAGGGCTCCACGACTGCCGTCGCAGTCGAACGAATCGCGGCCCGTCTTCATCGTTTCCTCGCAAATTCCTGTCAAAAGTTCGCATGTGCTGCGGAATACTGTAGAATTCGTGGCTGGAAAGTCTGGCGGCTGTTCCGAATCGCTGCATGGAAAGGCCGCAAGATGCCTGCCGATGGAGCCGGGCACCGATGGCCTGCGGCTGTGTTCCCTCCGAGGGACGGAACGTTCGTTCTGCCGTCCCGCCCGAATCCTGATCCAGCGAATCGTTTACGATCTCCCGAGCATTGCTCGACTCCACAGGAAATAGATTTCATGTTATTGAGCATCATCCGAGCTCTCTTCATATGCATTGCAGCCGGGGCGTTCGCGACGTTCGTGAACCAGCAGGACGGGATGCCGGACGTTATTCACAACAACCGGTTCCTGACCTTCTTCATCCTGATGCTGATTGCCGTCGGTGTCATTTTGACCGATGTGCTGATCAAGCGGAAACGAATCGAGGACCTCTCGGCTCTGTACTTCGGCCTGCTCATTGGGGTGTTGCTCAGTTATCTGCTGCTCCAGGCGGTGGAGCCGCTGTTCGCTCAGGCATTCGGAAATGCCGGGGTGACCTACTACCACATGTTTTCTCTCGTGATGCTGTTATCGGTCCCCTATTTCAGCATCTCGTTCCTGATGCAGACCAAGGACGATTTCCGCTTCATCATCCCTTATGTGGAGTTTTCCCGCGAATTGAAGGGGGGCCGCCCGCTCGTGCTCGACAGTCACGCCCTGATCGACGGCCGCATTGCCGAGCTGGTCGAAACGCACGTCGTCGACTCGCAGATGCTGGTGCCCGACTTTGTGCTCGAAGATCTGCAGCGGATCGCCGACAGTGGCGACAAAGTCCGCCGGGGCCGCGGGCGGCGGGGGCTCGATGTACTCAGCCGTATTCAACAGCACCCGCATGCCGAGATCCGCATCTTCGAAACGAGCTCAGCCAAGGGGATGTCGGTCAAGCATTCTTCGCACGATCAGTCGCTGATTGATGTCGCCAAGATCGTGAGCGGACGCATCGTGACCAACGATGTGAACCTGAACAAGATCGCCGGCGTGCAGAATGTGGAGGTGGTGAACCTCAACGACGTCGCCAACGCCCTCAAACCGAAGTATATTCCCGGCGAGCATGTCCGGATCAATCTCATCAAGGAAGGGGAATCGTACGGCCAGGGAGTTGGCTATCTGGACGACGGCACGATGGTCGTCTGCGAACAGGGCAAGGATCTGATCGGCCAGCAGGTCGATGTCGAAGTGACCAGCGTGCTGCAGAACAGTGCCGGCCGCATGATCTTCGGTAAGCCTTCAGGGACGGAATCGAATCAGTCGGGACGTTCGCATCGGTCTGCGGATCGAGCCGAACGCACAGAGCGGCCCGAACGAACCGAGCGCACTGAACGCAGCTGACCTGAACTTCCGCTGTCGTTGTCTTTTCCCAGTCCTGCTTTCGGGCGACAGCCCGCATCGAGTTGTGTATGTCCCTCGCTGAACACCCTGCCCCGGATACGAATGCCGCTTCCTCCTCCGCGAACCTGGAAAGCCTGCGACGATTTCCGTGGAAGAAGTCGCATCGCACGGCCATCGAAAGAGCGATTGACCGGAACCGCAGCGATCGCCTTGCGGAACTGGTTGCGTGCCGACCATTTGACGGCCAGGGAAAAGCCGGAACTCGCCTTCGCATTCAGTTGCTGACCGGTGTGAACGATCTTCTCCGCAGTCAGCCCGACAGCGATCCGTCGTTCGCCGCGGCGATCGAGTCCGTTCTCATCACCTTATCCGGAACTTCGTCGAATCCGAGCGGCGACGTGCCTGGGGAAGCGGCGGACAAGGTTCTGGACCGTCTCAACGATGCCGAGACGGTTTCTTCCGGGGAACGACTCGCCGGGATCGTTCTGCTGCTGTGTGGCGCGGACGAGAAGCGATCGCTGTTCAATGCAGATCAGTTGGTTGGCCTGTTCGAACAGGCGGCTCAGACCCGGCAGGAGGTCGCCGGAGCAGGTGGACTGCCGGAGTCGGACCACGTGCCTCATCTGGAGTCTTTGCTGGTGCGAGGCGAACTCCCCCTGCTGCTCTCGCTGGCCACGCCACAGCTCAGCGGCTCGCGGCAACTTTTCCGAGATGCCGTGGCAGGCTACGCCAGTGAGTTGGATGCCGTGACGGACGGCGACGGCACGCCGCATGCCTCACTTCTCGCTGAGTTGCCGTTCTGGCTCGACAGCTTCACCCGGGCCGCCATGATTTGCGAGGTGCTGGGAGAACGCTTTCTGAAGAAGAAAGATGCCGAGCGGTTCGACGAATTCCTGGAACGCGTCGCCAGCCTGACAACCGCCGACGGACGACTTGCCATCGAGGTCGAGACCGACGGAATCTGGGCCCGTGTGCTGCAAAATGCACTGGAGTTGAGGCACGGCAAGAAGCTGCCTCCGTGGGCCCGGCAGACCATGCTGGCCCTCAATGCACGCGTCCGCGGTAAAGCGAAGTCGTCGAGTGATGACCTCTCGGCCGCGACGCAGTCCGACTGGGGGCAACTGGTTTCGATGCGTTCGAACTGGTACGCCGGAGCCGATGTTTTGGCCGCAGCCTACGACCAGCCGAACATTCAACTAGGGTTGACGACGCTCGGCATGAGGGCCCTGGGGGGGCGATGGGAGACCGAACTGGTTCTCGACGGCGAAGTCTGTCGCCTGTCGGCGGACTGGCAGTCGCTCTGCTGGTACAGCGAGCCGGAGGGGGACTTTCTCGAGCTGCGCCTTCAGACCGAACACGCCACGATCGACCGGCAGCTGTATCTGTCGCGGAACGATCACATCGCTCTGCTGACCGATTCGATCACCACGAACGTCGATGCGGCTGTCGAAGTCCGCTGGAAGCTGCCGCTGCTCGGCAACTGGAAACCGGCCAGGCTGCAGCCGGGCCGGGCTCTGCGACTGTTCCGTGAAAAGCGAGAACTCCGGGTGATTCCGCTGGCGATCCCGTCTGATGCCGTCGAACGGGCGGACGGTTCACTGTCGACCGATGGGTCCACGATCACCGCGACGCTGACCGGCCAGCAGAATCTGTGCCTGCCATTGCTGCTCGACTGGTCACCAGTTCGCCAAAAGAAACCGTGCGACTGGAACCGCCTGACCGTGACCCAGGAACGAGAGATTCTCAACTCCCGGGTCGCCTTCGCCGCCCGTTGTCGGGTGGGCAGCAGTCAGTGGCTTTACCTGCGAAACCTGGAATTCGGCGGCTTCCCCCGAGCCGTGATCGGCCTGCACACCGATGCGGAAACCGTCATTGCCGAGTTCCCCTCCACCGGCGTCGCCGAGCGACTGGTCGAAGTCCACTACGAGGACGAAGATTAACCGACGATCGGTTGCGATTTACGCAACAAAAGCAGGTTGCGTCGAGACGCGTCCCGCTGGTCTTATTCGCCCTTCTGCGGCTTTGTCTTTGTCGACTTTTTGCGTGAGAAGATCCGGGCCACGAGCGGGTAGAGTGCGAATCGGCCGCCGCCGGTGAAGATCAGCGTAACAAATCCCGCGAGGTAGAGAGCCGCTTTCTCTTTGACCGCGAAGGCGTCGCTGGCGTGGATCATTCCGAAGGCGACGAGCATCGTGAACGCGAGAGGAATGGCGACAATCGGCGTGGCAAACCCGAGAATCAGCAGGCCGGCACAAACAACCTCGGCTCCGATTGCGGAGATCAGACTGAGCTGACTGCCCATTCCCAGGGGATCGGGAAATGAGGAAGAGAGCTCGCCGTATTTCAGCAGCTTGGGGATGCCGTGAGTCAGCATCATCCCGCCAAGGGCGACGCGGAGAATGAGCAGGCCGACGGAAGTGAGCGTGTCCTGTTGACGCAGTGCCATGATTTTTCGTCCTGTGTGCGGGAGGGATTGAGTGGGGACTCGTTTCGCGCAATTGTCTGGAAGACGTAACCGTCCCATCCGCGTAAATTGCAGCGTTTCCGTTGAAAACGCGACCTGACACGGACAGACCATCGAACGCTCGGCAGTCGAATTTCGAATTTGTTTTAGATGTCGAGGGTTTCGCGCGGGCCGATGGCGACGGTCGTCAGCTGCCCCAGCGGGTACTGATCGAGCAGCGAGCGAACATCAGCCGTCGTGAGAGCGCTCAGTGTGTTCAGATCATCTTCGACCGACCGGTATTCCTGCCGGTAAACCCAGTTGCTGCCGAGCGACGAGAGCCGTCCCATCGGGCGTTCGCTGCGCAGGACAATCCGCGAAGCGACTTTGTTCTTCGCCTGCTCGAGCTCTTCTTCGGTGACGCCGTTCTGGTTGATTTCCTCGTAGATCTGGGTGAACTTCGCGAGGTTCTCTTCGACATCATCAGGATGGCAGGTCAGGAACGACATGTAGGCTCCGGAGCCATCGTAGTCGTTGTAGCTCAGTTCGGCTGCTTCGGCATGGCCCGGCTCGATCAGTTCCCAGTACAGGCGACTGTTGGAATCGTCCCCCACGATGACGGAGAGGATGTCGGCGGCGAATCGGAGTTCGCTCTGCGACGGCGGAGCGGGAGCCATCTGTGCGACATGTTCCTGGATCGATCCTGCCTTGGTGAGGACCGTAAGACCACCGGGAGGACGTGCTTCGTCGATCGACCGATCCGACTTACCCGCTGGCCAGTGAGCGCAGTACTCCTCCGCCAGTTGAGTGAGCCGTTCCCAGTCGAGATTCCCGGCGACCGCCAGGGTGATGTTCCCCGCCAGGTAGTGCTTGCGGTGATATTCCCGCATCTGCTCGGCGGTCAACGCGGTGATACTGTCGACACTTCCCAGAATGCTGCGGGAGAGGGGATGCCCTTCGAAGTGCGTGTGCATCAGCTTTTCATACGCAGAGAAGGTCGGCATGTCGTCGTACATGCCGATTTCTTCGAGGATGACCTTCTTCTCCATATTGAAGTCGTCATCCCGGAGCGTCGGGTAGAGGATCGTCGAGATGAGCTGGAAGGTCTGTTCGAGGTACTCCGGCAGAATTGCGGCGTAGAACAGCGTGACTTCTTCGCTGGTTGACGCGTTGTACTTGGCGCCGACCTCGTCAAAGATGCGGTTCACATCGACCGGCGAAAACGTGTCGGTTCCCTTGAAGACCATATGTTCAAGGAAGTGGCTGACGCCGCTGACCTCGTCGGTCTCGTCCCGGGATCCGGTGCGAACGAAAAAGCCAAACGCCAGGCTGTGCACGTTCGGATTGACTTCGGCAACAATGTTGAGGCCGTTGGAGAGCGTGGTCTGTTGAAATTTCATGAGCAATCAATCGCTGCGAAACTGATAAAATGTCGTCAGGGAATGATAGCAGCGAGGGCGTCAGGTGACTATGGGGGATGAACCCGGGAATGTGAGCCGGGGGCGCCATTTCAGAGACGCTCAGCGGGGGCTGGCACTTTCCGGGGAGACTGCTATTTCCGGAGTTGAGGCGGCGCGCAAAAAAAATCGCCGTCGTCTGAGGAAATCCGCAGACGACGGCGTGGCGTCGTGAACTCAATTGTTCTGCATCAGGTTCGATGCATCAGCCTGAACTAGAAGGTCAGGATGGCGTCGACGCTGAAGATGAAGCTGTCGAACGGGTCGCCAGGATTGTTGTTGGCGTCGAAGGCAGCTGCGTTGTTAACAGCGTTGGCGATGGCGTTGTCCGCGAAGTAGTAGCGAACTTCCGGACGGATCACCAGGTTGTCCATCGGACGAATGTTGGTGCCGAACGTTGCCGAGTAAGCATCGCTTCCACCAGCACGCCACCATTCGAAGCGGGTACCAACACCGACCTTGTCGGTCAGATCGTAGATCAGGTACTGGTTGATGCCGTAAGCTTCGACCGAACCGAGGCCGCCGATCGAGTAGGCACTGGCCGAAGCGGCGGTACCGTATTCGGTGGCGTCGACATAGTCAGACTGAGCAACGTAGTTCCAGCGACCGTCACAACCGAAGGTGTGATCCAGCACGAGGCTGTGGCTGTAACCGGTACCAATCCAACCCAGGTCACCGAAGGTGGTGATGTAGGTCAGCGAGGTGTTGTCGCTCAGAGCAACGCTCGAACCACCCAGGAAGTTGCTGCCGCCCGAGTTCTGATCGAAAGCCGTGTCCCAACCGAGTGTCCAACCGTAGTAGTTGGTCACATTGTCGGACATGGCGTGTGTCGCCAGAACGCCGGTGTGGGTAAACGCTTCGCTGTTGAACATCGTCATCGAGTGGCTGTAGAAGAAGTTATCCGGAGCCGGAACAACTTCGTAGCCGAGCAGCGTGTAGAAGTGACCGGCTTTAACCGACCAGTCTCCGTAAGCGACTTCACCGTAGGCCTGAGGCAGAGCCCAGCCGTATCCGTTGTGAATGTTGCGGCCGTTGTCCCAGTCCCAGCGAGAATGGGTATTCCCGAAGGCTTGGGTGAACTGAGCGTCCGAACCGTACATAATGTCGAAACGTCCACCGAAGTCGACGCCGCAGCTGCCATCGGCAACCTTCTCGACATACAGCCAGTTCTGCTGGAAGTTGAAGCGGTTATCGAACTGGTTGAACAGACCGTTCTGACCAGTGTAGTAACCCATCTGTGCCCAGCCGCCGACAGTCCAGCCGTTTTCTTCGATGTCGCAGCAACCGACACAATCGTCGACGCAGAGATCATCGCAGCAGTCGTCGATGCAGAGATCGTCGACACAACCGTCGTCGTAGCTCCACAGCCCGCACATCGACTTGAGCCGACCGCAGAGGCGATCACCAGCCGAAGTGAACACGCAGTCTGGCTCACAGCATGAATCCAGACAATCGCCAGCCTGTGCAGAACCGGCGGTGCCCATCGACATCCCGGCTGCAATCAGGAAAGCGCTCAGCACCTTCCAACTCTTTGGGGTCAGTAACATCATGTTTCTCCTTGCTCTCCCTTGGGATGATTTGTGGCAGAGTGAAGGCAGGTTTACGCTCCTGCATCACAGATCCCCACCTGCGAGGATCTGATCTCATGCAGGAGGATCTGCCACAAAACGAACGAACCAGGATGGAAATCCTGTGACGAGCGCAAATGGGGCAACTCTTTCAGAAAGATTTATCGGCCACACTTGCGAAACAGGATGAAATGAATTGACTGGCCCCGTCGGCAAAACAGGTTCCTAAGAAATAATTCTGCAAGATCGAAATAACCGTTACAGATTACCGGAAATACGTGTACCCAACGCCACTATCCACCCCGGATTGTGCTGAATTTCCGGGCACAAAAGGCCACCATTCCGGCTTTCCCAGATTCACTGATACGACCCGCGTCCCGAGAAACCGGCTTCTGGCAAGCGGCTCGGCCATGATTTTTTCAGAAAATCCGCCTCTCCGGCGCGGTCAGCCGAATGCCTCGATTGCGTCACCGACGAGCTTTGCCCGGGTTCTGCAGCCTCGCAACACACTCGCTTTGCCCGATGCCAATAAAAAAAAAGCCGCCCTGAAATCAGGGCGGCTCGGCAGGGTGTCGACAGCGCGCGTTACTTAGCAGCCTTCTCCGGAACACATTCCTGGTCGCAGCAGGGGTAGAACTTCTTCAGATTCCACTTGAAGCGACAGAAATCGCGTTCGAACTCATAGATTTTGAGCGTGTTGATCTTTCGAATCCGCGGACAGCCAAGTTCGCAGCACTTCTGCCAGGGAAACTTGACCGGAGGAATACAGACATAGTCTTTCTCCACCTGCCAGCAGTAGTCGTCCTCGGTCTCGTTCTCCCAGCAGGGCTGACAGGTCGCCTTATACGGCTCGCAGACAGGCGGGCAGCACGGCGGACAACTCCCGGTCTCGAGGCAGGCGTCCTGGGCCAGGGCGGCTGAGCCTCCGCAGATCGTCAATAACAGTAAGGCCAGATAGCCAGAACTTCGCATTTTCTCACCTCTTTATAACAGCACCGATTTCAAACCGGTTCGATTTCGATGTCAGGCCGATTGTCCCTCGGCCGTTGGATGACCCCAGGCTCTAGAAATCGGCTCCGAAACGGACACCGGCCGTGAGCGAATTCCCGCCGGTGTAGCCCGCCACGGGCTCGTGATCCCGAATATCGCCGTAAATCAGGTTGAACTGCATCCGGGAATAGGCCGTCCAGTACCAGTTCAGTCCCAGAGTGGCCGTCTGACCGACGCCGCCGCGAATGTCCTGATCGGAGATATCGAGCAAGTCGTACCGGCCGGCCAGCTGCCAGGCTCCCCAGCCGCTGCCAATTCCACCGCAGCAGCGTTCGACCAGGAAGAAGTTTTCGAAGGGACGGATGCGATCGATGGAGCCATCGGTGCGATCGATCGGAATGTGTTCGCCGGTGAGAAAGTACGAAGCCTGGACGTAATAGCCGTCGAAGTGAAGATCGGGTCCCGTCCCCGCGGTGGTATCGTCCCGCTGCATCCAGATGTTCATGTACTCGCTGGTCAGCTGAAGCGAGCCAATGTTGAGCATCGTTTCGAACGCCAGCACTTCATACCAGTTGGCTCCCGCGATGCGTCCCGTGTCGAGCCAGCGGGATTCCGATCGCTGCGAGAGACGGGTGCGGAAGCGGCCTTCATTTTCATTGGTGACCATATTATCGGCGTCGCCATCGGGATTGGCGAACATCCCCGCGATGCCCAGGTGCAGATAGCCGCGACCGCCGGAGGTGCAGTCGTACCAGGGAGTTCCGGTGAATCGGGCGTGGAGGCCGTATTGGCCGGCATCCCCGCGGTTTGCGCGGTCGCCAGCGGAGTTTTCCAGCGTGGCGATCCCGTATTGCCAGTTGAACGACTCGGCGTCGTTGTAGCCGTGCATCATGATCCCCATCCGGCGGGCATCTTCGTTCACGGCTTCCACGATCAGCGGACGTTCGAGGAAAATGTTGAACCGGCTGCTGTTCCAGTGATCCAGGCCGATTGGTCGCTTCTGATGACCGAGAATCAGGCTCTGGTTATACGGAAGCTCGCGGAAGCCGATGTAAACGTCTTTGATCGCGGCGTCTTCCAGTTCAGCGAAGTCGAGCTGCATTCGCCAGAACATGGTCTGAGTAATATCGCCGGCGAACTCCATTCGAATTCGACGGAAGGCCCAGACATCTTCCGGGTCCTTGCCATAGGCGGGAGAAGCCGGATTGGGATTCTCGTAGAAGTCGATGCCCTCGCTCGATTCGGCGAAGCTCCAGTAATCCCAGTGAATCCGACCACCCACCTCGAATGTGGTCTTTTTGAGGGCGTCCTGCTTCTTCTTTTCCTCGGCTTCCTTCATCTTCTCCCAGTTTTCTTCCAGCTTCGCGAGCCGGTCGAGAACTTCCTCATCAACCGTGGTGACGGCAGGGACCCCGGGAAGCGGATCCCCCTGCCCGTCCTGGTCGTACTGAGCTTCGAGGCGGTCGATTCGGGACTCGGATTCTTCCATCCGAACGGCCAGACCTTCGAGCCAGTTGTCACTGGAGTTTTTGAAAACCAGCTGAGAAGGCACCGTGGCGGTCGCCAGCGGAGAAGAAGCGGAAGCAGGCGCCGGCGGCGGAGGGACCGGCGGCGATGCGAAAGCTGGCGCTGCCCACAGACAGCACACCAGACTCGTCAACGTAGATCGAATTTTCACGGAGTATCCTTACTCTTGAGAGACGCGACGAGTGGTCGGCTCTTACAACTGAAGTCCCTTCAGAGGCGCCCTTGTCCCCTCGCTGGTGGTGAAAGTCCGTTTATTCCGGATGCTCCACCAACGACTACTCTGAGAGCTGAATCGACTTTGATGAAATTGGGGGTTCGTCCGGAGATCGGAGTTGAACCGAATCTTAACAATTCCTTCAAATTCACATTCTGGTCGTATCGGCTGTAGCGATTGTGCAGCCTGTTGGCGAACCGCCCGTACAGGACTGCATGCGAAACACGCGGCAATCATTTCCGGGTTCGCGATCCCGTCTGCAGCCACGCTGGCATGGTCCCGAACCTCTTGGTAGTCTGCCTGTTTGCAATCACGTGCTCCAGAATTCGCATAGAGAAAGGTTTGATCCGGATGGCGGACAAGCTGCTGAAACTCGGAATCCCTGCTGGGTCGTTACAGGAAGCGACCGCCGAACTGTTCCGCCAGGCGGGCTACAACATCAAATTCTCATCGCGCTCGTACTATCCGACCGTTGATGACGACGAAATCGAGTGCCTTTCGATCCGCGCCCAGGAAATGGCCCGCTATGTCGAACAGGGCATCCTCGACGCCGGGATCACCGGTCACGACTGGATTACCGAAACGGGAGCCGACGTTCACGAAGTTTGCGAACTCGTTTTCTCCAAGGTCAGCCGCCGACCGGTCCGCTGGGTCCTGGCCGTGCCGGAGGATTCCGACATCCATTCCGTCAAAGATCTGGAAGGCAAACGGATCGCCACCGAAGCGGTCGGCCTGACGAAGATGTATCTCGACAAGCACGGCGTCAAAGCCGAAGTCGAGTTCTCCTGGGGGGCGACCGAAGTGAAGCCGCCTCGCCTGGTCGATGCGATCGTCGAAGTGACGGAAACCGGTTCATCGCTGCGAGCGAACAACCTGCGAATCGTCGACGAAGTGCTGCAGAGCACCACCCGACTGATCGTGAACAAGAAAGCCTGGGCCGATGACTGGAAGCAACAGAAGCTGAACAACATCGCTCTGATGCTGCAGTCGTGTCTGGCCGCCGAAGGCAAAGTGGGCCTGATGCTGAACGTCCGCCGGACCGATCTGGAGAAGGTCCTGAAGAGCCTCCCCGCTCTGCAGCAGCCGACGGTCTCGTCGCTGTCCGATCCGGACTGGGTCGCGATCAACACGATTATCAGTGAATCGGTCGTCCGCTCGATCATCCCGGAACTCCGCGAAGCCGGCGCGACCGGGATCGTCGAGTTCCCGATCAACAAGATCATCGACTAAAGAAAGCGGCTGCACACCGACAGGGGTGACCCCGAAAGATTCTTTCGGGGCGGCGCAGCCGTGGGAGAACGGAGTTGGTTCCGGGGGCTGGGGAGAGGGTTCACTCACACGGAAGATGAAGTCGCGCTGAATTGACACCTCGTCAAACGGCGTCCTCCAACGGCTTCGCCGCCCTGATAGCGGAGCTATCAGGGCCACCCAGGCTGAGAAACACTTGATGCTTTGCAGCGTCGAACTGTTCCCGCTGAGCATTCAACAACGCGATGAATCTCTGTGCCATCCGTCCATTGTGACAACCGCGTCGCGACCGAAGGGTGGCCCCGAAAGATTCTTTCGGGGAGGCGCAGCCGTGGGAGAACGGAGTTGGACCCCGGGGCCTGGGGAGAGGGTTCACTCACGCGGAAGATGAAGTCGCGCCGGGTGCCATGCCCACGCTCGCGTGGGCATGCTGTCCGAAAGGGTCCCTCCGGAAGAATCTTTCAGGTCCGCGAAGCATGGACCCCGCATTCCCCTTCACCCTAACCCTCTCCCCCGGCGGGGGCGAGGGGACTTCTGTGGGGTAACGTCTTAAGGACTCACCCCCGTCAAATAGCAATCCTCCTACGGCTTCGCCGCCCTGATCGCGGAGCTATCACGGCCACCCAGGCGCCGGTGCGGAACAGGACGACAAAAGCCTCCGCGATCCCTGGCGATCGCGGAGGCTTCTTTATTGTCACGTCTTGTCAGCGGCAGTTGACTGCCGGTGCGGTGATCGCTCTAGTTGATCGGCAGGGCGAAGTCGCCATCGCGGTCACGGTAGACGCAATGGATGTGGTTGGCCGGGTTGCCGGCGGCGTCCGGCTGGGTGTTCACGAACTCGATCGAGAACGAGCGGCTTTCGATGCGGTAGTAGTGGCCAATGCCCGGCTCGGTGGCTCCGGCCCAGGCGAAGTAGACGTTCTTGAAACCGTCGCGACGGATCTCTTCGAGTCGCTCTGCTGCTCGGCGATCGGTCACGGCATTGACGTAGACGTCGACCAGCTTGCGGAGGATTTCCGTCTGCTTTTCATCGAGATCACGGGCCTGGATGCCGACGGGACGATCTTTCGGCGGATGCGGACTGCCGGCATTGCGGATCTCGCGGGGAGCTTCATCGGCAATAATCGCCGACGTCTTCTGCTTGCTGCTCAGCGAATTGACCAGATCGAAGCCAAGCTGTTCTTCGTCGTGCAGCACGGCCATGTTCATTTCAAAGCCGAGATCGTTCTTCGTCTTGATGACCGCCGGGTTAGCGGCGAAGAACTGCGGCGTGGCGGCGATCAGTTTGCCATCTTCGCTGACGAAGTTGAGCGACAGGTGATGCCCTTCGAAGCTCAGCCCCCAGCGGCTCTCTTCACGAGGATCGCCGAAGAGGGTGACGTAATATTTGAGGGGATCGCGGCGATCGCGGGTCTTGGGATCTTCCAAGGAGTAGAGCAGCTTCTCAAGCGACATAATCGTCTCGGCCTTTTTGTAGCCGGCTTCGCTAAGGCAGGTCTTGAGCAGATTCAGAGCGGTTCCCCGCTGTTCTTCGCTCATCGAGCGGAGCATCAGCCCCTTGCGGGTGTCCATCGGAATGAAATGCCAGTCGACCCGCTGCGACGACTCGTAAGGCAGTAGAGCCAGGTCAGTCTGCCGTTCATCGAGCGAATTGAGCAATTCGGTTGCCCGGGCAGTCATGTCCGGTTTGGAAGATTCTTTCTTCAGCAGCGACCAGGCGTCGGAGACAAGAAGCGAGCTGCAGAGGATGGCCGCACACAGGGCAAGGAGGCCGGGGAATCGTTTCATGAGGATCAACTCCTGAGGTGGGATCGTTCAGAGTTCGGGAAGGATCAGTCATATCATAATCAACTGATCATTACCACCACCCCCGGGCGGACTCTCGCTCCGCAACCTCCGACCGGAGAGGCTACATCCCCTGCATCACCTCGTTGATCAATCCGATGTACCAGAGCATGATGCTGAAGACGACGAAGATGATGAACCCGGCAACAATCGCCCAGACAAGCCATCCGAGCGCCCCGGCCAGCGCCTGCAGCGAGCGACGAGCCTGCTCTTCGAATTCGGGGCTCAGACGATGCAACATCTCCGGCACCGTGCCCGAAGTTTCGCCAACGTGAATCATCTCGATCACATCTTTTGGGAACAGGCCGGACTCTCGCAGAGACGTCGTGACACTTTCACCCTGTTGAATCCAATGATTGATGCGGTCGGTCTGTCCGATGAAAGCGCCATTGCTGGTGGCCCGCATCGAGGCTTCGATACTCTCATCAATCGGCATTCCTGCTTCCTGCGTGAGATGATAGGCCCAGGCGAAGCGGGCGATGGCGAACGACTGCATGCAATGGCCGACCACGGGAATCCGCATTAATGTCGTGTCGAGATACGTCTGCCCGGCCATGTTCGAACGAACGATTTTGTAAGCCAGGAACAATCCTGCCGCGGTGCCAAAGACCATCGTCAGCCAGGTGATCGCTCCCGCCGTTCCAGTCAGTCCCCAGCCAAGGACATCGATCGGATCGCCGCCCTGCGATTGAGCAATCCAGCCGAGAAGCAGGATCAGTCCGGCGATGACAAAGACCGCCATGACCAACTGAATGATCGGCCAGGCGATGGCGGAATAGAAGTCTTTTCGCAGGCGAAGAAGATTGTCGTAATGATCGGCCAGTCCAGACAGGATCTCCGGGAGAGCCCCCGTCCGCTCGGCGACATCGACCATGTTGATCGTCAATTCGGGGAAGACATCCCGTTCGCGCATCGCCGGGGCGATCTCTTCGCCCTTTTGAATGTCTTCGGCAATTCGCACGCTCGCGACACGCACGTCGGGATTGGCTGCTTTCTCGCCGGCAATCAGGAAGGCTTTGTGAGCCGGGATGCCGGTTTCCAGCAGCGTGGCTAGAGACCGACACAGCAGTGCCAGCGATTTCAAGGGCAGAGAGCGACGGAACATGCGCGGGTCACCTTGCAGAAGCGGATCGAAGCCGATGCTTTGAGCATACCGCGAGACGCCTTCCGAACAAGGGCCGGCAGACCTGACGGCACCATCGGGCCGCCGACGGCACAGTATCGAGAATGAAGAAACCGAAAAGTCTGGAAGGATTCCGCAGACGTCCCGATACTTCGTTCCTCAAAGCGACCTGCTCTCTTAAACGCAAACGGCGGCAAGATGCCGCCGCTGGAAATCGAAAATCTGCCGCAAGAGGAGGCTAAGCAGACGAAAGCCGCGTACGAGAGGCTCCTTTCCTGCACACGGGGACACATTGCCCTCGAAGCGACGTCGCGATTTGATCACGACGGTCAATCAACAAGACACGGACATGGAGGATGTCCTTAGAGCGGATCGCTGATCGTTCCTGCCAACCACAATCGGCGGCAGGGCAGGCTTGTCCAACCGAAGACCTACTTCTTGCCCTTGCGGGAAGGAGCGGGCTTGAGCTGGGCGGATTTGTTGCCCGGGTTGGCGGCGGCGTCGATGGCAGCCATCTGTTCGCGGAACCAGCCGGGCTTTTTGTCGCTGGCGTCGTCGCTCGGCTTCTTCTTTCCGGTTTCGGCCTTCTTCTGCTTGAGGCTCTCAGCCGTGGTATCGTGCAGATCGAGGATTTTGCGTTCCGCGATCGCCCACAGCGACGATGCGATGAAGTAGATACAGAGACCAGCCGGGACGCGATAGAACATGAAGCCGATGAAGATCATCATGTAACTCATCATCTTTTGCTGCAGAGCCTGTTCTTCGTTCGCCGGCGGCGGGGAGAACATTTTCTGCTGAGCGATGAACAGTCCCACTGTCAGAATCGGCAGCAGGTTGAAGTCGTTGCCGAGGAACGGAATCGAAAACGGCAGCGTGAAGAGTTTGTCCGGGCTGGCGAGGTTATCGATCCAGAGGAATTCGGCCATTCGCAGATCGACAGAAACGCTGAGCGCCTGGTAGAGACCGATAAAGATCGGAATCTGCAGCAGCATCGGCAGACAGCCGGCGAAGAAGCCGCTCTCTTTCATCAGGTCCATCTGAGCCTGAGCGAGCTTTTCCTTGTCGCCTTCGTGCTTCTTCTTGATCTCCTCGAACTTCGGCTGCAGCTCCTTCATCTTCTTAGCCGCCAGAGCATGCTTCCGAGAGATCGGATACATCGCTCCGCGGACCATCACGGTCAGCATGATGATCGAGATGCCGTACGGCAGGTAGACGGTGTCGTGGAAGAAGTGCAGGATGGCCAGCATGATCTTGCTGATCCAGCCAAACCAGCCGTATTCGATAATGCCTTCGGCATCGTAAGGCTGCAGGAGAGCTGTTCTCTTGGGACCGGCGAAGAGTGTGTATTCGTGGGAAACCGTCTGTCCGGGCTGCACCGGGACGGGCGCGGATTCAATCTGGAAGCTGATCAGACTCCGCTCCGCCTCGCGAGCACGACTGATGAGCATCGGCTGAGATACCGGCGGCTGACCATCTGTCGAATTCGCCGGATCAGGAATCAGCAATGTCGCGAAGAACTGGCCATCGACTCCGAGATATCGCAGCGGAGCCCGGAACTCTTCGACCCCTTCGGGTTCATCGGCTTCGTCGAGAATGGTCGAGGCGAGGATTGTCTCGCGACGGACGCCGCCCCCGTTGAGGAAGCCCGCCTGAACCGCCAGATACCGGCGAGTGTTTTCTTCGTCTTCCAGCGGAAAGCCGACGGGTCCCTGCAAGGCATACTGCATTTCAGCCGCATTTTGCCCTGTGTTCCTGAACTCGAGCGTGAGTTTGAGTTCGTACCCTTCCGCCGAGGTGTCACGTCGGGCCGGATCTCCCTTGTGCAGTTCGTAGATCTTGCGCAGCACCAGGTTTCCGTCCGGAGCCGGGTATTCGAACACGACTTTGTGATCGGTCAGTTCCTCTTCGACGACGTTCCAGTTCACACTGTCGAGCGATTTGCCCTGCGGGATCAGCTGATTATCCACGGCCGCCGCACGGAGGTCGAACGTGGCCAGTTTGCTGCCCTTGACCGAGCCGAGCAGTTGCAGCGGACGTTCGCGATCGGTCAGTTCCCGGTAGCGGTTGTCGTTGAGCTGCAAGGAGTTAATCGCGGCTCCAGCGGCCTCGAGTTCAACCTGCATGAAGAATTCGGACTTCGGATCCAGAGTTCCGATCGTGACGCGTCGAGCGGGGAAGTCAGCGACTTCCTGCGACGGGGCCGAAGGGGCAGGTTCCTCAGCGGGAGGCTCGTTTGCGTTATTCTCGACGACCGGAGCTTCGGGCTTCGGCGTCGAGGTTCCTTCCGGATCGGCGACCAGGGCCTGCTTCTGCTTATCCTGGGCGATTTGCCGAGCAGCCTTCTGCTCGATCAGCTCCGGATAGAAGTACGGGAGACCGACGTTAAGCCAGAGGTACATTGCTCCGAGCGAGAGCACGAAAAACGTGATAAAACGTCGTTGTTGATCCATCGACGGGGAATCTTCCGGGAAAAACAGAAAGCCAAAAATCGGGTCGCGAGAATTGGCGGTATTGTAGGGAAATCACAGGAGTGGCGGGAGGCATAATCCAGCCGAACGCAGCCGCACTCTCCAGAAAGGCCGCCCGCGCAAAGGGCTCAAACACCGTGAATTACGGCGTTCGACCAATTCCCCTGCCGGTGTTCGCGACGTGTGCGCCGCATTGCCGCACCCCAACCGGACCCGCATCGACACTGCCGGCTTCCCTGTCCGGCGACTGGCGCTGCGTGCGGGACTACCGGCCTTCGCGAAGCCGGTCACCCAGGAAGTTGTCGAGCTCGGGAATCGGATAGATCTTGCTGGCCGTCTGCTCGAAGTCATATTCGACCCGCTGGAAATTCACCGTCTTGCCGTCCAGGATGACGTAAGACGCCCGCGGATCGCCATTTCGCGGCTGGCCGACCGATCCGACATTCACCAGCGCCTTGCGGTCGTCCAGCTCGTAACGGAATTCGATCTCTTCCGGAGCAATGAAATTCAGATCTTCCGTGAAAACGCCCGGGATATGGGTGTGCCCCTGAAAACAGTGGCGTTCCACGAGACTGAATATCCGCTCCATTTTCCGCTGATTGTAGATGTCTTCGGGGAAGACGTACTCGTTCAGCGGGTTGCGGGCTGAGCCGTGCACGAACATCACTTTGTCTTCGCGCCGGATTCGCGGCAGTTCGCCCAGGAACTCCCAGCGTCTCTCGTTCTTGCTGCGATCCCCCGTTTCCAGTTGCTTTCGCGTCCAGAAAATGGCCCGTTCTGCTCCGGCGTTGAAGCCTTCCGGGTCGAACATCGCCGCCTGATCGTGGTTGCCGAGGATCGTTACCTTGGCTCTTTCCATAATCAGATCGATACATTCGCCGGGATTCGGCCCGTATCCGATAATATCGCCCAAGCAGTAGAGGGTGGGAACGTTCTTGCTGGAGATGTCGGCCAGCACGGCCTCAAGTGCTTCCAGATTCCCGTGGATATCGCTGATAATCGCTAACAAAGTCGGCTGTCCCTGATCATCGGATGCCCGACGACGCTGCTCCTTGAAAGTCGTAAAGCCATGCTCGCGGTGGAAAAGCCACCTGACGAGGTTCTGCGCCGTCTCTAGAAGCCGCCGCCACGACGACCTCGCCCAGAACAGGCCAAATTTCAGTGTATCGCAGCAGATTCGCCGGGGTCAACAAACGACAACATCAATACAACAGGGAGAACGCAAATTCCTGTCATGAGTTTGCACAACCCGATCAGCGAGCCGAGGCACAGAATTTCTCCAGATCTTCGAAGTAATTCGGGTACGTCTTCGCCGTACAGCCCGGATCAGCGATCTCGATGCCCGGATACTTCAACCCGATCAGGCTGAAACTCATCGCCATGCGATGGTCGTCGTATGTCTGCACGCAGGCCGGCTTCACTGGGCCAGGATGAATGGTGTAGCCGTCGTCGTGCTCATCGGCTCGAATTCCGAGCCGCTTCAGTTCGGTGACCACGGCGGCCACACGATCGGTTTCCTTAATCCGCATGTGGGCCACGTTACGGATTCGTGTCGGTCCTTCCGCGAACACAGCGACGGCGGCCAGCGTCTGTGCGGTATCGCTGATGGCGTTCATGTCGACTTCAATTCCCTGCAAAGGACGCCCCTGCAGCGTAATCGATTGATCGTTCCAGGTGACCACGCAGCCCATTTCTTCCAGCACATCCACAAAGTGAACGTCCCCCTGCATCGCATTTCGGCTCAGGCCGGGGATAGTCACTTCGCCTCCGGTAATCGCTGCCGCGGCGAAGAAATAACTGGCTGCTGAAGCATCCGGCTCAATCAGATAACTGCAGCCTTTGTAGCGCTGAGGCCGAATCCGGTACGACTGCAGATCTTCGGTTTCGACTTCGACGCCGAAGCGTTTCATCACGTCGAGCGTCATTTCGATGTAGGGAATTGAAACGAGTTCTCCTTCGACGATGATTTCGAGCGGCTCCTGTGCATAGGGAGCCGTCATCAGCAGGCCGCTCAGGTACTGGCTCGAAAGATTCCCGGCAATGTGAACCGTTCCGCCGGGCAGACCGGCACCGCGAATCGTGACGGGCGGACAGTTATTCCCGAGCGAGCACCGGGCCTCAACGCCGAGTTCATTCAGTGCGTTCACCAGATCGACGATGGGGCGTTCCCGCATCCGCTTGTTGCCGTCGAGCGTGAATTCGCCGTGGCCTGCCGAACACAGGGCCGTCAGAAAGCGGATGCTCGTCCCGCTGTTTTCCAGCCAGAGGTCCGCATTGCTGACCGGGATCTTGCCGCCGCAGCCGGAAATGGAAATCACCGAATCGTCCAGCTTCTCCCACTGAATCCCGAGACGCTCAAGGCTTTCCAGCATGACGCGCGTGTCATCGCTGTCGAGCGTCCCCTGCAGTTTGGAGACGCCGTCGGCCAGAGCGGCTACGATGAGCGCCCGGTTGGTGATGCTCTTGGACCCGGGCGGCACAATGCATCCGCTGACGGGGCGGCTGACGGGCTGGATGGCGATCGGGTCGCCGTTATGTATGTCTTTGGTTGTCATGATGTTACTGCAAAGAAGAGCGTCGGAAGATCGATCCGGTATCATAGGGTCCTGCCGGGAGTCTGACCAATGAAACCCGCCTTGTGGCATTTTCGGGTTTGTGAGACACTTGTAAAGCATGCAAATTCGCACGCTCTGCCGGTGGCGTATGGTCACCATTTCAGACTGTGTGCAGGACCCACGGACGGGCCAGCCGAGGCTTCCGCGGATTTCTCAAGGATGGGACAGGATGACCAGATTGCTCGCCCTGTTCGCCGGCATTCTGCTTGGCGGACTGCTGATGTACTTCTCATTCAGCTACCACATCGTGACGACCGGAAAAAAGACGTACTACGTCCCCAAGACGAAGGCTCAGGTGGCCGATTTCTACGTCGACATCCGCGAATGGAACCACCAGAACTGGGCCGAACACCCCGAACTGGCAAACGCAATGATCAAAGCCGGCCATGGCGACCTCGTCCGTCGCAGTATCGCTGAAGACCTGCTCGATGCCGTGTTCCGCCGCAGCGGCGCACCGGATCGCGTCCGCAAATAGTCCCGCCTCCCCTGCAGCCAGCGAGTCCCCGTCATGCCCAGCGGTCAAAACCTCGAAGCCGGTCCCGTTGCCGTCCGCATCCGCCGTGGTTCGGTCGCCTGCACCCTCGGTCTACTCTTGTTGACCGGCTGCAGTGGTGGAACGTTTCGCGCGAACAACGACGATGTCCCCAATCGGTATCAGATCGAAACCGAAAGCATGATCCTTCACAGCGACGTGAAGCTCGACAAGGATCACGAGATCATTCAAAACCTGATGCAGCTCCGCCGCGATATCGGGCAGGTGCTCGAACTGAAACTCGGCGAGAAACAGGTCGAAGTTTACCTGTTCAAGGATCAGGAGTCGTACAACAAATGGCTCGCCAACAACTATCCCGGTCTGCCGCCGCGACGGGCGTATTTCATCGGCACCTCACAAAGTCTCTGTGTTTATACTGTCTGGTCCGATCGTGTTCTTGAAGACCTGCGGCACGAATATACGCATAGCGTTCTGCATGCTTCGCTGCCCAAGGTGCCGCTCTGGCTCGATGAAGGACTGGCCGAGTACTTCGAACTGCCGACGGCTCCCGGAATTCCCCGAGCCGATTACCTGGCCGAACTCTCCACCCTGCTCCGCAATGGCTGGCGACCAAACCTGCAGCGTCTCGAACGGCTCGAAGCGGTCGGCGAGATGCAGCGGCTCGACTACGCCGAATCCTGGGCCTGGGTCCACTGGATGCTCCACAACAACACACAAACCCGCACCGCACTGCTCGATTACGCCCACAACCCGGCTCTGGCCAGCACCCAGCCGCTCCTCCGCCGTCTGCAACGCGTCCACCCCGACGCCGAAGCCGCCCTCATCCAATGGATCGAAGGCGCCCGGTAATCGAAACGAGTGGCCCAGCCGCCCGGCCGACAGTCGGTGCCCCGGCGGGCTTGCTTAGCAGCGTGATCCCCCCATCATGTGTGCCACTGCTGGCTTGCCCAGCAGTGCATTTTCACCACAACGCGTGCCACTGGCTCCGCCAGTGCATCAACAAAACACAGACACCTGCTTCCAAAGTGACACGCAATCCGCGTCCGCACAGCGAACCCTACTCCAGTTGACTCCCATTTGAAGATCATGCCGAAACGTTCTCCTGCCAAGACTGCCGTCACGTACTCCCCCGGCCCTTCAGACAACACAATTCGCTCTTCCGATGGCAGGGTCATCCCGATCCCGCGCGGCTGGGAACTGCTTCCGCCGGGCGACGCCGGCCTGACCCGCCGCGTGAAGGCGGCTGGCGAGCACTATGTCGTCGCCGAAAAACGAGGCCGCAGAACATTCTCACGCGGCGTCTTCGCTCCGGCTGCGACGATCGCTCAGATCCGCAAGGATCTCGAAGCCGAACGTTCGACCGAGAGTTACGCCCGCAAACAGGAAGCGAGCGCCCGCAGACGGGAGAAGGTGCAGACCGAATACGTCGAAGACTTCCGCGGCGCCATCCTCAGCTATCTGAACTTCGCCCCGCAACACGCCGAGATGGCCGAACAACTGGCCGACGCGGTCACGGCTCACGCCACCCCCGTCGGCAGCGGCACCGTCGCCCGCACGAAACGCATTCCCATCGAAGACCGCGCCCGAGCAGCCGTCATCGCCTGGATGCGCCACCAGACCACCGGCTACGACGACATGACCATTCCCAGAGTCAAAGGCAAACGTCGCGAAGTCAGACGCATGCTCGCCGAACGCTCCAAACGCCTGCTGGCAAGATACCGCAAGGGAGAACCAGCCGACGAGGGGTGCCCACTGCAAAACGCCCTCAACCAGAAAAAGCCATAACCCGGTATCGGGTGCCGGAATATCGGAGCGCGCCGTACCGGGTGCCATGCAACGCGGTTCAAGCTTCGGCGTTGGGTGCCATGCCCACGCTCGCGTGGGCATGCCTTGTCTTGGACGTCACTCCAAAGAACGGCCCGATGGTCCACCACCAGTTTGCGCAGCAACAAGCCGTCGCCCCTCGACAATCATTCCGTCCTGAAGAGATCTCCCCCGATCGAGAAGGCGACTTCGATTTCGATCGATGTTGCAAACAACACGGAGTCGATAAGAACGGCCCACGGCAAGCTGCTTGTGACTTCGTCACCCGGAGGTGAACCTCCGGGCCATCCCGTCTTCCCGTTATTCTCCGTCGAGGACAGAGCATGCCCACGCGAGCGTGGGCATGGCACCCGGCTGATCATGGTTTCATTCTGCCCTCCTGCCGCTTCTCTGATTTGACATTTTCCCGGCAACTCAGGATCGTTGGAATCATTCTCCGCCCCGTTTCTTTCAGCCTGAGTCGCTCTCATGTCCGATCGTCCCAACATCATTTTTATCATCACTGATCAGCAGCGGTTTGACACCATCAATGCGCTCGGCTTCCCCTACATGGAGACGCCGCACATGGATCGGCTGGTCAATGAGGGGACGACGTTTACCAACTGCTTCATCACGGCTGCTTCGTGTGCACCGGCTCGGGCGAGTCTGTTTACCGGGTATTATCCGCACACAACCGGCATCCTGAAGAACGCCGATCTCTGGCGGCGGTCGTGGATTGAGAAGCTGGCTCAGGCCGGGTATCGCTGCGTGAACGTCGGCAAGATGCACAGCTATCCGTACGACACGCCGCTCGGGTTTCACGAACGCTACGTCGTCGAGAACAAAGACCGTTACCTCGAAGAGCGGTTCTACTTCGATGAATGGGACAAAGCCGTCCGCATTCGCGGGCACGTCAAGCAGCAGCGGGAACTCTATCGGAAGCGGGACGATTACCGGCAGGCGCTGGGAGCCTTCGACTGGGAACTGCCCGAGGATCTGCACAGCGATATGTTCGTCGGCGACATGGCCTGCTGGTGGCTCGAATCGAAGCCGCAGACCGAGCCTCTGTTTCTCGAGATCGGCTTCCCCGGGCCGCATCCGCCGTACGATCCGATTCCGCGATACACCGAGTCGTACATGAAGAAGGACCTGCCGCTGCTCGATGTGACGCAGGAGGAACTCGACAATCAGCCCGAGCCGTTCAAGGAACTCCGTCAGCACAATCAGGACATCGACCACGACTCGGTGGTGCTGGAATTGAACCCCACGCCCGAACAGCGGCACCGTCAGCGGGCGTATTACCTGGCGAACGTGACGATGATTGATGAGAAGATCGGGAAGATTCTCGAAACGCTCGACCGCAAAGGCTACCTCGAAAACTCGATCGTCATCTTCACTTCCGATCACGGCGACTGCATGACCGATCACGGACACAGTCAGAAGTGGACGATGTACGACATCATCACCCGCATGCCGCTCATCGTCTGGTCCCCCGGCCGCATCCCCGCCGGCAAACGGATCGAAGGCCTCTGCCAGCAGATGGACATCGGCCCGGCGATTCTCGAATGGGCTGGCGCGGAGGTCCCGAAAGGCCTCGAAGCCCAGTCGATCGGCCCGGCCATCACCGATCCCAGCTGGCAGCCGCGAGACTATGTCTTCGCCGAACAGGCCCAGGACGGCATCCTCACCGGCACCCAGTTCATGACCATGGTCCGCAGCCCCGAATGGAAGCTCGTCCACTTCCTCGACGAACCCTGGGGCCAGCTCTTCGACCTCAACCAGGACCCCAACGAAATCAACAACCTCTGGAACAGCCCGGAGCACATCGACAAGAAACGCGAACTCCTCGCCGTGCTGCGGGAGTGGCGGATTCGGAGTGGATATCAGACGTCGCAATGGGCAGCGGAGTGGAGGTAAGGCAGAAACGCTCCACTACAGTGGACTTCCCCGAAAGGGGTGCCATGCTCACATCGCGCAGCAGGGTGAGCATGCCGCTGGGCGGCGATTGTGAAATGAAGATGAGGGAAGTGTCCTGACCGATGAAACTTTTCGTTTGAATGATGATGGATAGCAAGAAAGGCGTCATCTACGTTTCTCCGGTACTGTCTTTCGTAGGGACGTCGCTAGAGATGAAAGAAGCGAATGAAGCCAGGGCAGTTGCTGCGGAGCAGGATACTACGCGCTGCAAAGGACTAAGAATTCGGAGTGTCGATGCAGGTCGAGATTTTCTTGCATTACACCTGGAAAACGGTCGTACCTTCAGGATCTACTGCGACGGTGATTGGGTTCGTTGGGAGATAGCCGACGGAGTTGCCCCCATTGGGTTTCGCGATGAAGAATCATGGGAGATCGAGTTCGAACTCAACGATCGGGTGATTCGATACGGTTTCCCAAGAAAGATGTTGGTGGACGGATTGCCGGGTCGGTCGGTGAGGATGATCACTGTTTTAGGAAAGTGTTTGTTCCTCGCACTTGACTCGTTCCAGTACATGTTCGACTCATGTTTGGACATGGCGGATAACACATACGTCTTTCTCTATAACGAAGAGAACGAGTGAAGCTTCCTTTGTGGGAGGCCCCGGAGAGGGGTAACCAAATGAGTTTAGGGACAGAGCCTAGTAGTAAAGCCAAATTATGAGCTTAACTCCTTCACAAAGCAGTGCAGACAAGAAGATATCTTTACGCCGGAGAGCGGAGAAAAAGGGAAAAAGTTCTATAAAATGGTATTTTGTGTTATGGGATAACGGCCGCAGCGTGGGAACAGCACAATACGCGGATGAGCGCATTATCCACACAATACATACAGTATTCCCAGTAACCTCATTTGATCGATTGGTTGAGATCGTCCCCGTTCTAGCGGCAGAATCCAATGCTCCAACGCTGCATACCAGACTATCAATTGCTGTCCACGGTTTCCCTACAGCACTACATCTTAACGAGCAGACGAGTTACGATCCGCAATGCCAAGCCTACGAAGTGTGGGAACTGCTCCACCCCCTTTTCGAACTCATGCCACCCCGAAACAACACATCTCCGCGATCTGATGCTTTTTGAGGTGGCAGGATGGCACAGAGATTCATCTCTGTGTTGCGGAGCAACAGGAGGCTTGTCTTCGGCGTTGAAGAATCGGGATGTGCACCGTGCCGGAGGACTGCGGCGGAATAACCGAGCGTGAATTTGCGACAACTGCGAAAGGGTAGCTCCGGTTGATTCAACCGGGGTGGCGCAGCCACAAGAGGTCGTCAAGACCCCGCCGAGATCAACACAAAAGACCTCTTGCCGACTCCGTCGGCCCCGGTAGCGAAGCAACCGGGGCTACCCGCTCCACTATAGTGGACTTCCCCGAAAGGGGTGCCATGCTCACATCGCGCAGCAGGGTGAGCATGCCGCTGGGCGGCGATTGTGAAATGAAGATGAGGGAAGTGGCGGGATGGCCCGGAGGTTCACCTCCGGGTGACGAAGTCACAAGCAGCTGGCCGGAGCCGCCTTTTAACAGCAGACACGGAGACCGGTAAACACGGGTGACTTCACATTGAGATCGGATGCACCATGAACTGAGGTTCGTGAACGGGCAACTGCTTGTTGCTCCGCAAGCGGGAGGTAAAACTCCCGGCCATCCTGCCTGCATGTTGACGGAACGCGATTGGCTTCCGGTATTTCAGGCATCGACGTGCAGGCATTGAATGCGTAAATAGGTTTCAAAGGTCGGTGAGAGTTCGGCAAGACCGCCAAAATCGTGGTCGTAGATCCAGACCCTTCCGTTCGCATCCATGCCGACGGGATTGCCAGAGTGATCTTCGGATATGACAACGAAAGCCTCGCTTCCGGGTACTCCGTTGTTGCGATACCACCTCGTCACATCGACCACTGACCAATGGTCATTTCCCATGACTTCAACAGGTCGGAGTCCGAAGATGGGATAGGGGCCAACCATCGCCCCACCGAACTTCAATAAGAACTCTCGAAAATCGGAATCGAAAGGAACGCCAAGTTCTCGCGATGCGTGATCAACTTCTTCGTTCGATGGGAAAGACTGTGCATGGAGAATCGGAGACTCCGCAAACTCTGCACGCAGGAGTTCGATCGTTTCATTCCTCATGGGGCCGGTTCTACATAAAATTTCGCGGAGGCCGTGCCGGGGCAACCTCTTCGATCGCGGGATGGCCCGGAGGTTCACCTCCGGGTGACGAAGTCACAAGCAGCTGCCCGTAGCCGCCTTTAAGCACCAAACACGGAGACCGGCAAACAAGGCTTGCTTCACATTGAGATTGGACGCATCATGAACCGAAGTTCGTCAACGTGCAACTGCTTGTTGCTCCGCAACCGGGAGGTAAACCTCCCGGCCATCCTGGGTTTTCGATAGTGAAACCGTTGAGCGACGTTTTGATGGTGTCTCTGCCACAGTGACCATGTCATCGCACGATCGGCAGGGGCGGCCTGCTTCAGAATGACCTCCACCAGCAGGCGGCGGACTTCGGGTGAACGCTTGCCCTGATACGCGGCCCACCGTATAACTATGAACACGACGCAGATGACTTTTCAACAGACATTGAATCTCCGGGAGCTTATCGGATGACGTCTTCACAACCCGGATTCATTTCGCTCGTCATCCAATCTTTTGTATTCTCAACTTTGCTGTCCTATTGGATGCTGCGATTGTGGCTCTTCGTACCTGTCTCGCCTCTCCTCATTGATCCCGAAACAGAGAATCTCGGATCGTTGCGTTCAGGCGAGGCCCGGACCGTCTCGTTCGCGGTCACTAATATTGGTTCGTCACCCATTCAGGTTATTGGCGTAAACAACAAGTGCTTTTGCAAGTCGGTGTCGAAGCTGCCAGTCAATGTCAATCCTGGGACCACCGAACCTATCAATGTTCAATTCGTGGCTCAACCTTCGAAAAGCAGGTCAGTGAAAATCAATATCCCTCTGGTGACAAACTCTCCCAAATGCAATCTGACGCTTGGCATTCGCTACACATTATTAGGACCGCATTCATGAAGACCGGTTTATTTGTGTTCTTTATCGTCGCCTGCATGGCGCTGACGTCGATGGACTATCTCACATTAGTTTCAAGTGCAGTCGCAAAATATGACCTGGGATGTATTGGAGATTGCAAAAGAAGAAGTGATGGCAATTGCTATCCGGACTATTTCAGCCCCTGTGAGGGAAAGAACGGAGAATGTGGCTGTCCGTCGACGGAGCCCCACTAGTGTCCCTGTGAAGATTGAAGTGTTCAGCCAATATCGACATGCGTTTTCGCTGTCCATGCTATTGACAGGATGGTTTGTTATTTTCAGCCCATCAGCTTTTGCTTCTAAAAGCAGTTCAATGTCTGAAGAAGCTATTTCATTGCAGGAGGAAATAGTTAGAAATCGGTCTCAAATCCTAAAGGGACTGAGTTTTCAGATGAATTATGAGCACGGGTGTAGTGTTGCTTCTCTAACCCGATTCAGATCGTCCGTAGTCGTTCAAAGCCCATACTGTGTGATCGAATCAACTCAAGTGGATAGCACGAAGTCCGTAAGAGGATTTAACGACCAATACTATTTCGTGCTGAAGTCGCGGTCGGAAGCCGTAAACTGGAACGTCGACAAAATACTTTCGCAGGAACCGAAAGCGAGTGTTGTAAACGTGGTTGGAAACGCTGATCACTCGGCATCGCTTGAAACGCTGCTGGCCTCGACAAGTTTCCTGTATGACATCGAAGGCATTCCAGTGGAATCGTTCTTCGTCGAGAACAACATCGAAGTGACCCCAGTGAGGGATAGCGATGAATCAGCGATAGTCATTAATTTTGAATTGGAGAAGCCGCTAAGCAGCCCTCTGTATGCTGAGAAGGTTCTTCGGGGTCAGGTGATCCTCAATCCTTCGCGGAATTATGCAGTGGAATCATATAAGATCGTGGTGGAAGATCCTTATATTCCCAATAGTGAACAGCGTATAGGGAGAACGGTCGTCTGGCAGGCCAGTTCGGGTGCTGTTCCTCTGAAGATCGAAAGAGTCTTCGAGGGCGAAGGAAAGAAGTGTGTTACGGTATGGGAGATCAGTGATTGGGTGCAAAGTGCGATTGGTAGATCGCGATTTACGCTGTCTCACTACGGCATTTCAGAGCCGCACTTTCCTAGCCGGTCGAGTTCAAAAGTCGGATTTATTCTTATTGCCGCCAATTTAATCGGCTTAGTAGTAGTAGCGACCATCGTGCTGTATCGGTGGTTTAGAAGCCACTGACGGACTGTGCGATGGAGACTTTGACGGAGCCAGTGACGCGCTAAATCGTCCATGGATCATCGCAGGCTTTGGGAACCCGTCTTTTGAAGACGTTCAAGGCGTTACGGTCGTCACTAAGTGGCATGGACATTCGGACTTGCCAGGGAAGTTGGTATTTGCCAGCATTGGTGCAACTCAAGGAGGGGAACCAATGCGTCGACGACATGAACTGACTGATGCTCAGTGGGAAGCCATTAAGGACTTGTTGCCCGGCAAGGCGAGCGACCCGGGACGTACGGCTCAAGATAACCGTTTGTTCGTCAATGCCGTGCTGTACGTGCTGAAGACTGGTGTTCCCTGGGCCGACTTACCGGAGCGGTTCGGAAACTCCAACTCGGTCTGGAGGCGTTTCGATCGGTGGTGCGAGAAAGGCATCTGGGAGCAGTTGTTTCACGCCCTCGGTGAAGAGGACCTCGTCGAAGAACTCAAGGAAGTCCATCTCGACTCGTCGACCATCAAGGCGCATCAGACCGCTTCGACCGGTCGCCGTCAGGCGGCTGAAAAAAAGAGGAAGCCGACGAACGGCGCTGCCTGGGACGCAGTCGAGGCGGATTGACGACAAAAATTCACGCCATAACGGGCCAAAGCGGTCGGTTAATCCGGTTTGTACTCACAGCCGGTCAACGGGGCGATGCTCCCCAAGCGGAGGTCTTACTGAGCGAGTTCGAACGTGGCAAAGTGGGCATGATTGTGGCGGATACGGCCTACGATTCGGATGCGATTCGTCAACGGGGCAAGCAGCTCAAGGCGAAAGTCTGTATCAAGCCGAACCCCACGCGAAAGGTAAAGAAACGCTACGACAAAGTGATCTACAAGAACCGCAATCGCATCGAACGGTTTTTTGGTCGAATCAAACGCTGTCGTCGCGTGGCAACTCGTTACGAGAAGAAAGCCAGGAACTTCGCGGGCTTCATCTGGCTCGCCGCCCTCGTGACCGACATGATTTGAATGTCCATAGTCTCTAGGGCACCCGCTAGGGACAGCGTTGTCAATCCTCAAACGCCCATTCCCGGCCGCTTGTTGCTGCGCAATCCAGAGATGAATCTCTGGACCATCCCTGACGCGAACGGCCAAGGGTTCAACCCTGTTCCTCAAGCGACTCCCACGGCCCCGTGATCGCCAGTGTGAGGCCCGGGGTCTGGATGTTGACGAAGAGCCATTGCCCGTCGGGGCTGAAGGTGGCGCCGGCCCATTCGCGGCCGCGGTAGTCGCCTTTGAAGTTGTTCTTTTCGCCCTTCAGCTGCATGTCGTTGACGGCCAGCGGGACCAGGCGGCCGCTCTGGGAGAGCAGGTGGATTCGCTGCGGGAATTCGTCGTCGCCGTAGTCGCCGTCTTCACAGAGCACGAGACCGCCGTGCGGGTTGACGCAGAGGTTGTCCGGCATGTTGAGGACATCTTTGCCCGGGCTTTCGAAGAGGAGCGTTAGTTTTTCGCGGGCAGGATCGTACTGCCAGATCTGTCCGGCCTTTGCGGCTCCGCCGCTGGTGGCGTCGAAGTAGATCATCCCGTTACCGCTCCAGCAGCCTTCGAGGCGAGCGAAGGTGGTGCCGCCGAGGTTCTTGCCCTGCTTGAAGACTCCGAGTTCATCGGGCTTCTCGAGTCCCGGCGTGCTGGCGAGCGTTGGCTCGGGGATGGTGTGCCAGCGAACGTCGAACGCTTTGCCCGGCTCGACGTGGCCCCGGAGATCCTCGTGGCCGATGACTTCGGCGATCTGCAGGGTGCCGCCCGCTGCGAGCTTCTGCTTCTGATTGGGAACGAACCGGTAGAAGCCGGCGGTGCCGCGATCTTCGGTTTCGTAAACGATCCCGGTCTCCCGATCGATGGCGACGGCTTCGTGGACGAATCGTCCCATGGCCTTGAGCGGCACCGGCGTTTTGACGCCTTGGGGATCGACTTCAAAGACCCAGCCGTGATCCTGCTGGAACGTTCGCGGCACGTTCTTCTTGTAGTGATCGATGGAGCCGACGCCGAGCACGGTTTCTTCCGCGGTCAGCCAGGTGCCCCAGGGGGTGACGCCGCCGGCACAGTTCCGGCTCGTGCCGCTGAGAGCGATTCGACTTTCCAGCCACTGCCCCTTGCTGGCATCGAACTTCAACGAAGTGCATCCGCCGCGGGCGCGACTGTCGAAGGGAGAGCCACCGTTCACGGGAAGGGCATCGCCATCGTTGCTGACTTCGTGATTCCGAATGATCGTCACGATGCCGTCGCGTTCGTCGACAACGCCCATGCCATCGTGTGCCGGAGGCGTCGGCGTTCCATCCGACATCGGATCGCTGGTCCAGCCATAGCTGACATAGCGAAAGCCCTCGGGCAGACGGATCAGTGGTAAGCCCGTGGTTTCGTCGTTTGCCGGCAGAAGTGGGAGCCGGGCTCTGGCTTCTTCTCCCAACGCGGCTCGTCCGCCGAGCGCGGAGAAAGCGGATGCCACGCCGTATCCGCAGACCGAAGAAAAGGTTTCACTCAGAAACTCGCGACGGGTTCTCATCGTTGGGCCTCAATTTCCAGGGGCTGTCTGTGTGGGATGCGCGGGGGCGACTTCCCGGCGGGAATCGTTCGGATTCATGATACCGGTTGAATGGGTGAGGTCGAAAGTTGGCTGGGGGTGATTTTCCGGGCGAGTGGGGGATATGAACGGGAGATGAAAGAGGGCCTGACCTCAAGGAAGCGACGTTGAAGGACGCACAGACAGGAATGTCTGTGCCACCCTGTCGCGCGAAAAACTGAGTGGAATGGTGGATGGCTCAGACGCGTGCGTCTGAGTGGCGGAGCCACAGGAGGTCGCTGACCGGGGTTCTCTGTCTCGGCGGGAGGGGGAGCGATTGATATCCGCTTCCTGTGACTTCGTCACCCAGACGTGCACGTCTGGGCCATCCTGTTGGGGTGGGTCAGCGGGCTTGTTCATCTCGACGTTGAAGACAAGCCTCCTGTTGCGTTGCAACACAGAGATGAATCTCTGTGCCATCCTTTTAGTTGGTCTAGTATGTAGTGTCGTTCGGGGGGAAGTCGGGGCCGACGCCGGAGCCTTTGTAGGAGAGTTGATCGATCACCGATTTCTCGCGGCGGTACCAGCTGGCCCAGCTGAGAGGTGTGTCTTTGTTGGCGTCTCGGAGGGTGGGGTCGGCTCCGGCGTCGAGGAGGAGTTGGATGACGTCCGGGCTGCCCCAGGCGGCTGCTCGATGCAGCGGTGTTTCGCCGCGAACGCGAGCATCTCGCCACAAGGCGTAGGTTCTCATGCCGGGTTTGGTTCGCTGGTTCGGATTCGCTCCATAGTCGAGCAGCATCTGGACCGCGGCGACGTCGTCGGAACTGGCGACGAAGTGGAGGACGGTTTCGCCGTTGTGGTCGCTGGCGCGGTTGACGTTGGCCCCGGCCTCGAGCATGAGTCGCACACATTCGATGTTGCCGCAGACCGCCGCGATGACCGGAGTGATGTTCTCATTCCGCTGCTGATCGGGGTCAGCTCCGTGCTCCAGCAGATAGCGGGTGACCTCGGGATGAAACGTGAGCAGCGGCCCCATGCCGTGTTCGTCGACGCTGTTCGGATCGACTCCGCTTTCGATCAGACGCCGGACCGTGTCCAGGTCGCCCTTAAAAGAGGCTCGGATGAGTTCATCGTGCCGTGGCATTTCGGGAGTCCTGGAATGAACGCGTATTGGGGCTCTCAGAGACTCCTCACAGGATACCGCTTTTCCTTGAGATGTCTTTGCTCAACACAGAGATCTACCTCTGTAGCCCGTCTCGCGAAAAACTGAGTGGAATGGAGGATGGCTCAGACGCGTGCGTCTGAGTGGCGGAGCCACAAGAGGTCGCTGTCCGGGGTTCTCTGTCTCGTCGGAAGGGGGAGCGGTTGATATCTGCTTCCTGTGACTTCGTCACCCAGACGTGCACGTCTGGGCCATCCGGTTGGGGTGGGTCAGCGGGCTTGTTCAGCTCGACGTTAAAGACAAGCCTCCTGTTGCGTTGCAACGTCGAGCCGTTCACGGTGAGCATTCAACACAGAGATGAATCTCTGTGCCATCCCGTGTGAAAAACTGATCGTGGAATGAAGGATGGCTCAGACGCGTGCGTCTGAGTGGCGGAGCCACAAGAGGTCGCTGACCGGGGTTCTCTGACTTGACGGGGAGGGGAGCGGTTATCACCCGCTTCCTGTGACTTCGTCACCCAGACGTGCACGTCTGGGCCATCCGTCGCACAGGTAGAGGCACTGCTGGGCGAGCCAGCAGTGGCACCCTGTTCGTGGCAAATCTGAACGCTCAACGCTCAACGCTCAACGCTCAACGCTCAACGCTCAACGCCTATCGCCTATCGCCTATCGCCTATCGCCTAACCCCCGAAATCGTCACGTGGCGGTCGCTTGTCTGTTCGATGCGGAGGTCATCGAGCGGGAGGTCCTGGAGCATCTCTTCGATTTCGTTGAGGGTCATCGAGGCGTGGAGGGACTGGCGGAGGAGTTGCTCGTGGACCGGGTCTCCGCTGGTGACGTGGAGGGTGACGAGGCGTTCGACTTCGGCTTCGGTTTCGGGGCGGAGGAGATCGCGGATGAAGAGGAAGCCGCCCGGTTTGAGGAGGCGGGTCGCTTCGCGGAACAGGCCGGCGGGTTCGGGGAGATGGTGCGCCAGCGTGTTGGACATGGCGATGTCAAAGGAGCCATCGTCAAGCGGAAGGCTGGTGGCGTCTCCGGTCGCGAGGGTGATTTCGTTCTCGTAGCCGGCGGCGGCGACGTTCCTGCGGCCGGTGACGAGCATCGGTTCGGAGAAATCGATCGCATGGACCTGGCACTTCTGCCGACTGAGCAGTTCGATTGGAATCAGAGCGGTGCCGGTGCCGAGATCGAGCACGCGAGTCGACGGCGTGAGGGATCTGCGGGCGAGCAGATCGGTGACGAAGCGGGAGTTGACCTCGGAGTGATCCATGTTGTCGTAGGCGTCAACTTCGTCCTGTTCGTCCATGACTTCCGGCTCGAGCGTGCGGGGCAGCATGAAAAGATTGCCTTTCGGGAAGAGGATTTGATGAATTTTCGCCAAACCGGTCTGGCTCCGATTTCGCGAGTCCTGATATGATCGGCCCGTTTTTCTGAATGTAAACCGAGAGGAATGCGGAACAGGCCCTCTCACCAGCACTCATTCATCGATTCATTCACGATTTCTGCTGTTGCCGGGAAGATCGAGCAAGGCTTCGCTCTGCTGAGAACTCCGACCGCAGAACGATCCAGAATACATACGGGTTGGCCTCGCCGGCCGACACCACTTTTTTCGGGTACAGGGAAGTACAGTGCAGGCCATGGAAGTTGACGTCGTTATCGTCGGGGGCGGAATTGCCGGCCTCTGGACGCTCGATCATCTGCGACGGCAGGGATACCGCGCCGTGCTGGTCGAGAATCGCGCTCTGGGCTATGGGCAGACAGTCAGTTCGCAGGGCATTATTCACGGCGGCCTGAAGTATTCGCTCAAAGGCGTGCTCACCGCTTCGGCTGATGAAATCCGCGAGATGCCGGTCCTCTGGCGGGACTGTCTGAGTGGCGTTGCCGAGCCGAACCTTTCCAAGACGGCGATTCGCAGTCACAGCTGCTATCTCTGGCAGACGCGGGCACTCGCCTCACAGGCGGGAATGCTCGGTGCTCAGCTCAATCTGCGGGTGAAGCCGAAGGAAATTCCGGAAGCTCAACGCCCGGAGATTCTCCGTGAGACGCCGGGGCATGTGTATCGGCTCGATGAACAGGTGCTGTCGCCGGCTTCGCTGCTGGAGTGCTTCCGCAGTCGGCTGGCGGGCTACCTGCTGAAAGTCGATGAAGCCGAGGGGATCTCCCTGGAGCAGGAAAAGTCGGGGCAGATTACCTCGGTCGTTCTGCGCCAGAACGGCCGCGAGATGACAGTCCACTGCCGTGCAGTCGTGCTTTCCGCGGGTGCGGGGAACGCTTTGCTGAGCAAGGAATCGGGCCGCGAACATGCGATGCAACTGCGGCCGCTGCATATGACGCTGGCTCGTGGTCCACTGCCGATGTTCCAGGGGCACTGCATCGATGGCGCCAAGACGCGGCTGACAGTGACGTCGGATTATCTACGGGACGGCCGCGTCGTCTGGCAGCTCGGCGGAAATCTGGCCGAACAGGGAACGAAACAGCAGCCGGACGAGCTGATTCGTCACGCGGCTGCGGAGCTTCAGGAAACATTGCCGGCCATCGATCTGGATGAGGTCGAATTCGCGACGTACCGAATCGATCGAGCCGAGAAGCAGGTTCGACTCGGGTTGAGGCCCGACTCGCCGCAGATTCTGCGACATGGCAACGCTCTGACCTGCTGGCCGACCAAGCTGGCATTCGCCCCGCGATGTGCCGAACGAATCAGCGCGATGCTGGAGAAAGATCTGCGGATTAAAGCGGGCGGCGAAGAGTGGACGCCGGACGAACTGGCAGACTGGAGCATGCCAGCAGTGGCGGCTTCTCCGTGGGAAGCGGTGGAAACCTGGTACACGGCGGACGGATCGCCGGTTCCGGGTGAGTTCCGCCGCGCTTCGTAAAGCCGTCTTCAGAAACACAGGTACCGAGAACGATCAGAGGCCCTACGATGCAGACCGTCAAACTGGGAAAAACGGGACTGGAAGTCTCTCCGGTCGGATACGGTGCGTTCAAGCTCGGCCGGAACCAGAAGACCAAATACCCCGAGAGCTACGAGCTTCCGGATGATCAGGAAACGACGCGGATTCTCGAGTCGGTACTCGATCTGGGGATTCGACTGATCGACACCGCTCCAGCTTACGGTATCAGCGAGGAGCGGATCGGGAAGCTGATTTCCCATCGTCGCGATGACTTTGTGCTTTCCACGAAGACGGGCGAACTCTTTGAGAATGGCGAGTCGCACTACGACTATTCGGCAGCCGGGACGCGGGCCAGCATCGAGCGGAGCCTGAAGCGGCTCAAAACCGATGTGCTCGACATTGTGTTCGTGCATTCGAACGGTCGCGACAGCTTCATTCAGCAGCAGACCGATGTCGTGCCGACGCTGCAGAAGCTGAAAGCAGCCGGGCTGATCCGGGCGATCGGTTTTTCCGGCAAGCAGGTCAGCGGTGCGGAACTGGCTCTCGAGTGGGCCGATGCGCTGATGGTGGAATATCACATCAGCGATACGAGCCACGCCCGAGTGATCGAAGAAGCGCATCGCCGCGAGATTGGGATCATCGTCAAGAAGGGCCTGGCTTCCGGACATTTGGCCGCCCCGGAAGCGATCCGCTTCGTGCTGGGCAATCCGCTGGTGCAGGCGATGGTGATTGGCGGCATGAACACGACGCATCTGGCTTCAAATTGCGACGTCGCCCGGCGGCTGCTGGCTCAATCGGCAGCCTGAACAGGAGCATCCCCGGAATCGGGATGAATACTGTTCTTTCGTGCGCTTTTTCTCGTGCTGATGAGTGGGGATTGACGCCAATTGCGCCAGAATCGCGAAGAAATTTGCGAACAATCTGTGTGACAGTGCGGTGAAATCCGGATATAGTATTGAATCAATCAGGTCCGATCGATCGCTGCTATCGGCCTTTAAGATGTGATTCTCACACGGCGTGTCCCATTCGCTCAGGCACGTTGCAATGCTCTGTATGCACTCGTAAATCAAAGCAGGATCTATGGCTATGATGCGCAGGACGATGGTTTTCCTCACATGCACCGTTGCCGGGCTTTGCCTGGCAGGGGGAACCGGTTTCGGTCAAGGTCGGGCCAAACCGAAGAACGAGGTTCCGGTCCCTACACGTCCGATCAAGATTGCTCCCGTTGATGACAAGCTGGCCGAACAGGTTCGCCGCTCGGCCTTTCTGATCGACCGAATGGTCGAAGCCAATTACAAGAAGCAGGGTGTGACGCCGAACCCGGTGGCTTCGGATGAAGTGTGGGTGCGTCGGGCCTATCTGGTCGCGACCGGCACGATTCCTGAATACAAGCATGCCCGGGCCTTCATTCGCTCCCGCGCTGGCGACAAGGATCAGCGGCTGGTTGACGAGCTGCTCGAAGATCCCGGCTATGCCAGCCAGATGTACAACTACTGGGCCGATCTGCTCCGCCTGTCGGAACGGATTACCAACAACGTGCCCGGCCGCCCGTACATCGAGTGGGTTCGCAAATGCTGCGAAGAGAACAAACCGTACGACGAGTTCGTCTACGAGATGCTGGCCGCTGAAGGCAAGATCTGGGAGAACCCGGCTGCTGGATACATCCTGCGTGATTCCGGAATGCCGCTCGATGCCGTGAACAACACCGTTCGCGTTTTCCTCGGCACTCAAATCGGTTGTGCCCAGTGTCACGATCACCCGTTTGACCGGTGGACTCAGAAAGAGTTCTACCAGATGGCCGCCTTCACGTTCGGAACGAACACGCGTCGTTCGGCTGCCGACAAGATGTTCGGCGGCGGGAACGTGGTCAGCCGCCTGCGGGAAGAGCTGGCGACGATCGACGAAAAGTACGACGGTGGCGGTAAGTACAACCGCTTTCTGTCCGGCAACCTGATGGATGTGCACGATGTGAACCGGACGCTGGTTCTGCCGCACGACTATCAGTATGAGGATGCGGCTCCGAAGTCGAAGGTGGAAGCTAAGACGATCTTCGATCCCCAGCCGGTCGTAAAGGCGGGCGAGACTCCGCGTGAAGCCATGGCGAAGTGGATGACCGCGAAAGAAAACCCCCGCTTCACCAAGACGATTGTGAACCGGATCTGGAAGAAGACGTTCGGCGTCGGACTGATCGAGCCGGAAGACGACATGCGTGACGACACCGTGGCGTCCAACCCGGAACTGATGGACTTCCTGATTTCCGAAATGCATCGGCTGGACTTCGACCTGAAGGAATTCCAGCGGATTCTGTACAACACGAAGCTGTTCCGTCGGGAATCGACGATGGTCGAAATCGACCTGAGCGTTCCTTATCACTTCCCCGGCCCGGTTCTTCGCCGGATGACGCCGGAGCAGGTCTGGGATTCGTTCATCACCCTGGCCACGATGGATCCGAACTCGTATCAGCCGAAGCCGGCCATGATTGATTCGACGATCATGAACATCGACATGGCCAGCGTTTCGGCTCAGGAAGTGTTCGATCGCAACAACGCTCTGAACGAATCGAACGGCTACAAGTATCGGAAGGCCCGGGACGACGTTTACAAGCACGAAGGACTGCTCCTAGTGCGAGCCAGCGAACAGCCGCAGCCGGTCCCGCCGGGGCACTTCCTGCGTCAGTTCGGCCAGTCCGATCGCGAAACGATTCAGGGGAACTTCGATGGTGGCTCCGTGCCGCAGGTGCTGCAGATGTTCAACGGACCTCTGACTCACCTGCTGCTGCACGAGAAGTCGTTCCTGCACCACAACGTGGTTTCAGGACGGTCGCCTTCGGATCGTCTTGAAACGATCTTCCTGAGCATTCTGAACCGGTTCCCGACCGATGAAGAACGTCAGGTCGCCGAAGACGAAGTTCGCGAGAACGGCCCGGCTGGTTACGGCAACGTGATCTGGTCGCTGGTCAACACCCGCGAGTTCCTGTTCGTTCAGTAAGTGAATCACCTCTCTGCCGATTCGCGAAGAGTCGGCAGAGTTTCCGCGGATACAATACACAATCTCCTGCCAAGGAATTTCAGATATGCTTACGGATCTGTTGCGTCGGACGGAAGAGCCGAACCGTCGTCAGTTTCTTGAATTTGCCGCCAAGTCCTGCCTGGGCGTGACGGCGTTCCCTCTGCTCTCGCAATTCGCTCACGCCGCACCGTCGGGTGGTGACGAAGTGAAAGCCAAGAACGTCATCTATCTGTTCATGTCCGGTGCGATGTCCCATCTGGACACGTTCGACATGAAAAAGAACAGCGATGTTCGGGGTGAAACCGAGGCCATCAAGACCAAGGTACCGGGCATCCAGTTCGGCAGCCTGCTGCCAGGCCTGGCGACCCACGCCGACAAGATGGCCGTCATTAACTCGATGTACACCGAGACCGGCGACCACGAAGGGGCCCGCTATCTGATGCGGACCAGCTACAAGGAGATCAGCTCGATTCGCCATCCGCACATGGGCGCCATGGCGATCCATATGCACGGTCGCCGCAACCGGATGCTGCCGGACAACGTGGTCGTGAACCCGGAAGCCCGTCACCCGGCCGCCGGTTATCTCGATCCAGGGACGAGCCCACTGCCGGTTGGTGATCCGCTGCGAGGTCTGGAAAACACGACCGCTCCGGACTACCTGACTGAAGATTCGTTCCATCGCCGGATTGATCTGATCAACAAGTTCGACAAGAACTTCCAGAACAAGTTCAAGCAGACCAAGGTCGATGCGTACAACAACTTCTACCAGCAGGCCAGCACACTGCTGTCCAGCGATGAGCTGAAGGTGTTCGATCTCTCCGAAGAAGATCAGGCCATTCGCGATGAATACGGCATGGACCGCTTCGGACAGGGCTGTCTGCTGGCCCGCCGACTGGTCGAGAAGAACGTTCGCTTCGTCGAAGTGAGCATCGGTGGCTGGGACATGCACACCGACATCTATGAAAAGCTGCCGGATGCCCTCGGTCGGATCGACAAGTCTGTCTCAGCTCTTCTTAAGGATCTGGAACAGCGTGGCCTGTTGAAGGACACGATGGTCGTCCTGACGACTGAGTTCGGCCGCACGCCGCGGATCAACCAGAACGCCGGTCGCGACCACCACCCTGCTGCCTTCTCAAGCTTCCTGGCCGGAGCCGGCATCAAGGGCGGACAGGTCTACGGAGCCTCGGACGAAGAGGGTAAGTACACCATCGACGATCCCGTGGCCGTCTCCGACTTCAATGCCACAATCGCCACGGCGATGGGTCTGGACCTGAGCAAGGAAATCATTGCTCCGAACGGACGCCCATTCCGCGTCGCTCACGACGGAGCTCCGATTTCGAAGATCCTGGCGTAGTTCAACGCAACGACCTGAAAGCAAAAAGCACGTCTGCAATCGCAGGCGTGCTTTTTTTGTGAGGGGAAGCCCGCCGGATTTTCCGGATGGCTCAGGCGCGTGCGTCTGAGTGGCGGAGCCACAAGAGATCGCTGACCGACGTTCTCTGCAGTGCACTGGCAGCCTGCAGTCGAATTTCGAATTTGCTCCAGCGATGAACAGCAGCTTCCTGGGACTTCGCCCCCCAGACGTGCACGTCTGGGCCAGCTCAATCAGGAGAGCCTGTTATCAGCCACTCACTCCGGGCGTTGCTCGATCAGTTCCGCGGCGCCCTGCTCAACGAGTTCGCGGGCAACTTCGGCTCCGAGATTGCGGGCGTTCTCGCAGGCGGCATCGAAGTACTCGTGAGTGAGGGCATCACGCCCGACGGGCATGCCGGCTGTGGCTTCGAGTTTCACAGTCCCGTCGCGAGACAGCACGACGCCGGTCAGCAGCAGCTCGGTGACATCTTCATCAAGCCGGCAGTCAACGCCCACCGGCGCATGGCAGCCGGCTCTCAGAGCGGCCAGGAGAGCCCGCTCGGCTGTGGTGGCCAGACAGACGTCGGCTTCCGTCAGCTCTCGCAGCAGATCAATGACGGGCCTGTTGTCACGCCGGCATTCGAGTCCCAAGGCTCCCTGCCCGACCGCAGGGAACATCACCGGAGGCTGCAAACGGCAGGAAAGGCGATCGTGCCATCCGAGGCGGAGCAGACCGGCTGAGGCGAGAATAAGAGCATCGTACTCACCATCGTCGAGCTTCTTGAGCCGCGTGTTCAAGTTCCCCCGGATCTCCGCCAGTTGAAGATCAGGACGAGTCGCAAGAAGTTGCGCCTGACGGCGAAGGCTTCCCGTTCCAATCTTCGCGTTCTCCGGCAGGACGGCCAGCGGGTTGGCGGGATCTACCTTCTCTTCTTTGCGGCTCGCCGGAAGCACGAGAGCATCCCACTTCACTTCCCGCTCCGGAATGCCGGCCAGAATAAGATCCGGCTCCAGAATCTCGGTCGGCAGATCCTTCAGGCTATGCACGGCAATGTCGGCCCGGTTTTCCAGAATGGCTCGCTGGACTTCGCGGGTGAAGACGCCCGTACCGCCCATCTGGTGCAGCGGCTGCGTCTGATCGGCGTCGCCGCGAGTGGTCACGTCGACGAGTTGGACATCGAGTTCGGGGTCGACGGCGCGTATCAGATCGGCGACGTGATTCGCCTGCCACAGCGCCAGTTGACTTGCTCGAGTTGCGATCCGGATCTGCTTCATAGCTCTTACTCAATCACTGCTGTCGACCTCTCGATCGAGATCACATTTCTTCAACACGGACGGCACCAGCGGCCGAAACCGCATCGTAATCGGGGAGCCCGGAGGAAAACTAGGGACCGACGACTGGCAGACAGACAACGTGCGATTTCGTCCGCACGATCAGCCGTCCGTCTGCAAAGGCCGGGGTAGCCCGGGATTCTTCCTCCAGAGCGACGCGGCTCCGCTCGATCGCCTCGCGTCCGGTCGCCAGAACCACGAGGTTGCCATCGGTATCGACGTTCAACACGTTCTCCCCCACACAGATTGGCGATGCGAAGTAGTTGCCGCCGACGCGATGCTGCCAGACTTTCCGTCCAGTCGCTGCTTCCACGCAGGTGACAATTCCCAGATCGCCCCACAGGTAAAGCAATCCCTCCTTCTCGACGGGAGTGGGCACATGCGGAGCCCCCCGCTCGATGCGGTACGCCTCCTCAATACCCTGCTCGCCTCCCGCGTTGCGACGGAGCACAACGACGTTTCTCTCGCCTCCCTGGGCTCCGCTTCCGGTAATCAGCAACCCCTGCTCCGTCACAAAGGGCGACAGAATTGCCCGCTGCGAAAAGTCACCGAACGGAGCGATTTCCCAGAGGACCTCACCGCTCTTCGGCTTGACGCCAATCACACCTTCGAAGCAATGAGAGAAGACGATTTCCGGAGAGCCATCGGCAGCCTGAAAGAGTCCGGGCGTGGGATAGCAGGCGCGTTCCCCTTTTCGATCGAGCCGCCAGAGTTCTTCTCCCGTCTCAGCAGAAATCGCCACGAGAAAGCTCGGCTGCTTCTGATCGTGAGCCACGTACACGACGTCCTCAAAGACCATCGGCGAACTGGCTCCCCCCTGCCCGTGCGTATAAGGACCGAGTCCGAATTCCCAGAGCGATTCCCCATCGAGCGTGAAGGCATTCAGAACGGAGTTCTCTGGATCCTGCCAGAGGACAAAGAGTCGATTGCCATCGATGGCCGGCGTGCTGGCTGCAAACGCATTGTTCTTGTGCTTCTTATAAGCCGCGAAGGGGAATCCCTTCCGCCAGATTTCATCTCCCGTCGTCAGATCAAGACAGAGCAGAACCCGCTGGCTGGACGCCTCATCCGCGCCCGTAACGAATACCTTTTCTCCGGCGATCACCGGCGAAGAAACTCCCGTTCCGGGCAGAGCCGTTCGCCACGCCACCGGTTGCTCAGAGAACGTCCCCGACCACGCCACATTGGAGACGACACCCCGCCCTTCCGGGCCTCGAAACCGGGGCCACTCCTCGGCCTGAACCGAGAGTGTCAGCAGGACAACAAGTGCGAGACTGGCAAGGGCCTTCATGGACGCGGCTCCTGTCGGGAGGATGTGAATGCTGCAAACCTCAAGAGGGGTGACACCCAGTTATACCAGATTGGAACCCGATCCGGCACGATCCGTACCGCTGGAAACTGGAGGGAAATCACCGACGGTGAGAAGGGGGATTTGCAGAATCGCCTCTCTCCAATCAACCGCTCTATCCGGCATCCGCCCAGGCAGTTAATGCTCCCTGCACCGGCGCGGAAGCGAATTCAGGACAACGTTCAATTCGTGACATATAGTTGAGCAGCCAGCACTGCGATCCCGTGAACCCTATGTTGCCCAGGAGTCTCTCCCATGTCATCCGATCCATGGAGCCGCCCTTCCCTCGAAGACCTTCGTCAAATCCTGGAAAGTATCGGAAAACCGGGTTCAGATAACGTTCGGGCTGTCGACCGGCTCGAACTGTCGGTGCCTGCGGAAATCGTAACGAGCCGCGGCAACACCATCTCCGCGGTGACGCGTGAGATCAGCCGTTTCGGCTTGGGCCTGCTGCATCGCGGAGCTCTTCAGCCCGGCGAAGTGACCGTAAAAATGGCCAGCGAGAACCGCCAGTTCGACTACCGCGTCGAAATCAAATGGTGTACCCCCTGCGACCGCGGCATGTTCATCAGCGGCGGCGAGTTTCTCGCGAAGGAAGAGAATTAACAGCCACCCTGCCCTACGGCAGTGGACTCCTCTGCAGTGGACACATTGAAAGTCGGACAGCCTCGTTGATCGGCTTCGTACCTGATCGCGTGCCCCTTCTGTTCACCTGCTCGCACCGCTCCTGATTCCCGGTCGGATTCCGGTCGGATCTGACCGCCGAGCCGCGCTGTGAGCCGCTCCTCCTGCGCGAAATCGGAGCCCTTGCAAGCCCTTATTCGGGTCATTCTTTTTATCCATCTCGTGCGGATTCTCCTGTTTTTAGGGCCTTTTCGTGCTGTATTGATTGACAATAGGCCCCGCGCGTACTTTACTACGGTCTCTTTGTTCGATTCGAACGACGCACCACGATTATCAACGAAGTTTGTAACGCACCCCTATTGGAGGCTCGCATGGCTGCGAAACAAGAAAAGCCAATGTCGAAAACGGAAATTCTCAATTCCCTGTCGGAGTCGACAGGTCTCAGCAAGAAGGAAGTCAGCTCCGTTCTGGATTCCCTCAACTCGCTGATTGAGCAGAATCTCGGCAAGAAGGGCCCCGGAGTGTTCAACATGCCCGGTCTCTTCAAGATTCAAGTGACCCGCAAGCCAGCCACGAAAGCCACCCAGCGCCCGAATCCGTTCAAACCGGGCGAAATGATGGAAGTCAAAGCCAAGCCGGCCCGCAACGTGGTCAAAGTTCGCCCTCTCAAGGGGCTGAAGGATATGGTCTAAACGACCATCAGGACGAGGCTCTTGTTCAGCCGCTTCCGCAATTTCAACGGACCAGACTGCAGGCAGCCGACAGGTGGCTGCCTGGCCTGATCCGGCGACTCTCAGTGTCGCATCCGACCCGTTGACAGCCTGCCACTGTTTGATCGCCACATCCTGACGAGACCGGCCTTAAACCTCTCTTCAGCGTTTGGAGAAAAAATTGGGGCGAGAAGGCTTGCCAGCAATCACCGTACCAGTATAATCCGGTTACGTTAGGTCAGTGGATGTCGTCGATTGAATTCAGAGAGTTTCGCACGAATTGCGGCGGAGGAAGAGCAAGATGCTGGTCCTGTCACGGAAAAAAAATGAGAGCATCGTGATCGATGATCGGATTGTGATCACGGTTGTCGATATTCGAGGTGATAAAGTACGCCTGGGAATCGAAGCTCCCAAAGACGTTTCGATCCATCGCAGCGAAGTTTACGAAGCAATCAAAGCCCAGCTCGAAGCCAAAGATGTTGACGAACCTGTCACCTGACAGCGTGTCTCACCTCGAAACCCACCTCACTTTGGCTCAAGGCATCTGCGGTTAATTGCCGAAAACCTAAATCATCCCGGATGATTACTCATCCGAGTCAATAAGCTACCCGGCCCCATCGTCTAGTCAGGCCTAGGACACCGGATTTTCAGTCCGATAACGGGGGTTCAAATCCCCCTGGGGTCATTTCCCTCCCGAGATCTCGGGAGGGATTTTTTATGCGCGACTCGAATGCTACTCGGAAGGCACATCGTTGAGCTCTGTCCTCCGATGTCTCGTGGAGCAGGCTACTCGCGGCAACAGCAGGCTCACGGGAATGGGGTCGCCGATCAGTTCGCGGCCTGACCCGCATTTCAGCCCAATCTCAAGTGAGGGCTACGCCGGCCAGGGGTCGAGCAGTCGGCTTTCAGAGCAGACTCAATATTCGACGGCAGGCGTTTGCCGGAGCAAACTCAGCATGGCAGAGGATGGCCGCCGAGCGACTGCAGGAGAAGCATGACAATGCTTTAGAAGTCGTACCACATGCCGATGCCGTACAGCTGTTCCCAGTCATTCAGGAACGAAAGCTGAAGCGACTGCCCGTTGTAGTACTGCAGTCCGATGCGGAACAGGCTTTCTTTTTCGACGCCCCGCCACTGCACGCCCGTCACGACATTCACGCCGCCGCTCCATCTTACTTCTTCGCGAATCAGCCCGCTAACCGCAAAGAACGGATCGGGCCGACTGATGGGCGTCGTGCAAATCGGCGAATAATCGACTCCGAACTGGAAGTGCCACGGCTCCGCCCCTCCGTTCTTGTTGTAGGCGTAGTCCGCTTCGGCATAGAGACGCAACTCAGGGACCGGGAAATACCCGCCCCCCAGGACGATCGAATCCCGCAGATAATCGAGCCGCGGATAGGTCGGGTTCCGCAGCAGGAACTCATCACCGAGGTGAGAACTGATGTGATACCATTCGAGTTTCGCCTGAAACTGACCCTGCCGCCAGGTCAACGGGACACCGACTTTGAAGTCCACGGCATCCAGGTCGAGATTCTCACCAAATACAAGGCGAGGAAATGCTCCGCCCCAGACATCCAGCTGCCAGCCCTCGTTGTGATCTTCGCGAGCCGTGCCGTATCGCATAATTCCCGCCCGGCCCCCGGCTTCCAGCTCCCAGATCCAGCCGGTTCCGTTCAGGTACAACAGCGACTGAGCCAGTCGCGGCTCACGGGGTGCTCCGAGATAGGAACTGTACAGTAAATCGGACGGCAGCAAGGTCCACTGATAATACTCGCTCCCCTGATACGGGAGGCAGTACTCGTCACGGCTACCGTGTGAATCCAGCGAGTAAGGGAGATCGACCGGGCCACGCGGCGGAGCCGCCCCGTCGAAGTTGAGTTCATAAGGAGATTGATAGACTTCACCGTGGCCTCCGTGTCCCGGGCCTTCCTGAAAGGTGTGGCCTCCGGGCATCGGCAGAACAACCGGGGGCTGAGGAACACTGGAATCTGTTCCCCGATAGTTCCCGGGTGGACCATACGGACTTTGTGCAGGCGGCGCCGGCGGCATCGACGGACGAAGGACCGGCTCTGTCGCAGCCGTTTGGCGATAGCTCGATGTCGGCGGACCGGCAGCGTGCGGCTGGGGCGAATGCAACTGGGCAAGACTCGCAGCCGGGCTCGCAAACAGGCAGATGATGAGCCCGCAGAATCGCCGGGCCACGTCAATACAGCTGGGGAAACGGCACATCGAAGAACCTGAGATCGGTCTTGGGAGGGGATGTTCAAAGGAAGGGCTGGGCCTTATACCCCATCAATCCGCATCGCACCAGAGGAATCAACGGCCCCCGAATCCTGGGTGTTTACGACACAAGGGGGACTCCTTTTTTGTAGCTCTTACAACGACTTGAACACATCCAGCAGCCGGCCACGGAAGGCTCGCAGCGAAAATTGGTCAGCTCTCTCGCGACATCGATCCGCTCGCTTCCGCCATTCCGACCGGCTCATCAGAGCTGCGACAGCGTCACTGAAATCGTCAGTCGTCCGACACAGGAAGCCATCCGTCTCGCCAAGTTGCTCACAGAAACCACCTGCATCGTCGACAATCGGTACGCATCCGCACCGCATTGCCTCAGCCACTGTTCGACCGAACGTCTCCCTGAGGTCGGGATGGTGATAGAGCATTGCGTGCCACTCGTGAAGCCGACTTCGTGCTCCAAATTCGGCGTTATGAAACGCGACTCGACCACCACAGGCTTCGGCCAGTCGATCTTTCAGCTCCTCTGGACAACCGACGAACTCCCACTCAACTGCAGGATGTCGCCGGGCCAGAGTGTCATAGAACTCAATCAGAGCCTCGGGCCACTTTCGAGCAGTCGGCGTGCAGATCCGCCCGACTTTGAAACCGTCGGTCGCCCTCGTGCGTCCTTCAATCGGAGCAAGCGGCACCCCCTGATGCAGAACACTCCACTCTCGTTGTCCCAGCAGTTCACGGAGGTATTGCGAGCAACAGGCGGTTCGATGAGCCGCCGCATGTCCGCGAGCCGAAGAATGCACATACTGCACGATCGGAACCGAAGGCAGATCGGCACCACTATTCCAATGCACCTCGCGACTGGAGATGTTATGCAGCAGCACGAGATCAGCGGACCTGACCGCGTCGGTCCACTCCAGTTGCCTGGCATGCTCAATCCGGCAATGCCGAAAGGCGATCTGAGTCACCCGCGTCGGAGGACTTCGAAAAAGAACGTGATGTTCCACCTCCGGAAGTGCCCGAGTGACGGACCAGGCACAAGCCGCGGTCCCTCCAACAATGTTGCCCACGTTGCAATATTGCAGCAGCCGCATCTAGCCTCTCCCAACAGCCGCATCCCCGGCCCACTTCAAAAGAAAGCGGCTGCGGTCACGCTGCCACAACACGGAACGCTCGTGAACTCGTTGCGTCGACTGGTGCCCGCGATGCCTCAGCACCCCCTTCGGGAGCAGGCGCGAACTCGCAGCGACCCCCAGCAGCGCTCTCCACCGAAGCTGCCAGTCCGTATCCGACCAGTACAGAGACATCGCCTCGTCGAACCGCCCGACCTCTGCAAAGAGCTTCATACTGAAGCCCACACACCAGCCGGCCAGCATCGAAGACCAATCCGTCCCAGGATCGAACATCGCGATCCGATCGAGCAGCCGTTCCCGTCGACGCTCGGCTCCCAACAACTGACGAGGGTTCTCTTCCAGGAGGCGAACGGCCGTCCCAATCCATGGCTGCAGCGTCATCGCGTCATTATTCAGAAGCACAGCGTAAGACGTTCGCACCGCCTGAAGCCCCAGGTTCCAGGCAGACGTTACTCCCTGATGGGGCTGCGAAAGAACCGTTACTTTGTGCCCCAGGTATCTCCGGGCGCACTCCGCCTCAACAGGTGCACTCCCGTCATCAACCACGACAACATTCACCGCTCCCTCATGGTGCCGCCAGAGTGAAGAACAACAGGAAATTGTTTCCTCCCAGGCGTTGTACTGAGGAATTACAACCGTCAGCTGCTGGCAGAGACATTTATCCGACTTCATTGATCTCCACCGACTCGCGCTGCATGCGTTGAATCTCTCTTCGACGGACGTCTTGATCCATCATCCGCAGTGGCAGATCGGCTTCATCGTCGGCGGGCTCATCGTCTGCCATCTGTTCACACGCAATCGGCCGATCCTTCCCGTCCGGTGACCAGTGCAGCGGACGGAAATCCCGCATGGTCCACTGCAGTGCCGGCAGTCGCGGCTCGGTCCGTTCATATAGCCCAACTGTCGGCTCGCTGAGTGGCCCAATCAATCCAGTCAAGTCGCCGACGACTTCGGCGATGTCGCGATACGGGAAATAATCGTTCAGACGGCTTCCCGGCGTAACGGACACCAACTCCAGTCCGGCCATGGTCATCGAGCGTCGCGCCAGCCGCAGATATTGCACAACCCTCATGTAGTGCTGATCAGTCGCCACTGCGGCTTGAAACGATTTTCTTTGCTCAAAGTGATACAGCTGGCCCGGTGCACATCGAATCAGTTCGCGTCGCGACACCCCTGCCTTTTCACACGCAGCCGTCACATCCGCCAGCGCTTTCCCATTCGGCAGCTTCGCACCCTTTTCCAGAGACATACGACACAGCTCCGCCGAGGCCTTGATATGAAGATCGCACCCAGCCAGATAAATCCTGCGAAACCCCAGCTGAAACAGGATATCGATCGCCTGCACGAAGCTGTCGTTCCAGTCGACAATCCTTCGATGCGATTCACTGACAAATCGCTGAAAGCCACGGTGGCGATCTCCTTCGAAGAAGTACAGATTCGGACATTCGCACACTTTGTAGGTCGTCTCCGGAACCAGGTCCATCGCCCGCCGCTCGTGCACAAACTTCATGATGCCGGGATCCAGATAAACCGATTTCAGGAATCGCACGGTCGGATCGTACGCCGTCCAAAACGTCGGACGCAGGAGCCCGGTCCCCGCCAGATTGATCCCCATCCGCGGAATCGGCGTCTGCAAAATCTGGTCAGCGACTTCGGCCGTTAGAGACGGTCCGCCCCCAATCAGCCAACACGCACTGGGCATGGGACCGCCGAAGGAACCCGCCAGTTGGGACGCAATCCGCTCGCGATCCGTTCCCGCTCGAAAGAATACCGGTGACTCTTCTTCCATCCTTCGCTCTTTCGTTTGATCGTTGCGTTTGCCTACTACCACAGGGTGCTGTCTGTGTCCGCGCTCCCTTCAGACTCGAATCCCGCCGAGGACATCCCGTCCGAACCATGCCAGCCACTGCTCTCCACACTCTGGCTTCCTTCGATCCAGGAAGAACGCTCTTCCCATGTCTCCGTCCCGTCCGCACCCGAAGAAAGATCCGGCTCTGTCGACCCACCCTGTTCAGACGAATCTTCCCACGACCCCGATGCCGTTACGCCGGACTCGTCCCAGCTCGACTCGTCTCCGTGGTCCGAACTGGTCACCTCCGCCCACGAACTGACGTCACTCCCGGAGTCCACACCCTCAGTTGTGCCGCCCGACGTGTTCGGATCGCTTGTTCCGCCAGAGTGACTCCAGTCGCTGCTTCCTTCACTCGCACTCACAGGCTCCGTCAGGTCAGAATCAATCATGGAGTCTGCGGTCACGGAGTCAGAATCACGGGTTCCCACATCGCCCGAGGATGCCGAAGACTCTGCCGACCAACTCGATCTCCCCGTCGTCTCCTCGCTCACTGCTTCACTCGATTCGCCACTCATTCCAGAAGTTCCCGCCGAACCCTCCTCACTGAGAGGTCCTTCCGACGTGCCCGACCAGCCGCTCATCTCCGTGGATGCCGGCGTCGTTCCACCCGAACTCCCACTCTCCTTCGCGGAATCCAGCGATGACCACGAATCACTCACTTCGCTGGAACCCAGGGAACTCCAGTCCGAGCGGACTAAGCTCGTCAAATCCGATCCAATGCTCGTCGCCGAGTCCTCTGACGTCGCCGAATCATCCGAAGTCAAGCCTTCGCTACTTTCGCTCTCCGACACTCCACTTCCGTCGGTATTGCTGTTCTCAGTCAGCGACAGGCCCTCCGAGGAGAGCGTCAGATCCGAGCCCCCGAAGTTCGAAATCCTGTCCGGAAGCTCCCACCGCTCGTCATGGGGCGGCTCAGGCCAGAGATTCCTCGGATCTTCCGGCCCCAACTCAATCTGCAACACCGGAGCATGGTCGAACAGCACGCGAACTCGCTCCGCCTGCATCGTGACCAGTTCCGTCCCATTCCGGTCCCGCAACTGAACCTTCCCCTCCCAGGGAACTGGCAGCACCGATTGCGGCTTCGTCTGCAACGCATACTGGGTCACCGGATGCGCATACACACGAAAGAACTCCGTCACGAACGCCCGCGAATCCTCCTGCGTCCGGATCCAGGGAATCCAGATTCGTATCCGACGCTCGCCATACTCCTCAATGCTCGCCGGCTGCCGATAGTTCCCCCGCCATCGAAACGAACGCCGCGCCACCTGAGACGAATCGTCCCGTCGATCGTAAACGTAATCCCCGGTCAGCATGACCCGATTAAACAGCCGCTCCCGCGACCGCGAACTCGCCAGGCGAGTCAAATCCCGATGTTCCTCGTACGTCGCCAGCAATTCCTCACGAGGCTGCAGAAAGAAGAACCGCCGTTCCGCATCGACACCCCAGCTCGCATTCCCGGCTCGCAAAGCCAGGTCCTTGATCACGCTGCGAACAGTCTCCTCGCCGTGAAACTTCAACGTCGTCACGTCATCAACCAGCGTGCCCGTCTCAATGAGATCAGGAACATGCAGAATGTGTGTCTTCCCGGCGACATACTGCTCAATCAGCTTGCGAATCAACTCCGCCGAGTTGACCACATAGTCCTGAGACTCCACGTCGTGATTCGGGTCGTTGCCAAACTGATCCGTCCGTCCATACCGATGAGGCTTCGGCCCGCCCGAAACCGCGGTCAACGCTCCAGGAAAGACTTCCGTCAGCTCAACCCCCGCCCCCTCCAGCTGAACCCGCATCCCTGCTGGAGAATCACAGTCCACCTGCTCAACGCGTCCAAAGTACCACCGAACCCCGGTCGAGTACTCAAACGCAATCCAATGCCCCGGCTCAATCCCATCCCGACTCATGAACTCCTGATTCAACCGGAGTTCACCCGGCCCACACCCGCCTTGCCGATGCAACTCAAACCAGCAGCGCTTCACCGCACTCTGCGACAACACCCCCAGAAAATCCTCCGGGTCATGCCCATAGTGCAGTATCAACCTCTGATAACTCACCACTCCTCCTCAATAGACTGAACCCCGAAACTCCCGTTTCCGCCCAGCCATCCGGACACCACCCAACGAATAATCTCCACGCAGCACCCAGCGCCTAACGCCTAACGCCCAGCCCCTACCCCCCACCCCGCAACACCGGATCATCCGCATGCAACACCAGCGAATACACATAAAGTTCCGGCCGCGTCAGGTCATACACGAACCGCGTCACACTGCACTCCTGGAAGTAGCGAGAGCTTTCATCCCCCTCATCGCGGTACAGATAAACCGAGAACGACGCATCCCCGTCCGCATGAAAAACCGCTCTCAGGTCCTCCAGGGCGGCCAGCATCTCAACCTCACTCAACAGAAGTTGATCGCCAACCCGGGCCACTTCCCCGTGAAGCGTGATATCCACCCCATTCCGCGATCGCCCAACCGTCCCGTCACCGTCTTCCAGCAGCACCTTATACCGCTCAAAATCCCAGCTCTCCTGAATCTGCACCTTCGTAATCGGTTGCGGCAACGCATGGAACGTCCCCGCTTTCAGAATCGCCGGCCGGAACACCAATCCCATCTTCGCCCCCCGCTTCTACCAGACCGAACCCGACTGGACGGACCACGGCTTCACCCGCGGCGATTCCGCAATCGATGCCCCGCAAACTCCAGATCCCGTACCAGCTCATTCAGATCGACCGGCTGCGACACATGAATCGAAATCTCCCCGAACTGATTCACCGTCTGCTCACCCTCACCGCCACTCTTCCGCGCAGGCAACTCCGCCTTCGCCGTCCGTCCCTGATTGAGATCATCCAGCCGCCCGATTCCGATCTCTGCCACAGCCGACTGTTGAAGCACAAACTCTCCCGCCGTCAGCCAGGCCGGCACCCGATCAATCCCCGAGCGTCCCGTCACCATCCCACCCGAAGAATACCCTCGCCCGCCATTCGACACCCGCGACGATCCGCCGCCCCCGCCGCCATTCCCCTGCACACCACCGCCGCCCGGATTCGTACCTCCACCAACCGGCGGCACCCCGACACCTCCGCCGCCACCGCCGGAAAGCGACGCCAGCTGCGCCGCCACTCGAGCGATCATCGCACTCAACTGCCCCAACGCCTGCATCGCCGGCGAAACATCAATCGACACCGACATCCCACTCAACTGTCGCACCTGACTCGCCACCTGGCCCAACCGACTCGACACCTGAGCCAACGGCGACATCAGACTGCGAAACTGCGAACCAAGCCGCGACACAGCCGCCCCCGACTGCCCCAGCCGATTCAACTGCTCATTCAAAGACTCCAGCCGCCCCAGTACCTCGTCCAGTTCCCCCTGAAACTGAGAACTGTCCGCCAGAATCTGAATACTCAACGACTCACTAAACGACATCACCTCTCCAATACGCTTTGAGTACGCGCCAGACGCGTGCCATGCCCCCTAACGCCTGGCGCCCAGCGCCTAACGCCTAAATCCTCGAAACAACCGGCGCCACCACAAACGCCTTCCCGGTGAACGAGATCACATTGAACTCATCCCCTTCCGAAAGACTCAGCGTCTCCCGATACACCTTCTCGAAGACCACCTTCTCACTCGCCACGCCGGCCGGATCAATCACCCGGAACTCCAGCGTCAACGTCTCCTGCTCGCCATCCGCCGACGTGCTCGCCACCCCCGTCCCCGAAGCCAGCGTCAGAAACTCATACAACTGAAGTGGATCCGCCCCGTCAGCTCCCTTGCCAATCAGCTGCGTCCACTTCGCGGAAAACGAAAGCGAGACCGACGCCTCATCTCCTTTCCGCAGATGCCCTCCCGCAATCCGTCCCCGATCCTTGATCTCGATCGTGTTGACCCGCTCCGTCCAGGTCAGGTCCCCCTCATCCAGCAACACCGTCAACGATTGCGGCGTCGGCTGCGTCCCGTCCTGCAACACCAGCTCCGCATCCCGCAGATTCCTCACCAGGTTCGTCACCGCCATTCCCATCCCTCACTTTCACTGCATCATCTGTGCGATTCCCCGAGCACTCACCAGCACATGCTGAAGCTCGCTCCCCAGCACCCGCTGCTCAATCCTCGAAAGATCCCGCACCTCGACATCACCCATCCGGGCATAGCCGACCGCCGGCTTCGCCACGTCCGCAAAGTCCCGCACCGCCCACACCCGCCGCGAAATCGCATCACGAGTCGCATCCACCAGCCCCGGCATCGTTTTCAAATCCGTCCCGCGTTTCGCAAAGCAATGCACATCGAGGAGAAACCGCATCGACTTCAATCCCACACGCGTACTCGGCAACTCCAGAGAACTCGGCACCTGCAACTCCACCCAGGATGACTCCGAAGTAAAGTCGCACTTCATCCCGGGATAAATCGACGGACACCCACCCGCGAACGTCTCCTCCCAGAACCCCATCAAACTCTGCAACAGATCCCGACTCTCAACCATCAACATCATCCCCCCACAGCCCCGGCTCTCACCCGCCCAAACGACTCTCCCAGAACGGGTGTCATGCCCACGCTCGCCTGGGCATGCTCAAATCACATCAACTCCCGTAGACTGACATAGCCGCAGGCGTATCCCACCACATGGTGCATCCACCCCAGTCTGGCCCAGACGCGTACGTCTGGGTGACGAAGTCACACGAAGTCGCTCACATACGCCACCAACTCAATTGACCGCCCGCCTTGTCCGCAGCCCCACCAGCGACTCATCTCCCGTTCAGACCCCGCCGCCCGAAGTCATCGCCCGCACCACTCCATCCAACACCTTCCGAGCCGCCTCCAACCGAGATCCCTCCAACGCCCGACGCACCATCGCTCGCCCCGGCCGTCCCCGCGCCCCGTACTCCAGGAAGACTTCATACTCCACGAAGTTCGCCGCCTCGAGTCGACTCCGCTCCCCTTCGTCATAAGCCGACGCCATCCCTTCGCCCTGGCCAGCTCCGCCAGACCCCAGCATCTGCTCAGCCGCCTCCCAGCCCGCTCGCGAACGCCCCGTATCAACCGGATGATCAGCAATGACCCGCGAAAGCACATTCCGCCCCGCGTCCCGGAGGCTCTCCGTCCGCTCTCGTCCAATCCGCGAACGCCCCGCCCCCCACCTCGTCAACAGCTCGCCGACATCCGACTCCACCGAGATCTGCATACTTCACGACTCCCCAACTCCACCGACTGTGCCATTCGCTCCGCCCAGCGCCGTCGATTCACCGACGCCGCACGGCCAGGTCGAACAATCCCCCCTCACTCATGTAGCGGAACTCCTCGATCGCATACTCTTCGCCACGCACAATCACCCGGTCCGTCAACGCCGGACAGTCCTCCGGCAACTCCTCGCTCCGTACCAGCACCTGCAACTTCGCCCCCCGCGTCTGCTCGGCTGCCTTCTCAATCCCTTCGTCACGAACCGTCCCCACCAGGCCGACCACATCCCGGTCGTCCCACGACTCCGTCACCGTCCCTGCTTCCACATCCACTTCCGTAGACACGATCCGATAAACCATCTCATCCCCCAAATCTGCGAACGCCACTCCCAGATCCGCTTCAATCAATCCCGCCAACATCCCCGCACCTCCCTACTGAGTCGCCGTCTGCCACTGGCTCTGCCGGTGCGTTTCCATCACGACCGATCCCACACCTCCGCCTGCGAAACCTCCCAACCTGGTTCCGCATCCCCCTCACGCTTCAGCCGCTCCCGCAGCAGTTCTTCATACTGCTTCCGAGCCTTCAGCAACGCTTCCAGGTTCGCCTTCCGATCGACACTCGCTCTCGGATCAGTCCCCACCGCATACTTCAACGCCGACAGCTTCCCATCCCGCACCAGATTCAACACATCCAGATCAATCTGGTTCAGAATCGCATGGATCTGCTCCGTACTCAGTTCACTGCCAGCCACACCCGCCAGACTCTCCAGGTCACTCACCCCGCCCCCCTCTCAAGAAGTCGCCCCACGAATCGCCGCCTCTTCCTCCTGCCGCAACCGCTCATAGGCCAGCAACGAAACCTGCTCTTCGTACCGCATCCTCCGGAACTCAGGCCTCCGCATCCCCAGCCGTTCGCACACACGCAACTCCAGATAGACCACTCCGCGAGGCGAATGCAGCGAAGCCTCCGCCTCGCCACTCAGAAAAAATCCGCGCGGGCCTCCCGCACATGCCCCGCACTCAACTGACTCAACTCCGCCACCTGCTCACAGAACCAGATCACGTCCCCCGCCGTCCAGCCGGCTTCTTCCAACTCGACATACAAAGCATCCGCGAACGCACCCCAGTCCCCGCCCTCCGCCGGCTCCTTCACCTCAAACTCAAACCGCGAATCCTCCCGCAGCGATTCCCACACAATCAGCGTCGCCACCCGCTGATGGTACTTCTCCACCGCCGCCAGGTAGCCGGCGTCACTCTCATCGCGCTGCAGAACCGCCACGCCATCCGCATCCCGAATCACCCGCCCCTGCGAATCCCGCGAGACCCGAGTCGGCGGCTGCGGCATCATCACTCCTCGTTCCCGCAACACCCGATGAAAACTCAACCGCAACGGACGAACACAAACCTCCCAGCTCGAACCATCCGGCCGCCCCATCGCCACCACCCGGCTGTAATCCCCACTCACCACCTTCCCGCAGTACTTCATGCCCTCATTCCCATATCTAACATGCCCGCATCAATTCAATCGCGGCAGGGTGCCACTGACGTCTCGCCAGTGCCGCTCATGATCACACCCAAAGCATGGCCTCGGCTATTCACACTCAACGTGCATGCCCACACTCGCGTGGGCATGCCTTCACAGAACTCCAGGCTCAACCGTGTGCCACTGGCGTCCCGCCAGTGCCTCTCATGATCACACCCAAAGCAGGGTGCCATGCCCACGCTCGCGTGGGCATGCAATCACCTCACCGGATCGTCACACCCGCCCGACAATCACTCCCCATCCACCTTCGTCACATACGCCGTATCAACCGCCGAGATCCCTCCGAAGTACCGCGCCTTCACTCGCAGCACCACATCCCGCTCGAACGCCGCTTCACTCTCCGATCGCTGCAGGAACGTCTGCACCGGCCAGATCTCAGTCCACACAAACTGACGCGCAAAGTCACCGACATACCAGTCACTGGCCGCCGCTCCCCCCTGCTCATCAATGAACGGCGAACTCAGCACATCCAGCATTCCGCCAAACGGATTCGCCACCGACATCTCTCCGTCAGCCGTCACCTGACGAACCTCCGTCGCATGCACGATTCCCCTCGCCGTTCCCCGCAACGCCTCCGGCACCAGCACATACTTCGCCGGAGCAATCACCGGCCGCGATGTCCCATCAATCCGATCGTCCCGCACCTGGGTCGCCCGGTAGTGCAGCACCTCCTCAATGTCCGTCCAGTCCACCAGCGGCACCGCGGCGTCAAAATCCGGCGACGTCGTATTCCCCACGCCCACCCAGTTCCGACGCGAACCATCCGTCGCATACAGAGACGCACCACTGCCGCTCGGCCGATAGACATACTTCCCCTGGCCGGCGTCCGCGTCCGTCACGCCACGAACAATCGTCCGCTCCCGTTCCTGCCGCAGATAATGCCCCAGCGCCATCGCCCGCCGGTTGATCTCGCCACTCTGATCAAACGCGATCAACTCCTCGTTGATCGACAGAATCCGCCCCTGCTTCGCCTCCGCCGTCGTCACGTACTTCTCTTCGAACGTCGACTCCTCATACGGATGCCCCTCCGGCACCTCCGTCGGCCCCGCCAGTGCCCGAAAGCCGACCAGCTTCTGATTCCGCAGCGAACTCCTCACCACCGTCACCAGCTTGTCGCCAATGAATCCGTCGTCGTTCTCGTAACCTTCGAGCACCTTCCGGCCAATCAGCTCACCCGACATCACCTGAAACAGCGTCGTCCCCACTCCAGGATTCGACTCCCGCAGCAACGCCGCAGAAACCGGCTGCCCCTGCAGAGACTCCTGGACCGACCGCAATCGCGGCAACACCTGGCACGCATCCGCCAGCTCGTAATAGCTGAAGTCATCAACCGTCAGCTCCCCCTCATTGAGCAGCGAACACGCCTTCCCATAGAACGCCTCCGCCCCCAGCGACTCCACCAGCTCCCGCAAATTCTGCCCACGCATCAACAATCACCTTCTATCAAATCGCAACAATCGCAATCACTATTCCCAGAGAGCAACCACCACCGGCCCCACCCCTAAACCCTAGCACCTACCGCCCAGCGCCCAGCGCCTAACTCCTACCCCACCACCGCCGCCGCATTCGCCGAACCCGCATGAAACGCAGATGCAAAACTCACCCGCAACGATCCCCCCGATCGCGTCTCCATCGCCCGGGCAATCCCATTCGCCGCCGAACCCACACCTTCCAGCTGCTGATTCATCAACGCCGACGACAGCTCGTCCGGCCCCAGCACATCCCCGAATCCGTACGAAGCACTCTGCACATCGAACTCATAGACCGAGAACGGACTCACATCGACCGAAACCGGCTCCGCCTCGCCCGCCTCCGAGGCCTGATGAGCCACCCCCAGGAATACGTCCGCAAACGCCCCCTGCGTCGTCGCCAGATCCGTGTCCCACGCAAAATCCGCCGCCGCCTTCACCTCACCACTGTCGAGGAACACCAGATCCCCCGCCTCAATCACTGAAGCCGAATCCACCGGCACCTTCACCAACTGCACCTGACCCGACCGAAACCGCAACCGATTCCCCATCACCACTCCTCCTAGAACCTGCAGAACGAACGCTTCCGCTCGCTATCTAATCCCAATCTCCGACACTCACCACCTGAAGTGGCACAGACATTCCTCAACAAACTCAATTTCAGCACAGCGACCGTAAGGGTGGCCCTGACAGCTGTGCTGTCAGGGCGGCGAAGCCGTAGGAGAATGCACCTGCCGCGTGCCTCAACTTACAGCTTTCCATTCCTTTTCAGATGACCACCCATCTCGTCATTAGACGTCGCCTGCCACTTCGCCAGAACTCTCATCGACTGGTTCCTGCCTGTACGAACTCGACTCCCCGAATTCATCTCCACTCCGAAGACCTCTCTCCACCAGGGATGGCCCAGAGATTCATCTCTGGGTGGCAACGCCACAAGTGGCTTGTCTTCAGCGTCCACAAAGCCACCACCGACCCGGGGTGCCACTGCTGGCTAGCCCAGCAGTGCGCCATCACCCTCCCCGAACCACCCGCACAAACTCCCGATCCACACTCACTCCACCTCCACTCCCGCGCCCACAACTCACCGGCCCCAGTGAAACGAACCGCTTCCGCTCCGAAATCAGCTGCTCACGAACCCGCGGATCCCGCACCGCTCCCAGGCACCGACGAAACTCCTCCGTCACCACCCCCGCCGGCAATCGCATTCGTTCCAGCATCGGGCCAACGCCCGTCGCCGATCGCCGACCACGCAAGCGTCTCCGAGCACTCCCACTCCGTCGGATCTGCTCCTCTTCGACCTCCCCCTCACCATCCAGCCGCGACCACCACTCCCCACTCGTCAGCTCATCCTCACCGATCTCAAGCACCACTTCCGAAACCTCAAACGATCCATCCTCGGCTTCCCACCACTCACAGATCGCATACATCCCCTCCGCGACATCTTCAGACCGAATCGCAACATAACCGTCCCAAACCGCGACCCGCTCCGATCCCTCTGCGGCCAGAACCTCATCGATTCCCGTCTGCACCGCTTCATACGAACCAGGGGCCATCACCGATTCCTCCCGGTGCTGCTCACGCAATGTCCGCGTCGTCGCCGGAAACGCCACCGCATCCACACTGATCACCTCATCAATTCGCTCAACCACCGTCTTGTCCTTATTCCGCGACGCAATCACCACATGACTCATCCCCACGTTCGCCGTCTCCGAAGCCGCCAGAGCCAGAAACATCCGCCCCGACTCCGTATCCAGCACCCGAATTTCACTCCGAATCTTTCCCTCGGCAAACCGCGCGTTCTGCACCGAGCCCACCAGATCCCGTGTGCTCCGCTCATAAGGACGATTCGCATTCACCGCATGATCCAGGAACACCGGCCGCCCCTCATAGAGCGGCACCGCCTCCCGCAGCGCCCGCTCCGAATACCGATACCCATTCCGCGACTCCGGCCCGGCCAGCACCACATCCGCAACGCACAACTCCTCGGCGTCCACCTGCTCCGACGTCACACACCATTCCGGCAAAGACTCCACCAGCCGTTCCCGCTTCGAACTCTTCCCGCTACGCATCCACTTCATCTGTCCCGCTCCCGTCTGTCTTCTGCCCCGCCAACTGAACCCGCAACGGCTGCTCCCGCGTCAACTCCTCCGCCACCTGTTGAGGATCCAGCTTCTCCCGCCGCTGCACCTCGGCTCGGCTCAGCACGCCCGCTTCCACCAGCCGCACATCCGCCTCCCGCTCCCGAGGCCGATCCCGACTCACCAGCTCCGGATACGCCCACCGCAACTCCACCTGACCCAGCACCTCCGCCGGAATCAGCCCCGCCGCAATCGCCGACTCCATCACCTTCCGCCACAGCCGGCCAAACGCAGCCGTGAAGAACTCCTGCTCACTCCGAAACAGCTTCACCGCCGGCCCCTCAGCCACCAGCGTCGACGCATAATTCCCATTCGAAGCATCCGCCGTCAGCATGAACTCCGGAATCCCAGCCCCAGCCGCCACGCACAGCAGCATCATCCGCCCCAGCGGCACCGCATCGCCAAAGTTCGTATCAGGCTGCAGAAACTGAATGTCGGTCCCCGCCGAAGTCGTCAGAATCGTCCCCGGCAACACCCGCTCATTTCGCAGATCACCATCCAGCTCCGAAGACGCCCCACTCCGCGCCCGATCCGCCATCGCCGCCGCATTCCCCGCTCCGCCCTGAACCTTCCGCCACAACACAATCGACGACTGCAGCTTCCTGGCCAGCAACTCCGTCTGCGACCACTGATCAAACCTCTCCAGAGGCTGCACGATCGAAGCAAAAAAGCTCACACCCCGCTTCTCATTCGTATCCACGCCATACCGCGTATGCACCACCTCATCCGCCGGAATCATCTCCTGCACATCGCGATTGTCGCGATCCAGCTGCACGTAGCACCGGACACGCTCCACATCCCGCTCATCCGTAATCACCCCCTGCGAATGCGGATCATCAGGCCCTGCCCCAATCCGCTCCGGATCAACAAACCGCACCGACGGCGGCCACTCTCCATCATCAAAGAATCGCAGAAAGCACTCCCCGTCCCGCCACACCCGCCGGGCGTACTCCCGATACGAGAAGTGAGACGCATTCTTCGTCAGAAACTCCTCCCACAACTCCGCCAGCACCGTCAGCCATCGGTCTTCGATCTGTTCGTCGGACGTCCGCTTCGCCGCCACCGTCAGCTTGAGCCCGTCCCCAACCACATACGCTTCCAGCAATCGCAGAATGTTCCGGGCGTGAGGATTGTCCCGCACCAGCTCCCGTGCCTGATCCCGCAGCTCCCGCCGCTCCGATTCCCCCAAGCGTCCCGACTTCTCGCCCACCAGCAGCCAGTCCCCCGCATCCTCCGAAACCGGCCGCTGCGTCCCCTCCTCAACCAGATCCATCAACCGCTCCTGCACCCGACGCTCATACCGCGCCCGCAAACGAGCCGTCGCCACCTTGTCCCGCAAATACTCGAACATCCAACCCCCTCACTAACAACCCCGACACCCACCCCAACTTCGTTGCGCAGTTTTTCGTGACAGTCAACTCAAGTAGCCACCTCCGGCAGGGTGGCACAGACATTCCTGTCTGTGCGTCAAACGACGTGCCCCAAGTGAAGACACCATCCCATGAGAGCTGCTTACACCCGGCAATGCCCTTCTCCACCCCCAACAACCTACCAACCAAACCCACCCCCCGGCGGCGACACCTCCATCCAGTCCCCACCACCCAACTCCTCACTGGCCCGCAGCGCCGCCGCCCCCAGTGCAAACACCCGGTCATCGTGATGCACGCCATCCTGCACATGATCAATCCTCCAGCGCCCCTGGCTGTTCTCCTTCACCACCACCGACGCCAGCTCCGTCTCCAGGTCATCACGCCCCCACGAACTCTCCACCGCTCCACACCCCGGAAACCACCGCACTCGCTGCTGCACAATCAACTGCCGGAGACACACCGCCAGCGAATGATTCCCCTTCCCACCCGCGAAAGCGAACCGCTCCAGCTCCACCCGTCCGTCGTACTTCTGAATCGTCGCCAGCAACTGATACTCGTCCAGCACGAAGCAAACATTGCCGAAGCTCTCCGCGATCCGCTCAATCCACTGCTCGACCCAGCTCACCTGCACAGGCTGCCCCGACCGAGGCTGCACCACATCCATGCAGTCGACCACCAGAACCTCTCCCTCCCAGTGAACCACCACGCCCACTGTGAAGTCATGCTTTTCTGCATAATCAATCGCCGCGAAATATCGCCGCCCGCGCTGCCCTTGAACCTGAGCAGTCAACTCCACATCCCGACAACGCTCCGCTTCCTCCAGGCTCACGAACCCACCATCGCTCGACTGCCAGCGGTTATTCCACAACCGGTCGAACACAGCCGCCGGCAACAACTGACGCTGCTCCTCCAGCCACTCCTCTGAAATCCACGGCGCCCGGCATCCATCCAGCGAAGAGAAATACCACCGCCGACTCCGAGCCGCCGTCTCCCGCACATCCCACTGCCAGCCCCGACCTACGCCCGCATTCGTCAGCACCAGCAGCATGCAGTCCGCCTTCTTCGCCGCCGACGAGATCAGCGAGTACCACAACTCCGGCTTCTCCCAGTGCGACAGCTCATCGCAGATCACAAAATCCGGCAACAGCCCCCAACTGCTCTGCACATCCGAAGAGATCACCGACAGCCTGCTCCCCGTCTTCCGCTGAATCACCGCATGCTGACGAAACACCAGGTCCGGACACAGCTCCGCATTCCGCTTCACCAGCCGCTCCATCGCATCCCGCAGCAAACCCGCCTGATCCCGATCGGCTGCCGCCGCCAGCCCCTCCACCCGCCGCGAACTGTTCTGCAGAATCCACGCCAGTTGAACCGCCATGTCCGTCGTCTTCGAGTGCCCACGCGGCCGCTCCAGATAAGCCCGCTGAAAGCCCCCCGCCGCCGGCTCCCCATCCGCCAACTGTCCCGCCAGCCGCAACCACCCGGGATCCAGGGCGGCGAAATCGCGTTCCTGCCAGTCTTCCAGAACGCTCCCCAACCGCCGCCCCGGATCCCCCTCCACAATCAACGCCTCACGAAACAGCCGCGGATGCCGCGCCGCCCCCCGACGTCTCACCGCTTCCTTCAAGCTCAACCGGGATCGCAATCCCTTCCATCCGCGCCCGCGCGAGCAACTCTTCATCCGACAACGCATCCCATCCAGAACCTTCCGAACCCTCCACCCGCAACGCCATCCACTCCGGCGGCGGCCGCTGCTTCAACCACTGCGTCATCGCCGAAACGCTCCCCTTCATCGCCTCCTGATACAACCGCGCCGCCACGTTCTGACTCAACGCGTCATACACCGCATCCACCTTGATGCGGAACTCCTCATCCTCCGCAATCGCCTCCATCACCACGAACAGATCCAGCTGCAACTGCTGACACGCCGCCGCCGGACTCGCCCCCCGCAACAGCAGCTCCAGATAAGCCCGCTGATCATCAACCCCCACCTGCGACACCGCCGCCAACTCCCCCTCGCCCAAACATCCACGCCCCCGCTTCCCCCGCCGAGCCTCCCGAAACATCCCCTCACCTCACTTCATCCGCCCCTAACCCCTAACCCCTAACCCCTAACCCCTATCGCCTATCGCCTAGCGCCCAGTGCCTAGCCCCTAGCCCCTAGCCCCTATTATCAAAGACAAAATACTCCGGCTCCGCATACCGGCTCTTCCGGTGCGTCTCGTCCGAAACCCGCACCCGCTGCCCATCCCGACGTTTCCCGCCGTAAATCCTCGAATGTTCTTCCACCGAACGCCCCGACTGCATCGCCACTTTCCCCACACGAACGAACCCCGCTCGCTCGAAGAACGGATTCACCTTCCCCATCTCCGCCAGCGCTTCAATCCACGGCCAGGCACAGCTCTCGCAACTCCGCCGCACAAACAGACTCGCCAGCCCCGCCCCGCGATACTTCGGATGAATCACCACCCGCGTCAGCGTCACCAGCTGCCGATTCAACGCTCTGCAACTCAACTTCGACCGGCGTCCTGAAAGCCCAAAGAACTTCCGCCGCAAACTCAACGACAGCGCCGGCGTGCAGAACACACAAATCCCGATCGGCTCCTCCCCATGCCACAGCATCGTCACATGCACGACGAATCCAACCGCATGCGTTCGGTAATGCCACCGAGCGAAATACGGCCAGTCGTTCCGGGACGCCTCACTGACCCAGATCTCATCGGCGAAGCTGATGACTTTTTTCCAGCAGCCGCATCCCCCTCTCCGTCACAATCGCCAGCCACCACCACCGGCTCTTCCCCCAGCCGACACCGCACATGCACATCCGGCTCCAGATCCACAACCACATCCTCATGCGTCGTCGCCAGCAGAAAGCCGATCCCCATCCGCGAACAGATCTTCCGCACGTTGAACGCAATCACCTTCGCCAGCGTCCGATCCAGTGTCGCCGTGAACTCATCAGCCAGAATCCACTGTGGTTGATCCGCAATCGCCTTCGCCAGTCGATACCGATACCGCTGCCCGTCACTCAACTCCGCCGGCGTCCGCAGCATTACCTGAGCTTCGCCGAGACCACACGCTCCCAGCACTCGCAGCCCCTCCGCGACATCCAGCCCCAGCCCGTCAATCAACGAAACCTGCTCCAGTTCCAGCGAATCAATATCGAGCACACCCTCCAGCTGACCAGCCGCCGCCCGCATCAGACTCGACTTCCCCGACCCCGAATCCCCGGTGAAGCAAACCACCTGCCCCGCCTCCACCGCCAACTCCAGCTCCTCCGCCAGCACATACCGCCCCTGCTCGAAATCGACCCCAAAACAATCCATCACCTGCGAAGTCCGCACCGTCCGCCGTTTCGGCAAAAAGTCATAAGCCACCGACACCAACATCACCACCTCCCTCAACTCCAGCAAGGTCCACAAAAGGGGTGCCACTGCTGGCTTGCCCAGCAGTGCGGTCCCACACCCCACTCGTCCACTCTAGTAGGGTCAGCTGTGCGGACGCGTAATCAACTCACCCCTCACCAACCGCTTTCCCGCCTCCAACCCACTCCCGAATCCAAACAGAAGCCCCCTCGCCTCCCTGGGAGGAGAGGGTCAGGGTGAGGGGGGGAACAACGCGTGAAATGCTCCACAGATCGAGACACCCCAACGCAAGATCCCTCCTACACCCCCTTCACATGCATCTCAAACTCCACCACATCCAGAAGCTCATCCATCCGCTCCCGAAACACCTCCCAGTCTTCCTGAGTGACATGGCACGTCACCACAATTGCTCCCTCATCCCCCTCACGCTCCACCGGCAGTTCCATCACCGGCTTCAACATCAGCTCGTTCAGATCCTCCTCGCTGAATCCCGTCAGCGTCTCATCAAAGTCCGGCAACTCAACGAGCTCGCCCATCAGCTCCTGCAGCTTCGCCACATCCCACCGACCACCCGCCCGCTCATTATTGAGCACCACATTCAACGCCTTCTCCCGCTCCATCGGCAGATCGACCACAACCACCGGCACCTCGCTCGTCCCTTCCTCCTGAAGAATCGCCAGCCGCTGATGCCCCCCGACCACATGCCCCGTCCGCTCGTTCCAAACCAGCGGCTGCACCAGGTCGAACTCCGTCAACGAACGCTTCAACCGCTCGAACTCCGCCATCCCCGGCTTCAGCTCGACCCGCGGGTTATAAGGAGCCGGCTTCAGCCGCTCGATCGCCACCGTCTCAATGCGCATTCCGGCACCTCCCGCATCCTTCACGACGATCCGGATCCGAGAACCCATCCTCCTGAAGCTCATCGAACTCCTCCGGATCCCCCATCCCCAGCCACTCCGGCGACTGCCGCAAGCTTTCCCGCAGATCCCGCTTCACCTTCGCCAGAATCCGCGACACATGCCCCCGATGATGCCCGAACACCGTCCCGATCATCTCCAGCGGCCATCCGCCATTCTCACGCAGCGCCAGAATCGCCAGCGCCTTCCAACGCTCCGGCCGCTCTCCCGCATACTGCTCATGCACCACGGTCCAGAAATCATCCCGCCCCACCCGAGGCAGAACCATCCGCTCACCACTCTCACGCATCACCGACATCCTCATATCCCTTCCTTCCAGAACCCACTCAATTCAACCTCAACAAATTTGTTGCGCTCGGTAGGGTCCGCTGTGCGGACGCGTATTGCGTCAACCACCACCCTCAAAACTCCTCCTCCCTGGAGACTCCTTCCCCACACCAGGGTGCCACTGCTGGCTTGCCCAGCAGTGCTCGACCGGAATCCATTGCCCTATCACGTTCGTCCTCGACGCACGCCCCTTCCCCACTCGCAACTTCGAACCTAAACTTCCCTCTGGTAACACCCCCTGTCGATTCGATTTCGACAAATCTCAACCGCAATCCTGTTTGAATTCCCGACCCGTATTTCCGCATGAATCCCGACCGCTATCGCAAGCAGATCCTCTTCCAGCCCATCGGCTCCGAAGGCCAGCAGCGTCTCGCCGACGCACGTGTCGCCATCATCGGCTGCGGCGCGCTCGGCTCCTCCATTGCCGAAACACTCACCCGCGCCGGCGTCGGCTATCTCCGCATCATCGACCGCGACTTCGTCGACCTCTCCAACCTGCAGCGGCAACACCTTTTCACTGAAGCCGATGTCACCTCCCATCAGCCCAAAGCCATCGCCGCCAGCCAGCGTCTTCAGGAGATCAACTCCGAAGTCACCATCGAACCGCACGTCACCGACGCCCACTCCGGCAACATTGCCGCCCTGGTCCACTCCTGCGACCTCATCATGGATGGAACCGACAACTTCGAGACCCGCTTCCTCATCAACGACATCGCTCTCGAAACCAGCACCCCCTGGATCTCCGGCGGCGTGATCGCTGCTCGCGGACAGGTCTTCACCATCGTCCCCCAACAGACCGCCTGTCTCCGCTGCCTGCTCGATGGCGAACCGCCTCAAACTGAAACCTGCGACACCTCCGGCGTCATCGGCCCCGCGGTCAACATCATCGCTTCACTCCAGTGCACGCGGGCGCTGCAGTGGATCACATCCGCCGGCTCTCACATCGATCGCCGCATGACCATCGTCGATGCCTGGGAAGGATCGTTTCAGCAGGTCGATCTCACCTCCCTCTGGCAGGACCGCGACTGCCCCGCCTGCACTGGCTCTGAACGCCTCTGGCTCTCCGGCAAACGCGGCAGCCAGTCCACTGCACTGTGTGGCCGCAATGCCGTCCAGATCGCCCCCAGCGAACGCCGCACCATCGACCTCGCCGCCCAGGCCGAACAATGGAAGCCCCTCGGCCAGGTCTCCCTCAACCCCTTCCTCCTCTGGCTCCAGCCACAGGATTCCCCCGACCACGAAATCCACCTCTTCCGCGACGGCCGAGCCATCATCAAAGGCACCGAAGACCTCGCCCTCGCTCGCACCCTCTACAACCGCTACGTCCCGTCCTAGAAACGCGGCCTGCAACCATCCCAAGCCCCTTCGCAGGGTGCCACTGCTGGCTTGCCCAGCAGTGCCAGGGACACACCACCGATCCCCAGCGATGCAACGATCTCCAAAGAATCTCGCAGGAAGTCTCAGCGAGTACGCTCTTAGCCTTCCCCGCCCAGCAAAGATTCATTTAATCGGCCCCCACTTTCCGCTATTCTATAAAAAGATCGTGGCTCGCCTTCATCAGCCGCATCACCGAACCTTCACCCTCCCGATCGGCACCTTCACGCAGAGCGTCCCATGTCCGAACTCAAACCACCTCGTCGGAAAGTCCCGTTCCTGGACTGGCTCCTGCTCATCACCAACATCACCTGGGTCTACGGCCTTTATCGACTCTCCGCCGCCCCGGGGCAAAATGCTGACGAACTCAACACGCAGTACATGATCGTCTGGTTTGGTCTCATCGCGACCATCATCGTCTTCTTCGTCCGCATCTACGTGAATAAAAAATCCAAAGGCTCCCCCTGAGAGCCCGGGTCATCACTGAAAGTCTGGTCCACCTATGCCGCTCAACAAAAAGCAGAAAAAGCAGATCGACGTCCTCCGACAGAAAATCCAGAAGCTCCGCCTTCAACTCTCCGGTGCAAAACAGCAGATGGACGATCCCCAGGAAGTCGAACGACTCCAACAGCAGATCAACACCCACGAAGCCGAAATCGAAAAGATCAAATCCGCCTCGTAGCCAGGACAAAGAGATCCCTCACGCGTTGAACGCCGACGTGAACAGATCAACGCAGAACGCCGACGTGAACGGATCAACGCTGCGGCTCAACGCGACAAAGCAACCAGCACTCCCGTCACCCTCAGCCCGTGGCACAGACATTCCTGTCTGTGGGAAGAGCACCATCGCAGCGGCAACCCACAAATCCCAGGGACCACTGCTGGCTCGCCCGGCTGTGCTCTCTTCGACCGTCGAATAACAACCATGCCTCCAACGACACCGACCATCATCGTCGTCCACCACAAAGAACGACGCAGCAAATGCACCGTCGAGCCTCTTCGCATCCAGCCCGGCTTCGACTTCTGGAACTTCCCCCTCAAGCAGCCACACACGCTCACAAACTACGTCCGACTCTCCATCGACGGCCCCCGCCTCTCCCCGGCCGATCGTTCTTCCGGACTGCTTGTCCTCGACGCCACCTGGCGACTCGCCGCCCGCATGGAAGCCGAATTCGTCGACATCCCCCCACGCTCGCTCCCCGTCTGCCAGACCGCCTATCCCCGAAACTCCAAACTCTTCGAAGATCCCGGCCAGGGCCTCGCCACCATTGAAGCCATTTACATCGCCTATCTCTGCCTCGGCTACCCCACGGCAGGCCTGCTCGACAGCTACCGCTGGAAAGACGACTTCCTGGCCACCAACGCCGAGACAATCGCGGCTCTCAAAGCCGAGAATCCTCCCGAGTAAAACGCTTCCCGGCCGCGTTACGCAGCGTGTTCGGAGTCCACCACAGCTGTGGACCGCATCCGACTCCCGAGATAAACCAGCACGCAAGAGACGATCAGAATCGTCGTCACGGCGGAGTCAATCGTTCCCGCATAAGGCTCAAAAGCCGCCTTACGCGATTCATCCCGTGTGAAATACCAATGCGCAAAGGCTTCGCCAACCAGCGTCAGCACAATCACTCCGACCGCTCCCCAGCGCACCTGGTTCCACCGCCGATTAACCGCCTTCTCGCGCTCCTCCTGATGTTCCTCCATCAGTCAGACTCCACTTCTACCCCGGGAGGTTCTTTCCTCGCGAAATCTTCTTTCGGCTTCACCGTGAAGATCGCGTTATAAGCATGCAGACGAATCTGATGCGTCGATCCCTGCCAGGAAATCTGCTGCACCTGATTCTGCGTCAGAATCGAGCGGTCCAGCATGACCTTTCCCGTTTCCTTGTCAATGATCTGCACATAGAACATCCCCAGATACAGGTTGTGCTTCTGCTCATGCTTCGTCCCCGCCAGAATCAGCACCGGCATCTGATGCAGATCTTCCAGCACGAGATTCAGCTTCTCCGTCTCATGCACCCATGCAACCTCGCCCTGCTTGACATCAATACTCGCAACCAACCCATTCACGCGATGATTCGCGATGTTCAAATACGTTGAATGCGTGTTCGAATGATTCAACACCACATACAGTCGATTCTCCTCCGTAAAGGCCAGAACATCATTCAAATGGGGCCGCTTCAACCGCTCATCGACCGCGGAAACAACACTCTCCCCACTCGCCGCATCGACCAGCTCCACACTCCCATTCCGCCGAACGATCGCCACTCGCCGATCATCCACCATCCCCAGATAATCATCTTCCAGAACCGCAATCTGCCACAGCGACTCTCGGCTCAACAGATTACGACCTTCCAGAATCATCACCCGCTTGACCGGGGCCGCTGATCGGCCCACGTCATCCAGCTCCGCCGCCAAAGCATCCGAAGGATCCCGCTCGCTCACCGTTACCACCACCTCGTCGACAAAAGCGATCCCCTCCGACAGCAGCGTTTCGAGCCCCTCGACGTCCAGCGCTCGTCCATCTCGCGTATCAATCACCTGGGTTTCCGCCAGATCCGGCGGCACCACACACAAACGGTCATTATCGCCATAGATCAACGCCTCCTGCGGAATCCCCCGACGCACCCACCGAATCGAACCATCCACCACATCGACGGCCAGCAACTCGTTCCGTCCCCGGAAGCAGACCGTCGTCTCGGTCATCAACACCAGTGGACCGTACTGACTCCGCCCCTGATTCATTCGGAATCGCGAAGTCGCCGACTTCGCCCGCTGCAACGAACGAATCGTCGCCTTGCTCGGCGAAACAACCCCCGCGTTCCCCGCCTGTCTCACGACCGGCTGCGCCCAGACCAACTCGCGGTCCGGCAGCGAATAACACTGCACCATGCCCTGCGAATAGACCGTCATCAGATGACCATGAACACGAACCGGCAACACGTTCGACGTCGGCATGTAGTCAGCCTGCTGCAACGGAATCGACCACACCAGCTCATCCGTGTCATTCCGCAGAATCTCCAGCCGCGATCGCCGTTGATCGTACACAAAACGATGTCGCCGATAGAAAGGCAACTTCGACTGCTCCAGATTCACCGTCCCCGTCTGCTGCGTCCACTGGGAAGTCCCGAAATGCGACACCTCATAGTCATAGTCTCCCCACGAAGTTTCCGGAACGGCGGCCGGTTGCACTCGCTGTTCAAACTCTCTGACCCACTCACCCACCGTCGAGCCATCCAACATCACCAGCTCACGATCAAAGTCGGACAGCCGACTCGCGAGAAATCCCGCGTCCTCAATCAGACCAAAACTCTCCAGTAAAGCGATCTTCGCCGTCAAAGCACTCGCCCGGACCGACGGATCTTCTCGAGCCGCCAGCGTATCCAGTGCATACTCGGCCAGAGCGTAATCCTGCTCTTCCGCGGCTCGCTCCGCCAGCATCAGATACAACTCCTCCAGTGCCGGATGAAAGCCATAGATCGCGATCACATTCCGCATCGCCTCAATCTCACCGCTCGCCATCGCCCGTTGACCGGCGTCCATCACCGCAGCCGTGATTCGTGACGAGACCTCCCCAGTCGACTTCTCCCACAACTCCCGCAGACGGGCCGACAACCACACATCCTCACGAACTTCCAGCGCAGGCTGCGTCGTATCCTGGACCAGTTTCCGGCCTCCCAGGCGGCTCAACTCCCCGTAGGTTTCCAAGGCTTCCGTGTATCGCCTCGCCACACTCGCCGCCCGCGCACGCAATCGCAGATATCGCTCCTGATCATCCCGCGAGACAACATATTGCTTCAATTCCTCAAGCTCGGCGTCCGAAGGCGTCTCTTTGGCTTCGACGACCTGAAACAGCGTCTGCCGCATCTGTCGTTGGTAAGTCCCTTCCTCCGGCCCGCTCAGCGCAGCCTCATCGATCTGACGCAGCGCCGTCAGCGCATCCACAAATCGCTTCTCCAGCAGCAGAATCTGCGCCTGCCGCGTCAATGCTCGAAAGTCCGACGGATCCGCGGCCAGTCGCTGTTTCACATCCGCTTCGACATCCGCTTTCGGCTCGAACATCGCCACTTCTCCGGCAGACGCCGAAATCAGCCGACCCTGCGACATGATCAGATTGCCCAGCCGGAATTCCTCCTCTTCGATCGCCGCCCGTCCCACAAACTCATTCTTTTCCAGATCGAAATACCAGATCTCCCGCCCCGCCATCGGCAACAGCAGTTGACCTTCCAGCATGATACCCCGGCCACTCGGCAGCCAGCCTTCACTCCGAGCGACGGCATCGAAGTCGCCGTACTCCCGAGACCAGAGTCGATTCCCCGTTGCCGCTTCCACCGCCGTCAGCTCGCGCCGGCCCACTAACAGCATCTGCCCCTCATAAGCCCCGGCGACGTACAGGCCGCCCTCGACGTCATGAATCCGCCACAGTTCCTCCCCGTCCCCCAGACGGAAACCCGCCAGCATGCGCGACTCAGCTGGAGCCATCACAATCGCCTGCCCCACGACCTGCGGCGGCGTCGGAAACCACCGATCATTCAACGATCCCGGGGACACCGGCGCGTAGCCGCCTCCACGGAACTGCCGTTTGTTCTCGTTCGTCTCACTATCTTTGTAGCTCGAAATCCACACCACCTCGGCGGCCGCGCGATCCACACCCACCAGCAGCCCCACACTCGTCGGGCATACCAGCACGCCGTCGGACAGCGCAACTTGAGCAGGCCACCATCGTCGCATTGCATCTTGATTGATCGGCAGATCCGTGTACGCCAGCAGGCACGACCACTTCACATCCCCCGAGCCACTCGCCAGACAGTAAAGTCGGATCGCATTGTCCTGCTCTCCCATCACGAACAGCTCGCCTCCATCAGCCAGCGGAGGCCCCAGAAAGAACGTCCCCGCCAGCGCGGAATCCAGTCGCCCCGACAACCGCTCCCCGCCAACATTCCACTTCTGTTGACCGGTCTTCAGATCGTACGCTGTCAACCGGTTCGAACCCCAGTCCCGGCGATAGGGGTCATTGTCCTCCAGTGAATTGTTCGTGTAGTACGAAGACCCCAGCAGATTGGACAGCACCGCATTCTGTTCAATCACATACACATCCGAACCATCACTCGTCATCGTCCCGTGCACGCCATTGCGGAACAGAAAGTTCGCCAGGGGATGATTCTCCGTCTGTGTCCCCTGATACGGAGTGACCACATTCCCGCGTATCACAAAGTTCTGCTGATGGACTGAGCTCTTGCTTCCTGAAGTCATCAGTCGCGACGGCGGCACCGTCTCCCGAGACTCCCACTGCACATAACCGGTTTCACTGTCAACGACACACAATCCATCGAATGTCCGGAAAATCACCTGAGACCCCACGCTGATCGGCTGCATCGCCGGAATCGCCGGCGTCCGCGACACTTCCAGATCATCCTGCAGCGATCGCACCTGATCCCGTACGTCCGAATGCTCCGTCGTCGTCTTCTGCCACGCACTGATCAGCAGCGGATGCCCTCCCGAGGCATGTCCACTCCGATTCTTCGCCCCCCCCGGATGCAACCAGTCATCCAGCGGCGGATTGAAAAACGTCGTCAGAGACTTCCACGCCTCCCGAACTTCCACCAGCGATTTTCCCGGCAAACGCCGCTCCAGCACCTTCACATCCGCTTCCGGCATCTGTCCGAACGGCTCGGTTTCAGGCGATTTCACGCCGCCCTTCTCGAAGACAGCTGCCGCCTTAAAACGCCAGACTGGATCCTGAGACAATTCGCTGCCACTTTCCGCCAGTCGGCGGTACCACTGAGCGGCGATTGCAAACTCCCCACGATCCACGTGCAGAGACGCAATCCGATTCGCCGCCGCCTGTCCCGCTTTCGTATGAAAGAACCGCTCCGCCACTTCGCGGATCACCGCCATGTCCGAGGCGTCGAACGCGTCATCCAGCATCTTCTTCGCCAGCCCTCCGTACGTTCGCTCGTACGTTTCCCGGGCCCCTGGCGGCATCGAACCGATCCGTTCCTGCACATCCCATCGTAACGACCGATACTGACCATCATCACCCCGCATCACCGAGTCCACCGGCGCATCGAGCAGGTTCTGATAAATCTGAATCGCTTCCGGCCACTGCCCCATCTCGGCTCGAGCGCGCGCATTCTCAAGCACCATCTCATGCTCGCGAATCGACGGAATTCGAGGATCGCTCGGCGCTCGAGGTTCTCCCTCTTCAATCTTCGGCAATTCGACACCGGCCGGCCCGTCATCCTTCCCGCCGCCCAACAGTCGCTTCAGCGCATTTTTCAACGGGTTCTCGACCGGCTTCTGTTCCTTCTTTTCCGCAGCAGGCGGATCGCCGGCATCTTCCTGAGCACCAACTCGCGGAGCATTGACCAGCGAAATCAGGAGACCGAAAAACAGCCAGAAAGGAGTTCGGCGGAATTGCATCATGTCAGAAACTTCCAGTGCTCGGGCGGCCGCATCACGCGACTCGCACAAGGCAGGAGAAAAGACCAGAAAACGCAGGAGGGATCAAACTCAGGAATGAATCATCGTCGCATCGCGTCGATACCGAATCTCCTCAGCGCCGCTTCGCGACAGACTGAGGCCCCGTACACCGACTCCCCATTATACGACCGGCTCCACACACCTGCTACCGCCATTTCCGGCCAGTCTCAGACTCCGCCCCGCCGCCGTCAATCTGCCACAATTCCCGTCCATGGCTGCAAAATCGACTCCACCTGCCTAGAATCGACACGAGATCGGGCTTCCATCAGGACTCGGAAAATCTCTGCCCGATCCGTCCCACCAGTGACCACTCAGCCCGGGGGTACACCACACGATGATCCTTCCCAGTCGCCTGCTGCTACCGGTTCTTTCTCTCCTCATTGCGATCACACCGCTTTTCGCTGAGCCCATCGATCACGACACCGCACTCCGACGCTACTTTGAAGCCAAGACCTCCCAGGTCGAATCCGAAACCGCCGAACGCCTTCACGATCTCGACGAATTCCAGACCCGCCAGTCCGAATACCGGCAGCAACTCGCCGAAATGCTCGGCCTGCACCCCCAGCCCGAAAAGACACCGCTCAAACCGACCGTCACCGGCGAGATCAAGACCGACTCCTTCACCGTCAAAAACCTGCACTATCAGGCTCTCCCCGGGCTTTACGTCACGGCCAATCTCTATCTGCCCAACGAAGTCACCGAACCGCTCCCGGCCATCCTCTACGTCTGCGGACACTCCCGCAACGTGAAAGACGGCGTCAGCTACGGCAACAAAGTCGGCTACCATCATCACGGCGTCTGGTTCGCCAGTAACGGCTATGTCTGCCTCACGATCGACACCATCCAGCTCGGGGAATTTCAGGGCGTCCATCACGGAACCTATCGTGGCGACATGTGGTGGTGGAACTCACGTGGCTACACCCCGGCTGGTGTCGAAGCCTGGACTGGCATTCGCGGCATCGATTACCTCCAGTCCCTCGAACAGGTCGATCCCGAACGCATCGGCGTCACCGGCCGCAGCGGCGGCGGAGCCTACTCCTGGTGGGTCGCCGCCCTCGATGAACGCGTCAAAGCCGCCGTCCCTGTGGCCGGCATCACCAGTATGCGGAACCACGTCGTCGACGACTGCATCGAAGGCCACTGCGACTGCATGTTCCAGATCAACAACCAGCAGTGGGACTTCTCAATGATCCCCGCTCTGGTCGCCCCACGAGCACTGCTCATCACCAACACCGACAAGGATTCCATCTTCCCGCTCGACGGCGTCATGGACGTCTACTGGGATGTCCGCCGCGTCTACGACCACTACGACGCCGGCGACAAACTCGGCGTCGCCATCGCCGAAGGCCCCCACAAAGACACTCAACGACTCCAGGTCAACGCCTTCGAATGGTTCGACCGCTTCCTCAAAAAGACCGATCGCGTCAGCATGCCAGCCCAGAAACTGTTCGAGCCGGAAGAACTTCGCGTCTTCCGCGATCTGCCTGAAGACGAGCGGACCTCCAACATCCACGACACCTTCGTCCCCACCAGTTCTCCGGAAGTCCCCGAAACCGCCAGTGCCTGGAAACAGCAGACCGAGCAACTGAAAAATCAGCTCCGCGAAAAATGCTTCCCCGACTGGCCCGCCGACTCGAACACTCCCGAACTGACATCCGTGGGAGAATCGACGACCGAAGACATCGTCACCGAAACACTGCGTTTCGAATCCGAAGCCAGCGTGCCCCTCACGCTCACACTCAAGAAGTCGCGTTCCTTCGACAAGAACAAACCGGCCAGCCTCAAGTTTCACGTCAACACCGGCGACACGTCTGCATCACCACAGTCTCCGCAGGAAATCGTCGCCATCTTCGCCCCTCGCGGCGTCGGTCCTCACGCCTGGTCCGGAGACGATCGTGAGCAGATCCACATCCGGCGTCGCTTCGCCCTGCTTGGTCAGACCGCCGATGCCTCTCGTGTCTGGGACATCATCGCTGCCGTAAACGCAGTCCGCGGTCGTCCCGAATGCAAAGAAGCCCCCTGCGAACTCATTGCCACCGGATCACCGGCGGTCAACGCCCTCTACGCGGCTCTCTTCGCCTCAACTCCTGTGGACCAACTGACCCTCTCCGAACTCCCTGCGTCCCATCAGGACGGGCCGGACTATCTCGGTGTCCTGAAGATCCTCGACATTCCTTACACTCTGGCCATGGTCGCCAACCGCACGCCTGTCGAACTGCAGCAAACCGACAAAACCGTCCTGTCGACCTACCGCAAGGCCAGCGAGATCCCCGATCTCGACCTGGAATCGGTCACCATCTCCGACCAGAACGTTGCCACAATCCCGTCATCCGATTCACAGGACGAAGACGCCATGAAGACCCTGGGGGGACTGCAGTACTGGAGTGACATTCACTTCTTTCGCGACTATCGCATCCAGCAGAATGTCTTGACCTCTCAGTGCCGCCTGCTCGATCGCCGGAACAATCGCCACGCCTCCGGCTCGTTCGAGGAATGCGTAACCGCCCTGGAAGGCATCCGCACCGAGAAGAACCTCGCCCCCATGTCCGGCGAAGCTGTCGTCCTGCTCCACGGCATCCTTCGCTCCGCTAACTCCTTCACTCCCCTGCGAGTCGCTCTCGAGAAGGACGGCTACTACGCGATCCCCGTCAATTATCCCAGCACTCGCATCACCATCGAAAAAGCAGCCGAAGACCTGCACCGCGTCATCACGTCCCTTGAAGGCATCGAAACCGTCCATCTCGTCGGACACAGCATGGGCGGCCTCGTCATCCGAGCCTGGTTCGCCCTGCCACAGACGCAGTCACAGACGCAGCGAATCGGCCGCGTCATCATGATGGGCACCCCCAATCACGGAGCCGAACTGGCCGACCGCCTCCACCGCTTCCCGCCATTCCAATGGGTCATGGGGCAGGCCGGTCAGCAACTCCGGACCGACTTCGGCACCGTCGATAAACTCCCCATTCCCACCGTGCCATTCGGCATCATCGCCGGCGGTCGGGGCGAGAACACGAACGGCTACAACCCGCTTATGCAGGGCGACGACGATGGCACCGTCACCGTCGCCAGTACGCACCTTGAAGGGGAAAGCGATTTCTGCTCATTCCCCTGCCTCCACATGCTGCTGATGCGAGATCCACGCAGCATCGAAGCCACACGCAACTTCCTCAAGCACGGCTCCTTCACCGACCAGGCACTCACCGAATAACATGGTCTATCTGAACAACATCACGACAAAAACCGGCGACGGCGGCACCACCCGTCTCGGCGACGGCTCCGAAGTTTCCAAGTTCGACATCCGCATCGAAACGCTCGGCACCATCGAAGAACTCAACGCTCACCTCGGCTTCGCTCTCGCTCAGGGAATCGCCGCCCCCTGGCACGATCGACTTCGCAAAGTCCAGAACGATCTCTTCGACCTCGGAGCCGATCTCTGCATCCCCGCCGAATCCGATGTCAGCTCCCCGTTCCGGTTCAACCAGTCCCAGACCAACCGGCTGGACAACTGGATGGTCGAAATTAACCGCAAGCTGCCGCCGCTCACCAGTTTCATCCTCCCCGGCGGCACGCTCGCTGCTGCGTCAGTCCACCTCGCCAGAACCGTGTGTCGCCGTGCCGAACGCATTCTCTGGCAGCTCGCAGCCGAACACGAAGTCCCAAAAGATGCCTGCATCTATCTGAACCGCCTTTCCGATCTGCTCTTTCAGATCTCCCGCATCATCGACGATCCCGGCAACCCCGCCCCGCTCTGGGTTCCCTCGCCCGCTCCCAAGGCGTAAAATCTTCGCGATGCGCTTTGCGCATTAAGTGTTCTCTGGCAGTTTCTCTCCCCGTTCGATTTTCGTTTCAGTTCCATGTCCGATTCCGTCTGGTATCAGGAAGGCCTCCGGTTCCAATGCACCCAATGCGGCAACTGCTGCACCGGAGGACCGGGAGCGGTCTGGGTGACCGAAGAAGAAATCCGCGAGATCGCCGAGCATCTCAAGAAACCGATCGGCGAAATCCGCCTCATGCATACCCGCCCGCTCCGCGGAAAAACGTCACTCAACGAGTTCCCGAACGGGGACTGCACTTTCTTCGATGGCCACACGCGCACCTGCAAAATCTACCCGGCTCGTCCCAAGCAATGTCGCACATGGCCGTTCTGGGATTCCAACCTCGCCGATGAAGAGGCCTGGAACTCGCTGAAACAATCCTGTCCCGGCATCAACCAGGGCAATCTGGTTCCACTGGAGACGATCCAGCAAAGAGCCGCCGAAGTTCATATCTGAAGCCTGAACCCCGAAAGATTCAGTTCGTATGATCACGCTCCGAAACCTCGCGCTCGCTTTCCTGCTCCTGACTGTGCCTGTTCTCGCACAGGAGCATCAGCACGATCATGCCGACCATTTGGCCGCTCCCGACATCAAGCCGCCGAAGATCTTTCTCGACAAGAGCGAACGAATCGTCTGGTATCAGCTCGATCGCCTCGACAACCCCCGACTCCTCCTCGTCGAACGCGGAACCGATGACCCCAAATACAAGCCAGTCTTCACCGCCATCCTCATCCGCGATGCCATGTCGCCTCAGTATCGAGAAGAAGCTCTCGATGCACTCGTGAAACTCAACAGTTCCGATCCAGTCACCGAACTCCTGGCCGCCTTCGATCGTCTCGATACCGAATCCGCGGCCAGCCGTAGAACCGCCACGCAACTCGCCAATCTTCTGCTTCGTCAGAAGCCCGAAACCCTCGCCAGCCAGAGCGGCAAGTTCGAACAACTCGTCTCGGCCGAAAGCCCGCTCCAGCGAGCCATCTCTCACGCCGCCCTCATCAGCATCGGCCAACAGGACAAAGCCTGGCAGCTCGCTTCGGCGTCGCCAGCCAAAGCGGCTGACTGGCTCGCCGGCGTCCGCCTTATCCCACAGGTCGAAATCCGCAATCAGGTTCGCCACCAGATCCTCACACTCACCGACAAGCCGCACTCTGTCGAACTCCGCCGCGATGCGCTGAACACTCTCGCCACACTCAACGGCCAGCCCGCGGAAACGTTTGCCACGGTTGCCGAACTCGTTGCGGAACCTCAGATTCGCGATGCCGGCATCTCCGTTCTGCTCGCCATCCCGGCTGAACACCGCGATCCGCAGATCGCCCGTGAACTGGCCGAACGATTCATCAAAGTCGCGGAGAATACCCCGCCAGCTCGACGAACGACCGATCCTTTTCTCCGCATGATGCAGCTGACCGACCAGCTTCTCGCCAAGCTCCCCGTCGATCTGGCCCGCACGTATCGCCAGCGACTCCGCGAAGTCGCCGTTCGGGTCGTTCTCATCCACACCGTGGAAGAGGAAATGCGATATGACATCCCTTACTTCGCTGTTGAAGCCGGTCGCTCCGTGCAGATTGTCCTGCAGAACGAAGACCTGATGCCGCACAATCTCGTCATCACCACGCCCGGCTCGTTGCAGAAAGTCGCTGAAGAAGGTCTCGCGGTCGGCCCTCAGGGCGTCGACGGCGGCAAAGCCTACGTCCCCAAATCGCCGGACGTCCTCCACGCCACCACCATGGTTCAGCCCCACCAGAAAGACCGGCTGACCATCACCGCCCCCACCGAGTCGGGCGAGTATCCTTACGTCTGCACCTTTCCGCGACACTGGATGCGCATGTACGGCGTCATGATCGTCGTCCCCGACCTCGATGCCTGGCTGCAGAACCCCACCGTTCCCACAGACCCGATCGGCAGCACCCGCTCCTTCGTTCAGTCGTGGAAAGTCGAAGACTTCACGTCCGATCTCCCCGACGGTCTACGAGGCCGCACGCCGGAAATCGGCCACAAACTTTTCACCGAAGCCACCTGTGCCCTCTGTCATCGCCTCAATAATCAGGGAGGAGCCGTCGGCCCCGATCTCACCCAGGTCTACCACCGCTGGAAAGGCAATTCCGAAGCCGTCCTCCGTGAGATCCTCGATCCCTCTCACCGCATCGACGACAAGTACGCCATGAACGTCGTCATCACCGCCGACGGACAGGTCTTCTCCGGCCTCGTCGTCGCCGAAGACAAAACCAGCATCTCCCTGCTCGAAAACCCCGAAGCCAAGGAACCCCGCAAGATCCCCCGCAGCGAGATCGAAGACATCGTCAAATCGACCCAGTCGATGATGCCCAAAGCGCTCCTCGACCGCTTCACCCGCGACGAAATCCTCGAAATCCTCGCCCTCCTCCAGACAACCGCCGCCCAGCATCCCCCACAACCCAGCGAATAATCGCTCCATCTCCCCCGAACCGTCCTGCCCCCAAGCAGTCGAGTCACACGCCGCACGGGGTGCCACTGCTGGCTAACCCAGCAGTGCGCCGGGGGAGAGCGCGCCATTGCTTTCACGCAATCCCCCCATAGCCCCTCCAACCGACACAACCCGCCCCACCCGGAACAGGAAATCCCTCGTCCCTCCGCCGCGCAGTCCGTCCCCAACCTACACTTCAAGCGGGACGTTCCCGGAATGCTTCAGCTATCTGCCGCTGCGATAACAATCGATGGACTTCACGATCGCCTTACAACTGCCTGCTCTCAGCCGCGAGATGATGCTCGTCATCATCCTCGTCCCGCTCGCACTGGCAGTCGGGTTCGCCTTCGGCCTGCTTTATGAACGCTGGTATCAGTCCGCCGCTCTGCAACGCGCCAGCAAACGATTTGAAAAACTGTTCAAGCATGTCTCAGGCTGCCTCGATCACGCCGAGCGTGCCTGTAGTCTTCTGCAGCGAAAAGCGGCTCAACAGAAGCTGACTCCCGGTCAGACGGCTCATCTCGGCGATGCCCGCGAAAGTCTCATGCGACAGATGACCCAACTCATCGACAGCTCGGCCGCTCCCTCGGCGACCAGCTCCCCCCCGGCTCGCCGCAAAACCTTCCGAGCACCGCGATGGTCAAAATACCCGGTCGATTCCCGAACTGATCTGCCCGACTTCACCGCCTGGCAGCAGAATCTCAAAAAGCTGAATCGCAGTCTCGCAGGCACATCAGCCACCTGCGGCGTCATCTTCATTCAGCTCGATCACTTCTCACGTCTGGCCCAGCACAACGGCCAGCCCGCCGTCAACGGATTCCTCCGCCAGACCGCCTCCATCGCCCTCCGCAGATTCCGCTCCGAAGACCTGCTCTGCCAGGCCACCGACGATCTGCTCATCGGCCTGCTACCCGACATCTCACGTGATGCCGTCCGCCACATCGCCGATCGAATCCGCGGGGAACTTCGCAACACGCTTTTCGTTCACCCAGATACCGAGCAGCAGATCTTCGTCACCGCCACGTTCGGCTGCACAACCTTCACCAATACCGACTGCTCCCTCGAGGAACTGCAGGACCTGCTCTGGCAGCGCGGACAATCCTCCCTCCGCACCAGCCCAAGACATGGCCGCTGCCAACTCCGAGAAGTCCACCCCGACGGCTCCATCCAACTCATCGCCAGCTGACAAAGACCATCGCCCCATACAAGTTCCCTCGCCCCCCTGGGGGAGAGGTCAGGGTGAGGGGGAAATGCGTGTAGAGCGCTTCACGGGCCCATCGATTCCGAGCGGAATGCAGCCCCCTACGCCACCGGGTCATACCCGTAAGCATCGAGCACAAATTTCATCCGGTTATTCACAACCTCCGCCAGATGCGGATCGGTCGCGAACACATTCTTCTTGTACTCTTTCTGACCGGCGACATACTGCTCGATCTTCGGCTGCACGACGTTGAAGTCCGGGAAGTCGAGCCCTTCGTAAACCGCCCTCATATGTCCGACCGGATCCTTCTCCAGCTCTTCGTACTTCACTTCATACAGATGCCCCTCGGGAATCTGCTTCTTGTCCTGCTCGTACGTCTTGATGCACTGCTCGTACGCCTCGAAGATCAACTCTTCGTTGCTTTGCAGATTCAGCCGCCCCAGCGCGTTCGACTGGAACATCACTCCACGCAGGTGGATCGTCGAACGAATGACGTCGTAAGGATGCCGATAGATGTAAACGAACTTCGCATCCGGGAACAGCTCTCGCAGAATCTCAATGCGATACGTATGCCCCGGCGACTTCAACACGACCGGCTTGTTGTTCCGAATCGTCAGCTTCTTCACGAGCGTCATCAGCGCCCGCTTCCACTCGTCGCGTTCCTCCTGCGGAGCCTCCTTGAAGTCGAAGTACTTCTCGTACCGCTCCCGATATCCCTGAAACGCCAAGTTCCGGTACGGCGAATACGTCGTCATCAGCAGCAGCGCAATTTCGTCTTCCTGCGGCAGTTTCCAGCCGGTCTGCATGTTGTCCATCGGCCGCTTCTTCGGCACCATGAAACTGGTCAGCCCCGCCATCGCCTTTTCGGTCGTCAGGAAGTGATGCGGAAAGATGCACTGATACAGGTTCGGATACGTGAACCGGTCATCCAGCGTCATCAGGTTGTGCAGAAACGTCGTTCCCGACCGCCAGTGCCCCAGCACGAAAATTGGCGGCTGCACCTCGGTCTGCTCCAGTTTCCGCTTCATTCGCAGCTGTTCGACCTGATACCAGATCGAGTTATGCGCCGTCATGAACAGCGTTGGCAAAATGCGATGCAGTTGACTCCAGTGGAGTTCCGCTCCCACGTTCACCAGTTTGGCGAATTCCCGCATCCGCATTCCATGCCAGATCACCAGCCCGCGCTGTGAATTGCGGACCGGCTTGGCAGCACTTTTCCCGTTCGGCTTCGACATATCCGTTACTGTATTCCTCTAAATCTCGCGTGACTCCCGCCCGGGAGATCACAGGTTGGCACCGCGCTCAGCAGAGCGTTATGCTCACATCGATGTTCTGCTGATCGACTGCCTTCGAAGCAGCGATCCACCCAAGTTACTCCAAACCAACATGTTTTCCCACCAAGGAGAATACCCGTGCGTTCGATCTGTCCAACCCTGATTGCAGCCGCAATCATGCTCTTTTCCGCCACCGTCACCTCCGCCGAAGACAATGGCTGGGTTTCCCTGATGGACGGAAAGACATTTGATGGCTGGAAAATCAATGAAAACGAAGAGAGCTGGGCCATCGAAGACGGAGCTTTCGTCGCCAAAGGAGAACGCAGCCACCTCTTCTATGTCGGCGATGATCGGCCGTTCAAAAACTTCGAATTCAAATGCCAGGTCAAAACGATGCCCAACAGCAACGGCGGCATCTACTTCCACACAAAGTTCCAGGAAGAGGGCTGGCCCAAGGGCGGCTTCGAATGCCAGGTGAACAACACCTACGAAAAAGACCCCAAGAAAACCGGCTCTCTCTACGCCGTCACCAACATCCTCTACGATGCCCCGGCCGTCGACAACGAATGGTTCGATTACCAGATCATCGTCAAAGGCAATCACGTCCAGACCATCATCAACGGCGACGTCTGCGTCGACTACTACGAGCCCGAAGGGGCTCAAGCCGGCAAAGCCTTTGAACGTGTCCTGAGTTCCGGCACCTTCGCTCTGCAGGCTCATGACCCCGGCAGCAAGGTCTACTTCCGAAAAATTATGGTCAAGCGTCTTCCCGAATAATGTCCGGGACACGAAAAAAGCCGCGTGAGCTGATCTCACGCGGCTTTTTCTTTTGCACTCCTGTTTCTCCAGAGACTGTCCAGAGAAACAATCAGGGTGCCCGACGGGGCTCGAACCCGCGACCTTCGGAATCACAATCCGACGCTCTAACCAGCTGAGCTACGGGCACCATACCGTTCCCTCCGGGGCAAAACCCGGGGGGAATCGACATACATTACCGGAGTGATTTCCCGGTTTCAAGTGTCCAATTTCCAACAGACCAGACAGCATTTCGCCGCCGGGTCCACTCTACTTCGACACTCTCCGCCCCGTCGGGTTCAAGAAATGCCTGAATTTCCCCCGTCAGAGTCGGGAACGCGGCTCCCGGGCCTTCAATCTCAACCCAATCCGAACGCTCGATCCAGATTCGCAGACACTTCCTTCAACCGCTCCAGATCGCCACCGGCCACTTCCGCGGCCACCCAGCCGTGATAGTTGATCTCCAGCAGCGATTTCCGCACGTCGGCCCAGTCGATGTCCCCTTCGCCCACCTTCGTAAACTTGCCCGCTTTCCGCGAGAACCCCTTCACATCCAGCTTGATGATCCGCTGGTCCAGCTGACGAATCCAGTCGCCGGTCGCTCCGTACTTCCAGTGGTTGCCGATATCAAACTGCATCCCCACCCACGGCGAATCGAATTCATCGACATACTTCACGAACTTCTCAGCCGATTGATTCGAGCCTCCTTCGTGATCGTACAGAAACTCGTTCCAAACATTCTCAATCGCCAGATGCACGCCCAGCTCCGCCGCCAGCGGAATCGCCTGAGCGATATTGTCGACCGAACGCTTCCAGCACTCGTCCTCGGTCCCGTCCTTCCCATGCCCCACAACCAGCAGCAGCGTGTGGCCTCCGACGGCATGCGTATCCCGCAGCGCCTGCTTCAACGTTTCCAGAGCCTGCTTCCGCACCGCTTCACTCGGATCGGTGTGCCGCACCTGCCAGTGCCCCGCACACACGTTCCCGTCAACCGGAATGCCGGTCGCTTTGATCGCCTCATTGACTTCAGGAATCGAATAGCCGGGGGCCTGCAGTTCGATCCCATCGAACCCCGCCTCCTTCACCGCCTGAAACTTCTCCGTCATCGACCCCGGCACTTTCACCATGCCGATCTTCAGCGTCTTGTACATCCGCCCCTTCAGCGAATCGCTTCCGGAAGATTCCGCGGCAAACCCGGCCAGCGGCCATGTCGCCGCCATCGCCGCGGCTCCCTGAAGCAGATTCCGACGTGAGAGATTGAGGGAAGTATGCATTTGCAGCTCCTGTTCTTCGATAGTTGTCGATCTGAAAATCGAGCGACTCCACGGATTACACTCTAACGAATCGTCACGGACTTCTCCCGCTCCGGCTTCCGCACCTTTAACTTCACCGGCAGCGTCGTCTGATTTCCCTGCCCCTGGGTCATGCCGAAAATCCAGCGATCCTGCTCGGCGACCCAGTCGGACGCCGTGAGAAAGATCTGCCGTTCGGTTTCATTCTCCCGAATCAGAATCCCGCTCAGGCCAATGTTATCCACAATGATCCCGTGCGGCAGATTCAGCACGTCCTGTTTCAGCCCGCCATTGAACCCGTTCCGGTCCATTCGCAGCACGGCGGTAATCGTCTGCCCCGGCGCGATCGTCAGCTCCACCGGAGCCGCATCAAACGCCGGCGAGTCCTGATCCGCCGTCACCACCAGATTCAGTTCCACTTTGGCCGGATCCAGCAATTCAATCTTCTTGAACCCACTCACCGCATGCTCGACCGAACGGCCATTGATCTCCGCCGTCGCCACGACTGTCATCTGCTTCAGCACGTCCTCGCTGACGGCGTCGGCATCAGCCGCCACGCAAACCGTCGTATCCGCCTCCCAGTGCCCCGCTTGAACGACAATCGGGGAAGCAATCTTCACCCCCGCCGGCACCTGATCAAAATCGACCCGCACATCTCCTTCGAACCCGTCGATTCGTTCCAGTCTGATCGTCAGCCGCGTGCCACTCCCGCGCGGAATCTTCAACTCAGCTGCTGACAGACTCGCCTGAAAATCAGGCTGAGCCGCCCGCACCGTCAGTTCGTACTTATACTCCGCCCCGCCAAACCTGCGGACATCCGAGACCCGCACCCGAAACGAGCCGGTCTCAGGAGCCGTGAACAGCACCCGCGAGTCATGCCCCAGCCGATGCGTCCCTTCATCGTCATTCTCGAAATACACGGGGAACACCGGCAGTCCGTTCTCCACGAACTCATCTCCCGGCCGGTAAGGTTCAACCACATAAATCGGCTCATCCAGAGCATGCGCCAACCCCGTGGTGCCGAAGTATGCCCGCCGTTTGCCCCCGAGACTGTAAAACTGAAAGTCCGAATCCGGTCCCTGCGGCAACCGCTCGACCCGCACGATTTCCCCATTCATGTAGATGTAATCATTGAGCCGGACTTCTTCCCAGTTGTGCATCCGGACGCCATTCCGATCCGAATCGATCGGACGGAACGTCACATACGAATCCCGGATCGCTCTCAACTGCAGCGCCTCGATCTTCTCGCCCGCCGCCGTCAGCACTTCGAGCTTCGTATCTGCCGGCGACTTGTTCCGCGAGGCCTTCGTCTCCAGCACGAACGACTCTCCCGCACTGGCGGAAAACGCGTAGTAGTCCTCATCAGCCGCGCCGTCGCGATTCAACACCCCCTGAACCACCACCGGCAGCGTCAACTCCTGCGCCTCCTCTGCTCCATCATTCGGCTCGACTTCTTCGACCGTTCTCGTCTCTCCGTCGAGACTGGCCGGCTTCGGCGTCGGCAACAGCGAGAACGGTTCCGCCAGTTCGGTTTCGCCGACACGAACATCAAGCCGACTCACCGACCACGATCCATCCAGTCGCGTCGTCAACAACCGAGGTGGACTCCCCGCCGCAGCCAGCGACGTTACCCAGTCCGCTTGCCGCGGCAGACTCTTCAGCTGCGTGAACGTCTCGGCTTCCCACGCCTTCGTCGTCCGGTCTTCCGCCGTCGTCACCAGAATCTCCCCGGCTTCCGAGAACGCCAGCGCCAGCACTGCCGCATCGTGAGCGAACCGCGTATACAGCAGCGGATGCCTGTGCTCCGCATTCCCGCCGGTCATCGACCAGATCCGCACCCGCTTGTCCTTCCCGCCCGCCACCAGCACGCGGCCCGACGGATGAAACGACACACATGTTTGCGCCATCGTCGGCTCACTCAGCGTATCGAGTCGCGATTGCTGCTCCACATCCCACAGCTTCACCGTGCTGTCATCCGCTGCTGACGCCAGAATCCGCCCGTCGGGATGAAACGCCAGCGCATTCACACTCCCATGATGCCCCGTCAGCGTGCCGAGTTTCTCCCCCGACTCAGCATTCCACAGCACGATCGTCCGATCATAACTCCCCGTCGCCAGCGTCCCGTTTACCGTCGGACCAGCCAGCGCATAGATCGCATCCTCATGCCCTCGCCGCTGCCAGAGCAGTGCCTGCGAAGCCACGTCGTAACACCGCAGCTCCCCATACAACCCCGGTTGACCCGAAGCACAGAACAGCTTCGACCCGTCTGCCGAGAACTGCACCCGATTGACCGCGCCCGGAAAATCATCCCAGATCGCGACCACGTCCCTGGTGTCCGCCTCGACCACCTCACAACGATTCTGACGCCCAATCGCCACCCGCTTCCCCTGCGGATGCCACGCCGAAGAAAACGACGGCACCCGCTCGGGCGCCGTCAGCTCGATCCTTGGCGTCGACAGCGCCATCGCTTCCGCCGCTCCATGAGCCCCCGCGTTGATCCACTGCGCGATCAAACCAATCTCCTCAGTCGAGGGAGCCGGCTCATCCTCCGGCGGCATCTTCGGCTCGTCCATCCCCTTCATCAACCTGATGATCAGGCTCGCCTCCGCATCGCCCGGCACAATCGCCGCCAGCTCATCACGAAACGGCTGCGACAGCATCTCCGGCTGATCAAGCCGCATGCCGCCATCCGGCTCCGCCCCCGAATGACACCCCAGGCAATACTTCGTCAGCAAAGGCTGCACATGCGTCGCAAACTCGACCGAAGATTCCTCAGCGGCTTTCACCGAAGAAGCACACGTCAGCGCCAGCAACGCACAAATCAGAGAACGCCCCCATCCCTGGGTGGCCCTGACAGCTCGGCTGTCAGGGCGGCGCAGCCGCTGGAGAATGCCGAGAAAGCGGCCCCATGTTTTCAGCATCGCAAACAAGCACATGATCAGCATCCTGCGGTGAAAAGTCAGGATCAATGATTGAACAGAAAATCGTTGCTGCTCAACAGACTCCAGTAGACATCCTCAAAGATGACCCGCCGATCCTCCGGCGAAACGTCCTCCGGAATCAGCGACAGGATCTGCTCCAGCTCCCGTTCTTTCGGAGCCCGGCCCAGCGAAGCCAGATACGCCTCCTCAATAATCTCCCGATCCGACTTGCCCGAATCGATCGCCTTCTGAATCGCGTTCTCTTTCTCGCTCAGTTTCTCATTCAACGTCGAGCCATTCATGATGTGCAGCACCTGCGACATACTCGGCTCACTCGAACGCTCGCACTCACACGTCGTCAGCCGCTCCGGCCGCCCGAACGTATCGAGGAAGTACGACACCACGCTCGTGTCTTCCAGCTGCTGAGCCCTCGTCCCGTCCGCGACCTCTATCTTCTCCAGCCCCGTTCCCGACTGCTGCCGCTGCGAGAACTTCGTCGGCACCCCCGTCACCTGCCCGACGGCATCCAGCAATACCTCGGCTCGCAACCGCTTCGGATAATAATGCGAATAGTACCGCTGATCGTTCTCGTTATCCGAGGTCGTCTCGCTCGAACGCTGATAGGTCTCCGACGTCAAAATCAGCTTCATCAACGGCTTGAGCTGGTAATCGTTCTCGACCAGAAACTCGGCCAGCGAATCGAGCAACTCCGGATTGCTCGGCGGATTGGTCAGCCGCAGATCGTCGACCGCTTCCACAATCCCGACGCCCAGAAAGTTCGCCCAGACACGATTCACAATCGCCTTCGTGAAATACGGATTCTCCGGCGACGTCACCCACTCGGCCAGCACCGTCCGACGATCCTCGAACTCCTCAAACCCGATCGCCTCTTCATCAAGCGGTTGCGGAGCCTGTGGCTGCCCGGTTCGCGGCTGAATCACTTCCCCGTCCAATGCCAGGAACACAATCCGATTCCCATCTCCATCCCGCGGATCTCCGCCCCAGCCCTTGGCCCGCACCCGGGCGAACAGACTCGCCATGCCGTAATAATCATCGTTGGTCCACTTCTCCAGCGGATGATCGTGGCACCGGGCGCAGTTCATCGACATCCCCAGAAACGCCATCGACACGTTCTCTGTCAACAGCAGTGGATCACGATGCAGCCCGTAGAAATTGACGGCTCCATTCTCCAGCGAACTCCCCTTCGCCAGCAGAATCTTTTCGACCAGTTCATCCCACGGAATATCCTGCTCCACCTGCTCGCGGATCCATTTGTAGTACGCCGTCACAGCCGCACCCGGCAGCTGCCGCCCCGAAACCAGCAGCAGATCCGACCAGTGGTAAGCCCAGTAATCAACAAACTCCGGCCGCTCGAGCAACGCGTCGATAACCTGCTCCCGCTTGTCCGGAGACTCATCCGCCAGAAATGCGCGAACTTCATCCGGCGTCGGCAGCGTCCCGATCGTATCCAGATACACCCGCCGCAAAAATGCTTCATCGCTGCAGCGTTTCGAGGGAGCAATCCCCAGTTCCTGCAACTTCGTCAGCACATGCCGATCGACACGATTCGTCGTCTCATCGAACGCGAACTTCTCGGGGTCAAGCAGCTTGTCCTGGGGAACTGTCACGATGGCCATCTCGTTCAACGCGAGATACCACGCCAGAATCGCCCCTTCTCCCTCGCCGGCCACGTTAATCCGCCCCGGCCCCTTCACCTGAGCCACCGACTGATTGTGCGAATCAAACTTCACCCAGTCGGTCACATCTTCATCGTGCCCGTCGCTGAACTTCGCCCGTACAATCAACCGCAGTTGATCTCCCCGCTTCACGCGATAATGCTTTGGAAAGATCTCCAGCTCGGTGATTCGGGCATCGCTTTCCTTCGGTTCCGGCTGACCAGCTGCAATCCACTCGGCCAACACCATGTAGTCTGGATTTCCCTCTTCAATGAGAGCCCCGCCCTTATGCGGCACTTTTCCGGTCGGCTTGGTCAACAGCAGGCTGAGCCCCGGGTCGGTCGGCACAATCCGCCGCCCGCGCGCCTGTCGGGTGATCGCAAAGTGATCGAACTGCGGATCATATCCCCGCAGCGACAGCTTGAACCCGTTCTTCCCCGCAGCCGCCCCGTGACACGCTCCCGAATTGCAGCCATGCTTCGTCAAAACCGACTGCACATGATTCCGAAAGCTCCAGACGAACTCCTCGTCCTGTCCACTCACAATCACCGGCACGCTCGCCGACTTCTCCTTGTGACGAGCGGTCAGCGTCGCGTCGCCATTCTTCAACGGCACCAGCCGATCGTTCTCCCACCGGGCAATCTCCGCCGGCTCCACCGACCACTCGATCTCAGCATTCGGAATCTGGCCGGTCGTCAAACCGTCCTCTTCCATCACCGCCAGCACGCGCTGCCGGTCAGCGGTCGACTCGAGTTGAACGCGGGGAGGAAGCAGCCGGAATTCTGCAGCGGCAGAACTCACAGCCGGGAAAAAGATCATGCACAGCAGAAGCAGACCAAGCGGGAGGAGCCTGAAGCGGGACATGGATCGCTCACCTGGAGTTGAGTGAAGGTCGCTGAACAAGACTCGAGACAAGCCTCGCGCAGGAGCGGACCGTATCAATCCGCTGGAGGGAAGTCATCGCGGGACGCCGCCCGCGCATCAATCATCACTGATCCATTCTGACCACAGGTCCGGCGAATGTCAAAACCGCCGCTATTCCTCGATGACCAGCTGAACAGGACAATGCAGTCCGCACGCCTTTCCGGGCCCCGGCACACAGCTGAGCGTCAGTTCGAGCCGGTTGCTCGACTCCAGCAACTCGGTGATCTCGACCCGCAGATCATTCACCGGCTCCGCATGCTCGACGAGCGTGCGCCCGTTCAACGAAAGACTGACCCTCCCGTGCAACTCCTCGAACGTCAGAAACAAACGAGCCTGATCAATCCCCGTCGGCGCATTGAAAGACCGCTCAAAACGAGCCCGTCCCCGATTCTCTCCAAAGATCTCCGACCAGTCACGCGGTAGCTTCACGCGCAGCGAGTCAGTCGACCCATCCCGGAACGAAAGCCCGTCCAACGGCTCCACCTGCCACGGACCCGCCAGCCGAATTGAATGAGCCATCCCTACCCTCACGATCTATCAACGCATCAAATGCATCATGCCCCACTCGTACCGGTGGCATCCTGCCCAATACAGTCCGGGACTCTTATTGCGGTTATCTAGTAGCACATCCTAAAGATCGATCAGATCTGTTCCTTCGCCCCCTTCAGGGGGAGAAGGTGCCCGAAGGGCGGATGAGGGGGCGATCCACCAGCGACGTTCTAATTCCTTCGCGAACCATCAGCCTACGAAGCATGCCACACGCATTTCCCCTCACCCTAACCCTCTCCCCTAGGGGGGCGAGGGGACTTGATGGGGAGGCGCAGCCGTGGGCGAAGTGGTATTGGCCCTATCTTATTCCAGGAAGCGAAACCTCCCGAACTCAGCGCAACCGTGCAACTTGAACCACCATTCAGGCAGGATCTACACAATCTCCCGCAGAGCACTCACCAGCGTCTGAATCTGCTCCTCGGTCCCGATCGTGATCCGCAGCCCGTCGACCAGTGTATCAAGATTCGGTCCCGCCTCCGGGAATTTCATGTACCGGACGAGAATCTTCCGCTTCTTCAGCTCGTCGTAGATCTCGAAATGCGAACGGTTCGGATGCGTCGTCCAGACAAAATTCGCTTCACTCGGCTGCACCTGAAAGCCCATCTGCTCCAGATCGCGGGTCAACTCCTGTCGAGTCCGGCAGATCATCTCGACCCGCTCCCGCATCGTCGCCTGATCCTTCAACGCCGCCGTCGCCGCCGCGATCGAAATGGCATCGCAGTTGTAGCTGTCTTTCACCTTCCGCATCCCGGCGATTACTTCCGGATGCGCCACCGCGAACCCGAACCGGATCCCCGCCAGGGAATACGACTTGCTCAACGTCCGCGTCACAACAATCTGATTCCCCACGTCGGAATCGAGCAGCTCGCGGGAAATCGACTTGTCACGGAAGTCGCCGTACGCTTCATCGTGGACCAGAATCCCCTCGCTCGGCACCAGCTCCAGAATCTCTTCGGTCGACCAGACCGTTCCCGATGGCGAATTCGGGTTCGGAATCAACACCATCTTCTGCGCCTGTGCCCGCTTGACCGCATCACGCGTCAGCGACCAGTCGTCGTTCAACGCCAGATGTTCGTACCGGGCCCCCTGAATCTCGGCCAGCGTGCCGTAGAGCACATAACTCGGGTACGGAAACGCGATCGACTCGCCCGGCTCTACGAATGTGCGGAACAGAATCGTCAGCACTTCATCGCTGCCGTTCCCCGGAATCACCCATTCCGGATCGACATCGAACAGCTCGGCTGCCGCCTTCCGAAAGGAACTGACCAGCGGGTCCGGGTACTTCTGCAGCGACGATTTCGCCGCTTCCTCCATCGCCTCGACCACCGAAGGAGCGGGCGGAAACGGATTCTCATTCGTGTTCAGCTTTGTCCAGCCGCCTTCCTGAGGCTGCTCCCCGGGCACATACCCGCCCAGCTGCTGAACGGCGGGACGAAACAGAGACTCAATCGATTTCTTCTTCATAACCTGTCCGAAAGACCCATTCAGGCCTGTACCATTTTTCCACAGTCGACCACATTCAGAAAGGATGGCCCAGAGATTCCTTTCCGGGTAGCGCGCCCAAAAGCGGCCTGTCCTCAGCGATCCTCAAGTTAACCAGGTCGATTCCTCGCAGACAGGAATCAGTCGTTCTCAATGTCCGAAAGTCCATGGAGACGAAGACGTTTCGGGTGGCCCTGACAGCTCCGCGATCAGGGCGGCGAAGCCGTAGGAGAATGCCCTGCCCTTGCCGATTTCCTCAACTGGCAGACTTCTGCGTTGTTTTGAGGTGAATGAACCCTCGCTTAATTCGTAGTCAAATCCCGCTTCGCCCACGATTGCGCCGCCCCGAAAGAATCTTTCCGGGCCACCCTGACGGTGCTTACCAACCTGGCGACAAGAAAGAGGAGATGAAGTCTGTGCCACCCTGCCGGCGAGAACACATCGAGCCGGGAGAATCAATCACTCTCCGAACAGATGCCGATCCGACTTCTCTTCGGCCGCTTTATTCTGTTTCCGACGCCCCGCCGATTGTTCCCGCTGATCCAGAGTCGCCGAGGAGTCGAAAGGTTCGGTCTCGACATTCCCCTCTTCATCCATGCTGGTCAGCAGTTCGATCCGCTGCTCGGCATTCTGCAGGACACCGAGACAGTGTCGCAACAGCCGCGTGCCGCGTTCGTACTGCCCCAGCGACTCCTCGAGCCCCAGTTCACCATCTTCGAGCTGGCCGACGATCCCCTGCAGTTCGTCCAGAGCCTCCTCGAAGCTCGTCGGCGTGTCGGTTTCAGTCTTCTTTTTCTTCGCCATGTTTCGTTGTCTTATCAGTCAGAGACGACTGGCGGATCTCGACCACGTCGCACCGCAATTCGCCTTCGGAGAGCAGAACATCAACCGCCTGACCGGCTTCCACCTCGGCTGCGGAGCGAATCGTCCGCCCCGTTTCCGGATCGCGCGTCAGGCTGTAGCCGCGGCTCAAAACCCGCAACGGGCTCAATGCATCCAGATGAGCCGCCAGTTTTCTTACGTTTGTCGTTTCCTGATCGTAACGTCTCTTCACACACCGCACCAGTTGTTGATCGAGCTCGTCCAGTTGACGCCGTGCGTCGCTCAACAACTCCTCCGGCTTCGTAAAGAACCGGTTTCTCGCAATCGTATCCAGCGTGAACCGCGCCTGCCGGGCCCGTCCAATTAGGAGTTGTTTCAACCGCTGCTGAATCTCTTCCAGCCCAGCCGTCAGCTCGGCCTGATTCGGCACCGCACACTCAGCCGCTTCACTCGGAGTGAGGGCCCGTCGATCCGCCACCAGATCGGCGATACTCACATCGATCTCATGCCCGACCGCACTCACGACCGGAATCGGCGAGGCCACAATCGCCCGGGCCACCACTTCTTCGTTGAACGGCCACAGGTCTTCCAGACTGCCGCCACCTCGCCCGGTGATGATCAGCTCCACGTCAGGGATCTCACCCGCCACCTTGATGCCTTCGGCAATCTGCGGAGCAGCCGTCGGCCCCTGCACCGGAACCGGGACAACCACCAGCTCACAGATCGGCCAGCGACGCGACAGCACCTGCAGCATGTCCCGTACAGCCGCTCCCGTCGGGCTGGTCACCAGGGCAATCTTCTTCGGATATCGCGGCAGCGGCCGCTTGCGTCCCGGATCGAACAGTCCCTCGGCGGCCAGCTTCTCCTGCAGTTGTCGGAACGCCAGCTCCAGTGCCCCCACGCCCTGCGGAAAGGCCCGCTCGACGATGACCTGATAGCTCCCCCGCGGCGGATACAGCTCGACCGGCCCGACAACGACGATTTCGAGTCCGTCTTCCAGATCGAATTGCAGCTTCTGCGCCCGGCTCTTCCACATCACCGCCGAGATCTGGGCATTCTCATCCTTCAGCGTGAAATAGACATGCCCCGACCGGGCCCGCATCACGTTGGAAACTTCCCCGACGCAGGTCACCTGATAGAAATTCGACTCGATCAGCTCACGGATTTCCCGCGTCAGCTCCGAGACGGTCAACGGTGAAGATTCAGCTGTGCTCATGCCGGCATGGTAGCTCAAATCGGCCAGATGACCAGCCGTCCGAGGCGCAACAAAAAAGCCGCGTCCCCAAACCAGGCCGCGGCTTCTTTTGTGTCGACAACATCGGGAAATTAGATGTTGTAGTACAGATCGAATTCATACGGGTGAGGACGCAGACGCAGCTGGTCGACTTCTTCGGTCCGCTTGTACTCGATGAACGAATCAAGCATGTCCTTGGAGAAGACATCGCCGGCGGTCAGGAAGTCGTGATCGGCTTCCAGAGCGTCCAGAGCTTCGGTGAGCGATGTCGGGGCGACATTCGTTTCGGCCAGTTCTTCCGGCGTCATGTCGTAGATGTCGCGATCGAGCGGCTCGCCCGGATCGATCTTGTTCTGAATGCCGTCGATCATCGCCATCATCAGAGCGGTGAAGCTCAGATAGCCACAGGCCGAAGGGTCCGGAGTGCGGAATTCGACACGCTTGGCCTTCGGGCTCGACGAGTACATCGGAATGCGGCAGGACGCCGAGCGGTTTCGCTGGCTCATCGCCAGAGTCACTGGAGCTTCGAAGCCCGGCACCAGACGGTGGAAGCTGTTGGCCGTCGGGTTCGACAGAGCCACGAGAGCACGACCGTGCTTGATGATCCCGCCGATACCATGCAGAGCCATTTCGCTCATCCCGGCGTAGCCGTCACCAGCCATCAGCGTGTCGCCATCTTTCCAGAAGGAGATGTGCGTGTGCATCCCCGAACCGTTGTCCTGGAAGACCGGCTTCGGCATGAAGGTTACCGTTTTGCCGTGACGCTTCGCGACGTTCTTGATCACATACTTGTACCACAGGAACTGGTCAGCCATCGTCCGCAGGTCGGTGAACCTCATGTCGATTTCACACTGACCAGCCGTCGCCACTTCGTGGTGATGGGCTTCGACCACGATACCGAGCTTGATCATCTCTTCGACCATCTCGCCCCGAAGATCGACCAGCGAATCGTTCGGAGCCACCGGGAAGTAACCGGTCTTGTAGCCGAGCTTATGCCCCAGGTTCCCGGTCATCTCCGGCTTGCCAGTGTTCCAGGCGGCTTCCGAAGAATCGATTTCGTACATCGCTCCCCGCTGAGACGAAGCGAAACGAATATCGTCGAAAATGAAGAACTCCGGCTCCGGCCCGATGAAGCACGAATCGGCGATGCCGGTCTGCTTCAGATATTCAATCCCGCGACGAGCCACGCCCCGGGGATCTTTGTGATAAGGCTGACGGGTGATCGGATCGAAAATATCAGCGATCACACTCACGGTCTTGATGCTGAAGAACGGATCCATACGAGCCGAGTCCGGATCGGGAATCGCGATCATGTCCGATTCGTTGATCGTCTGCCAGGCACGGATCGAAGACCCGTCGAAACCGAAACCGTCTTCGAAGATCCCTTCGTCAAGCGTGTCCAGCGGATAGGTGCAGTGCTGCCACGTTCCGAACATGTCGCAGAACTTCATGTCGAGCTGAACGGCTTCGTTCTTCTTCGCGTAGGCGAAAAACTCTTTCGGCGTCATCTGGTACTCCTTGCCTCTTCAGAAAATTTTGCAATCACATGACGTGGTTGCCTTCGCGGGAAGACCACCTCCCGAAGCGATACGATCGCTCCGAAGGCTGCCGCACATTCAGCTTCAGCGTCCAACTCAGGGCGCGAGACGCAACACTTCCCACGACCGTAAGTTCTCATCCTGATCCTGAGCGCTCATGACAGGTTCCGCTTCAGATTGTAATGCACGGAAAGTTTTGCAGGTTCAGACTGCCCTGCGAAATGAGGGGAATTGTCACTTGAAATGACAGCACGGCTCCCCGCGCAATCCTACAACCATTCTGGTTCTGTACAGCGGCGAAGGTTGTATCAGTAATAGCCAAATTTGAACGCGGTCGCAATTCCCACCTCACGTCCACGTCGTTTTTTTGACGCCCGACATCCGCCTTCCGTTGAGGAAAGTAAAGCCCTTTTCCTCCCGCTCATCCCCCGCCTTGATGCAATCGGAGAACTCGACCAGAACACGCTACTCCACTGGAGTGGTCGCATCTACAATCGGAGACTCCGCAACCACGATCGGTTCCCCGGGCTCTTCCCACATTTCCGGCGATGGACGATCCGGCGACACAATCTCTCGCGTCGCCACGATCATCGGCAGGAGGTTCGCCAGCACACCCACAATCGCCGCGAATGACAGCAAAGAGATGATCGCCGGGTTTCGTCCCTGATCGACCTCATTCAACGTCGAAATCGGGTCGGTGATCTGCAGGATGTGATAGCCGGCTCCCGATCGATCGTAATATCCCACCGCGGCCAGAATCATATACGGCACGATGGCCCCGAACGCGAAGATCACAACCAGCAGCGTCCGGGCATGCATCGGCTTCAGTTCCGTCGAGACCTTCAGCAGGTTCCGCGACATGAAGGCCCCGAGCCCCAGATAAGCCACGATATAAAGCATCACAACGAGAATCGCCTGGAACTCGTTGACTCCCAGACCACTCACCATCGGCATCGTCACCAGAGCGAACGCGAGTACGATCCCCAGATTAATCAGCAGCAGCAGGTAGCCCCGAGTGCCCCCCGGCATGAACGGCACCAGCAGCATCCGCAGGGCAACGCGTTGTGGCAACTCTCTGCGGATCCGTCGCGAGAGATAATCCCGCTCCATCGAGATGAAGAACCCGAATGCCGCCCAGTGGATCAGCGACAGAATGCAGACCGTCGTGAAGACTTCGTCATCGATCCCGCCGCCGAAGAAAAACGCCGTCGCGATCATCAACCCCCACGCCAACAGGCTCTGGCCTGTTCCGATCAGCCGCACTCCCGTCGACTTGTTCCCGGCTTCATACATCAACTGCGAAATCGTGATCTGCAGAAACAGCAGGAAGTAAGAGGCCCCCATCACGAAGAAGCAAATCATCCCCGCCACAAAGTCGGGATCGCTGAGCACATTCTGCTGCATCGAAGCAAACGACAGCATGAGAATCGAAATGAACGCCGTCGCCAGACCGCCCATGATGAACAGGGAACTCAGCGTCTGCACCTGACGATTGGAAGCGACCGTGCTCAGCATCAACGTAAACGTGCACAGCAGGATCGAAGTTGCCAGGAGTATTACCAGCAGCACGACCATCGAGACCAGGTCGAACCCCTGCAGCAGCGATGTGAACGCGATGAACGGAGCAATCGCGCAGTAATACACCAGAATCTGCACGATCGAATTGGACAGTTTACCCAGCACGATCTGTCGCGGTGTCAACGAGGTAATACTCAACAGCTCATACGTCTGCGCATTCTGTTCGGTCAGCAGGCTTAGATAAGCCGTGAACGGCACGATCACCAGCACGGCTGCGCTCAGAACGACATAAAACGCCTGAAAGAACTCGCGGCCCGGCGTGCCGTATTCCAGGTTCTGCCCCGACATTGTCGTGCCGAAAATGCAGATCAACCACGAAGCGATCAACAGCAACATGAACGTCGCCACGAAAGCACGGCTCTTCAGAGCCTGCCGCGTCTCCTTCACGAGAATCGGATTCATCCGATCGCTGAAACTTTCAAGTCGCGAATCCGGGATCTGCAGCACACTCATGAATTCCACTCCGGAAATTGAACGCAGGAAGTCGGACCAGCACGGCACAGTTGGCGAATGCCTTCCAGAATACCGCCGCTGGGGACTTTCGGACATTATGCAGTAAAGACGAGCCGTTCGCATCAGCGAGACTGACAAAATCTCTCATCCCGTCTGCATCCGCCCCCCCCCCACGCCAAACGGCGATATTCCTTTTCAGATGAGACCGCTTTTCTGTTAGAACAAATTCAGCATGGCGGGGGGATTGCCGCCCATGCGCCTGCAGGCGAAGCATGAAAATGCTCTAACGGCTCCGCCGCACGTCCGGTTCACCGCGATTTCAGAAGTGTCACTCGCCACAGATCAAACCTGGTTGGTATGTTGTGTGCACGCCTTCCGTGACACCGCTTCTCACTCTCGGATCATGCGAAAAGGGCCGCATTCATGCAGAGATTTCATCTGTTTCTGACGCTTGTACTCGCGATAGCCATCGGCGTGCTCGCCTGGCAACTGGCCGTGCTCAATGGTCGACTGGCCACCGATAGCACCGACGTGTCCGGTCTTCAATCGGTCCGTGAGGAATTGCGGGAAATCCGCGAGGACTTCTCCAGCCGCATCCGCCCCGAACCTCCGGCCCGGCAAAGATCAGAAACGCGATCCTCAGCCGATGCGCTCCTCTCGGACGTCACCTTGACCCTGCGAACCCCTGATGGCCGCCCTTTGCCGGGCTTTGAAGTCGAGCTCGAATCGGATGAATCCGAAGCCCGCACGATTCGCATCACGGAAGTCACCGACGAGCAGGGCTCGATCAATCGCAAAATTCCTTACGGTAAATACGACGTCAGGCTGAGCGAACCTGGCGGGTGGTACGGCTACCGCGAGTTCCTGGTCGCCTTCGACCAGCCGCAGACCTTCGAAGTCATTGGCCCCGATCCCAACGAACGAGCGACCGTGAACTTTACCTCCAATCTCGATCCCTCGGGACTGCAGGGACTGCACTTCGGAGAATTACGCCAGAGCCTGGGCGGAAATGGGTGGTCTGAGCCCGATGCTCCCGCTCCCGGAGAAGAGTCCGAACGGTTCTCCACGTTCCCGACACCGGGAAACGGCATCACTGAAGTCGCCGCCTATATTGAACTCATTCTCGACCAGACACTCGACCAGCCCGATGGCACCCAGCTTCCCTGGCGATGGAATCGCGCGAAACTCGATCAGATGCCCATCCTGCTGATCACCGCTCAAAACCAGATCCGTACCTGCGTCGGAATCGATTCGAAAACGACGACCAATTCGGTCGGCGAGTTCTTCACCAATCTCGGCGATCGCGAGTGGCTCGGCTACCTGCTCCTCGACATCCGGGAGACCAGGCCCGAATACCAGCTCAAGCTCGGGACCGGACAATTGAGAGTCAGCATTAAACGCATCCTTGGCCGCCTGGACGATCAACTTGCCAACGACCTCGTCGGACTTCCCCCCGCCACCTCCAAACAACTCTGGTTGACCGGTCAGATGGACGCCACATCGCCATGGCTCGACCGCTTCCTCACCTTCGAAAACTGGGAACGCGGCGAAAGCATCCGCCACCACGCCATCCGAAGTCTCGACTTGAAGCCCGACGATGATGTCACCATTAATCTTGCGTCCCCGCAAACGGCCCCAGAGTAAGAAACAGCCACAGCGTAAACATCTCCTTGATACACTCTGTGTAGATTCAAAGAAGTCAGAATCTCCAGATGGAATCGAGCGCGATGTACGAAGTCCTCCATTACCCCCTGATCGACCCTTCAACGCTCGAACCCGGCTGGTTCGCGGCCCTCTACATTGGCTTCAATCTGTTTGAAGCCGTAGCGTGGATCGTCATCGGCTTCGTCGTCTTCTTTCGCTTCCAGCAGGACCTGACGGGCTGGCTTCAACTCGTTTCATTTCTGCTCTTCGCGGCCAGTGATGTCATGGAGTGTTTCGGCGAAAGCCCCCTGCTGCTCCTGTTCAAAGGCGCGCTGATCCTCTCACTGATCCAGGGCAGTCGCTCACTCCGAAAACGGCCCTCTTCACCGTCCGCGACTGCGGATGTCTGACTGCATGGCATCTTCCGCTCCCCCACGCTAACCTGAACAGAACCCCACACCCGATCCTCACCTTGGGCCAGGGCGTTCCTCACGCCTCCACGGGAGTTCCCTTAATGTTGGAATGGCTGCACAGAAAATTCCGCTCACAATCGCCCCCGCAGGCGCTGCGCCCCGAAGCCCCGCAACCTGTCGTCGACAAGTTCCTGCTCCGTCTTCACGTTGTGCCGGATCAAGGCGAAGACTTCGACATTAAAGCCTGCGAGCGACTGCTGGATGTGATCCGCTCAAAGGGGGCGAGAACCATCAACGACGTCTTTCGGATGAACATTGCCGTAACCATCGAAGACTTCTTCGACGGCAACCGCTGCAAGCATTCGATCGCCGCCAATGTCGAGCCCCCGTCTCCATTCGATTCCGCTGAGGCCTGGGCCATTCATCTCAAAACGATCCGAGCTCGTCGGGATGTCCACGATGTCCTCATCCCGATCTCGATGATCGAACCGTATGAAGACAACCGTCTTGGCAGCTGGCCCTATGCAGATTCGATCTGGGTTTATTCGTCGCTCCCCCTGGACAAAGTGGCGACGCTGCTCAAACCCCTGCGGCCTGATGAACTCCGGGATGCTTCTCAGAAGGATCCCGATGGAACCATCGTCCCTCCAGTCCCTGCTCCGCCGGGCATCACCCCCTATTGGGTCTGGTGGGACTGATCGACATCATCGATGCTTAGTTCTTGACCGAAAGTCTGCACCATGGGCCTGTTCGACTTCCTGAAACGCGAAGAACCCCAGCCGCCGGAACGGAAAGGGCCACGCCCCGACTACGTCTTCGCCCATTACGCACTTCGCAGCTTCGCTCTCTCCGAACCGCTCCAGGTCCTCGGCATGCTGGCGTCTCCTCAGGCCGCGCGGTTTCTTGACCTCATCATTGGCACCGTCACCAAACAGTGCGGCAGCCCTCCGTCATTCACCTCCGCCGACATCACGGTCCACCCCCTCCGCATCGGCGACCACGCGACCTCGATCGTCGAACTCCCCGGCGTCCAGGAACCAGCCGAAGCCTACTTCGTCGCCGTCGTTCTGCCAATTTCCGCGATTCCCAGCGAAGAGTCCGACGAAGTCGCCGATGGCGAAGCGCGCTACTTCACTCTCGAAAAGACACTGAGCCTCGGCGAGTCCGCCAAAGACGCACCGCCGACCGTATTCTGTGAATGGAACCAGGATGCCCACACCAACTACGGCGAAGGCCCTGCCCCGACACTGAAAGGCTTCGCTGATACTCTGGCGAACCATCTGACCTCGACCGCACCGTAATCAACCTGGGTTGACTTGCCTGATAACTCGTGAGGAATAACGCAATGAGTGAGCACTGGGAGTTCTATGCCACGCAGATGAACGATGCTCCCGCGACCATTCTGGTCGACATCGGTATCAGCAAAATCCTCGATTCGCTTCCGGAAATCATTTGCCGGATTGAGTTCTCGTTCTCGAACCCCACGCCGGGCGGACTTCCCTCCTCGCCGGAAGAGAACGAACTGGCCAACGCAATCGAAGATGAGCTCTCGAATCTGGCCGAGGCCGAAGGGCATCACTATCTAGGCCGGCTGACATGCGAAGGCAAACGTTACTTCTTCTTCTACACCGCCAACCCGCCGAGCCTTGTCATAGGCATGAAAGCAATCAACGACCGCCGCAATCTTGAGCTGAAAGCGGCTGCCATCAAAGATCCCGATCACGAACAGTATTGGAACACACTCTATCCCACCGGACAGGACTGGCAGGTCATTAAGGACACCAAGGTCCTGCAGGCCCTCGCTCAGGACAACGACGACCCCAGCATCGAACGCGAAGTCGACCACTTCGCGTACTTCAAAGACATTGAGTCGGCCACCGAGTTTCAGGAATGGGCACAGACCGTCGGCTGTCAGCCCCGCCACGAAATCGAACTCGATGACGACTCCTACTCCGTCAAGCTCTACCACATCGGCCGCATGGACCTGAGATCCATCACGAACGTCACCGTTCCGCTGGCCCTGAAAGCCGAACAACTCGGCGGCAACTACGACGGCTGGGGAACCCCACTCATGCGCCGAGATCCCTCGTAATCAGCAACACCCGCAAATGCACGGCAGTCCGGACCGGTTGAGGTCGGCGACAACGCTTTCAGGCGTGGCGAGAGATCAGTTCGAAGCGATCGAGCAGATACACGAGACGGGGATCGACCGGTTCGCCGGTTTCGGTCTTGCCGTCGAGAATTTCGGTCGCCTTCAGCCAGCGTGTGTTCGATTGCTCTTCCAGAGCCGCGTTGGCTGTCTTGCCGTAAGGATCGGTAACGAAAAACTCGATAATGTACGGCTGGGCCACGCTGTCGCCGGGAAGCTCGAGTTCCTGTTCGATATGCAGCCGGGCCATGCTGGAAATGATGTAGTCCTTGCCACGACGAAGATCGAGCTGCCAGGCGATCTCACGATCGAGACACTCGCGGAACGACTCCTGTTCGAGCCGATTGGCGGCGATCATTTCATGCTGACCCCGCCGCTCGTTCCAGAGCGTCAGCCAGCGTTTCTCGTCTTCTTCCGGATGTCGAACCAGGGCAACAGATCCGAAAAACGACTCGGTGATGGTCGATAACATGTCACACTCACTTCTCTGCTCGAGCAAATTCAAAATCCGACTGCAGGCGTTTGCAGGAGCAAATTCAGCATGGCCGGGGGATTGCCGCCCATGCGACTGCAGGCGAAGCATGAAAATGCTCTAACGTTCGTTCATTGGCCCCTTCAGTGTAACACAGTTGCTGTTGCCGCTAGAGCAGTTTTCCTGAGGGCCCAGCCGTTCCGTTCGAGTCAGAGGCCGCGTTTCATGCGCAAAACACCAAAGGTACTGCTCATTAGAGACAGCAAAAAAGAACGCAGCGGAAGAAACCGGTTCTCCCACTGCGTTCGGTATGATTACGCGTTGCTTCCGACTCAGGCGGCTTCAATTTTGCGAGAACAGCGGGCCCAGCCGATCCAGTCCTGAACTTCCTGCAGATCCGGAGCTTTGCCCGAACGAAGAATTCGCTGTCCGCGCGGAGATTCCGAGAACGGCTGCACCGACTGGAACAAGGCTTCGGCGTTCTGATGGGCCAGCACGTCCGGGTCGACGATCCCGCACGCGACCAGAATCTGAGCGTCGTGTCCCCGCAATTGAGGAATGCAGCAGACGAGCTTGGCCTGTTGCTGCCATTCTTCCAGCACGGTCGGCGTAATGTGCTTCAGGTTCAATCGGCTGGCGATCTTTTTGAGATCCGCTTTGAGGAAATCCCGCACGGTCTTGATTCCCACCCGATTCAGCCGCTTCGCCGTCTTGGGGCCAATCGACGGTGCATCGACAATTGCGCTTTCGCGAGACAGATAGAATCGAAGTTCAACCGGAGCGGCGACCGCCGCCGTTGTGCTCGAAACGACTGGCCGATCCATTACCGCAGCCGTGTTTCTCTGTTCCCGTGGAAAGCGAACAGATTCCGGCCGCGATCCGCGAGCCCGGGCTGATCGATGCACAACAGGAGTGGACCCGGCCGTGCGAAAACGCACCGGGCGACTCGAACTTCCCGTCCCAGCACCCGGGTACTTCCGCCGATGCATCACTGCTCGCTTCCAGACGCGAACATTCGTGATGCCGTAACGGTGATTCTTGTAAGCCCGAGCCGACTTGCGGTTCGAGGTCCGCAGTTTATTGAGACGGTCCAGCAGCACCGTGTCTTCAATGGCGGCCAACGATTCGGCATCGCGAATTTCGCACAGAGCAAGCAGGCGAGCTTCCGAAGCCTTCAGTCCGGGCACGCAACAGAGCAACCGGGCGGTCGATTGCCAGCGACGCAGTCGCGTCGGCGTGATGCCGGCTTTCTTGCAGAACTGATCCACACCCGATCGCACATGCAGCAGATCATCAATAGTTCGCACGTTCAATCCAGCCAGTCGTACGGCTCGCTTGCGGCCAACCTGAGGCAGCACGGCGACGGCACTGGTCGGTTCGAGCTCGAACTCCGTGATCGAAATGGCGCGGATCGGATCGTTGGTGACAACCGGTTTCGAACGCTCCGGCTCGCTCGGCGTGGAAACCACCTTCCGAAACTCGCTGATCGGACGACTCAACACGGTCGCGGGGCTTTCAGGCACAAACGGAGCGGCTCCCGGCTTCACGATCTGCTGCAGATGAGCCCCTTCGCTCACACACGCATTCGCAACATGCTGATGACAGGTGAGGTAGACAATCTGCTGTCCGTCTTCGGCGTACTGCCGCAGAATACGAATCGCCGACTGCTGCTGTTCGTAATCGTGATCGGCCAGAACATCGTCGAGCGTGAGCGCGAAGCCGAAACCCTGCTGACGGTATTCCCGGGCGATAACGAGCCGCAGCATCGTCGAAATGAACTGCTGATTGCCGCAGCTCAGATTGTCCCACGGATGCCAGATCGCGTCGGAAGAGAGGGCTTCCAGCTTGCGGCTGTCGGAATTGATCCGCACACAGCGCCATTTGGAATGGCTGTGCCGGCAAAGGTGAATCGACGTCTGGGTCAGCACGGGAGAAAGCATGCCGCGGGACTCGAGCAGTCGCAGTCGGGCCACAACCTCATCGACGGTTCGCAGTGCCTGAACTTCCTGACGGAGTTTATCAAGTTGCAGTTGATGATCCTGAATCTTCTGCATCAGAGCCGTCCGCCGTTGTTCGAACTCGCTCTGAAGATCAGCGGTTCGCAGACCCTTAAGAATCTCGAAGAGTCTGTTGTAGTCCTGTTCGGCGATCAGTTTCAGTTTGAGCAGTTCTTTCTGACGCAGCTTCAATGCTTCGAACCGCTCTGCATCAATCAAACCCGTCGCCGCATCTTCGATCCAGGCAGCGATCTCGGTCTGGGCGGCTTCATCCAGAAAGCGATTGGCGAAGACCATCAGTCGCTGCCGGGCTTCTTCGTGCTTCGAGCAACCGCAAAGGCGGATCTTCGTTGTCGGGCAGCCATCGGTTTCCGATTGCGTTTTCCACAAGCCGGCCAGGGCGGATCGCCGCTCTTCGAGTTGATCGATCCAGAGCGTCAGCCCTTCGCGGCTGTTTTCGTTAGACGTCTTCAGCGAATTCACATCACACTGGCAATGGGACGCACAATGCGACTGCGACCATTCCGAAAGCTGAGCGGTGTGCTGCTGCACGGTGTTTCGCAATGTCTGCCAGTGGGCATCGCATGGCTGGAGATGATGTTGTCCGCATTGCGCACAAGGCGTTGCTCGCTCCAGAAGCTGGCTCACATCGCGTTGCAGCGAATCGAGCAGCTGAGTCTCAGCTTCGACCAGATGATTGGGCAGACCGGGCAGATGCGCCGCCCGAATCCGTGTCGCTTCTTCCTCCAGATCCTTAAGAACGTCCTGGGCTCGCTTCAGACGCTGATAGTTCTCTTCATGCTCACTCATGGCCTCGACAAGCTGACCGAGACGAGCCGAAGTCCGGTGGCAGTTCTCTTCCCGCAGTTGCCGTTCGGCCAGTTCGGCGGCCTTCAGTTCGCCCTGAATCCGCAGCAGTTCTTCGCTGCACGATTCAATCGCCGACTTCGCCTGTCGCAGTTCCTGCTCGGCTCTCTCGATTTCAGTCACTCGTCGGCCGTACCGGGTTTCATGCTCACTTTCGAGCGCATTGCGTTCCCGATGCAATCGTTCGATTCGGGCTTCTTCCTCGCGGATTTCGTGGGAACGATCCTGCGGGCACAGCTGATTTTTGAGTGTCCATTTGCCCGACTTGGTTTCCATCGATTTCGATTCGAGCTCGATCCCATCTCGGCGAGCCGCTTCGAGCATCCGCTGCAGATCGGCCTGATCCCGCATGCAGGAGAAGAACAGAGCCCGCGCCAGGGGATCGCGGAACCGTTTGACCGACTGAGCGACATTACGTTCGCCCTCGTGAGTGGCCGACTGAACCGTCAGACCATCCTCGACGGTCTGACCCGGCTTCCAGCGGATGTGAGCGCGGCCATCCGGAGTGGTCAGTTCGACCTGCCCCTGAGCCGTGTCGAACGTGGGACGACGTTCATTGTCCTGAAACAGCGAATCCCGGAGAAAGTTCCAGGTCGTGCTTTTTCCGGCTCCGTTGGTGCCGTAGACGATGTTGAACCCGGGGCGGAAATCGCTCAGTTCGACATGAAAATCGGAACCGGGGCGAGAAATGGAAATCCGTTCCAAACGCATGATCATCTTCCCTGATTGAGCAGATTGTCGTGGGAAGCAGACAATATAGGCCCCTGTCTGCTTCCAGCCGGCGGCCGTCGTCAGCAGCAACGTCTCCACGTCGCGATCGCTGGCAGCCGCAAAGCGCACCCCCCCGGTGCGCAGACGGGGAGTTTATGCGATTCCGGGAAATTCCAGCAACCCGGATTCATCGAATCGCTCCAAGTTGCCACCACGTCAGAGGTTGCAGTTCTCGCGGAATCTTCTAGCATGGCGGGAAGCCAGCCGCTCTCTGCCCCGGCTCCTCGCGCGATGGTTCGTCGTCAGACATCGCCCGCCGGTCCTACTCTGACCTTCGACGCTGATTTTATGCCGCAACGAAAACGCCCGTTCCGCTCCCGCGACAAGTCTCGCAGCCGTTCCCGCTCGCGGAAACCGAACCCGAATCAGAATCGGATCAACAAGCCGGAAACCGTTCGGCACGCCGTTTTTCTGCTGGTGGAAGCGCATCGAATTCAGAAGAAGCTCGTCCGGGATCTGCTCACGACGATGCGGATTCCCGATGAACTCAAGCCGCAGGCCGGAGCCTGGGCCGAACGGCTCATTGTCCGCCGCCGCACGATCGATCACATTCTCAAGAAGTGTATCGCCCGCCCGGCCGATCAGGTGCAGGAGCAACTCTGGACCCTGCTCCAGATGGGAGCCAGCGAACTCCTCTTCGGGCCGACCGATGTGCAGCACGCCGCGATCGATGAAACGGTCGAACTCTGCCGTCTGCTCGATCACGACAACTGGACCCAGTTCGCCAACGGCGTGCTTCGCGGCGTCCAGCGTCTGATGAGCGAAGAAGTGTCCGACAAGCCGAGCGCCCGCGCTTACCCCCTGACCGCCAAAGAATACCGGGTCCTCCAGGAAGATATCTTCCCGGATCCCGCCGAGAACCTGACCCAGTACGCCGGGATCGCCTTCAGCCTGTCCGATCCGATTCTCCGTGAATGGAGTCGTCGCTACGAACCGGATGTCCTGCTCACTCTGTGCGGAGCCACTTTGCGGCCCGCGCCGATGTCCGTTCGCGTGAACCGGCTGGCGGTCGAACCGGAGGAATGGCTGAAGAAGTGCCAGACTCAGGGCATCGAGGTGACACCGACAGAATTCGCCGGCTCCTATCTGATTGAGACTCGAACACGGCTGAGCGATCTGCCCGGATTTGCCGAAGGAGAGTTCGTTGTCCAGGACAGCACGGCGACCATGGCCGCACGCATGTTGAACCCCTACCCCGGCGGTCGCGTGCTTGATTTGTGCGCCGGCCCCGGCACGAAGACCACTCAGCTGGCCGAACTGATGCTCGATCGGGGCGAACTCGTCGCCTGTGAAGTGGCTCCGCATCGTATCGAACAGATCGAAGACAACATCAGACGACTCAACCTGACCTGTATCCAGACTCATCAGATCGAACGCAACTCGCCGGAGATCCCCGGAGAGCCGTTCGAAGCCATCCTCGTCGATGCCCCCTGCAGCAACACCGGTGTTCTCGGCAAACGTCCCGAAGCTCGCTGGCGATATTCAATTCCAGAACTGCATCTGCTCAATGAGCTCCAGATGCAACTGCTCGATTCGGCCGCCAGCTACACCACCGAAGACGGACGTATCGTCTATTCGACATGCAGCATCGAGCCGAAAGAGAACGAAGGTCTCGTCACTCGCTGGCTCGAACAGCATCCGGAGTTTCGGTGCACCGATATGGCCCATCGTCTCCCTGACGGTCAGCGCGATGGCGGCTTCTGTGCACGACTGGAACGGATTGAGGTCGAAACGGACGAGGAAACTCCACCCGAGTCGACCGATGGCGAGTGAGTCTCAAGACTGACACAATTCAGGGCTCCCGGCGGAGACTTGGGCTGAGAGAGTGCTCCGATGCACAATGGGGAGATTGAACACTGTACCATTCCCGACGGTGAATCCGTTGCGACGGGGCGATTCTCCGTGACAATTCGATGTTCTCGCCCCGGACCCTCACAAAAAAGAGGCCCATCTGCCTGTTTCCGGTGTTAGAATGGGAGACCTTCATTTTCTTCCCGTTCCATCCTGCGCGGCATGCCTGACTATATCTACAAAGCTCGAGACTCGGCCGGGAAATCCGTCGCCGGGACACTGGTGGCCACTGATCAACAGGAGGCGCTGATCCAGCTCGGACAGCAGAATCTGTTTCCAGTGTCCGTCCAGGCGGCTCCGACGACCGGCATTCCCAAGCTGAATCGGGACCCCAGGGTCAGCGCGACAATGCTGGTCGCGTTTTACTCTCAGCTGGCCGATCTGCTCACCTCCGGCGTCCCGCTGTTGCGGTCGTTGAAGCTGATCCAGGATCAGGCGGCGAATCCTACCCTGAAGGAAGTGGTGGGGGACATTCGCGACCAGGTGGCCGACGGGAAACGGCTGGCTCAGGCCATGGCCCGCCATCCCAAAACGTTTTCGACGCTCGTGATCAGCCTCGTGGAAGCCGGAGAGGAAGGAAGCTTCCTGGAAGACGCCCTCCGCCGACTGGCTCTGTTCGTTCAGCACCAGAACGAACTCAAAGGCAAAGTGATCGGGGCGATGATCTATCCCGCCTTTGTCGGCACGTTCGGCGTTGTAATCGCCATCATCATGCTCGTCTTCTTCGTGCCGAAGTTTCAGCCGATCTTCGACCGGATGGAAGCCGAGCGAGGCCTGCCGTGGGCGACGAACACGCTGATGGGCATTAGCGATACGCTGCAGGTCTACTGGATTCCACTCCTCGTGGGCATCGCCGTGGCCGTTGTACTCGGCATGCGGGCGTTACAGTCGGAACGAGGACGACAGATTTTCGACGGCATGGTCGTGAAGGACTTCAAAGTCGGTCCGCTGAATATTGGCGTTGCCGCCATCGCCCGTAATCTGGCCGTCGCCCGCTTCTGCCGCGTGCTCGGAACCCTGCTGCAAAACGGGGTGCCGATGCTGAGATCCATCGCCATCGCCCGGAAAGCGACCGGAAACGTGGTGATCGAAGAGGCCATCGAGCAGGCCTCGGAATTCGTTTCGAGCGGGAAATCGCTGGCCGGCCCGCTGCGACAGTCGACCTTTTTTACAGCCGATGTGGTCGAGATGATCGCCGTGGCCGAGGAATCGAACCAGCTGGAGCGGGTGCTCGTCGAAGTGTCCGATCAGCTCGAACGCAAGGTGCAGACGCGGCTCGACATGCTGGTTCGTCTGCTCGAACCTCTTATGCTGCTTGCACTTGCCGCTTTCGTTTTGTTTATCGTTGCCGCCCTGCTTTTACCGATACTTCAGAGCTCGAACATGGTTTAATACCGTAGGGAAACTAGAATCCCCCCGTTTGACGCTCACGTTACTTCGCTGCATTGTCGTAAGACCGAGGTCCCTCCCATGACACGCTCATTGTCCCCCCGCCATTCCGCCCGCACCCGTCGCGAGGCCTTCACGCTGCTCGAACTGCTGATCGTTCTGGCCATTTTGGGCGTTATTGCCGCGATGGTTGTGCCGAACCTGCTGGGAACGCAGAAAAAGGCCAATATTCAGGTCACCGAATCGAGTATTCACGGACTCGAACAGGCCCTCAAACTGTACGCCGTCGGCAACGGAGGCGAATATCCGACCGGCGGACAGGAAGCACTCGAAGTGCTGACCGCGACCACTGACTCCGAAGGCAATCAAGTCGAACCTCAGCTTCCCGAAATCCCGAAAGATGCCTGGGGACAGCCGCTCCTTTACGAGCACCCCAGCTCGAAGACCGGAAACGGTCAGCCGGCCATCTGGTCGAGCGGGCCGAACCGCTCCGATGAACAGGGCAGTGGCGACGATGTCACCAACTGGTCGGAAGCCTGAACCGTCCCATGCAGTCCCGGCGTTCTTCAAACCGGCTCGGGTTCACGCTGGTGGAGCTGCTCCTGACAATCGTCCTGTTGTCGGTGCTGATCGCGGTTTCTGTTCCCTCGCTCAATTCGCTCACCGCTGAGCAGCAACTGCTCAGCGTGAGTGGCGACGTGGAACAGTTTCTGAACAACCAGCGCCGCGATGCCGTTCGCGACGGACAACGCCGCTGGGTCCGATTTTCGTCGGGAGATCACGTACTCATCGCCGGCCTCGCCGATGCTCCCGCGACCAGCAGCCTGACGCTGCCCGAGTCGCTGTCATTCATGCAGGCCGACTGGGCGGAAGATCTGCCTTCGGAACTGCTCGGCGAGCTCGGTCTCAATTCGCAGGAGCATCGCTGGTCCGCCGAAGTCCTGTTCAATACGGACGGCACATCGACGGGCGCCAACTTCTATTTTGAAGACGATCGCGATACGGCCTTTCAGATTACCGTTCATTCACTCAACGGACATGTCGCCGTAACTCGCGCTAAGGCCTCCGATCTGGAGGACCGTCTGTGAAGAACCGCACCTTCAACCGGGCTGGTCTCTCGCTGCTGGAAGTGGTGATTTCACTGTCCCTGCTCGGGGCGGCTTCCGCGGCTCTGGTCCAGTTACTGGAGTCCGCTCGAGTGGCTTCGGTACAGACCGTTCGAGAAACGGAAGCCATCATCTTCTGCGAGTCCATCATCGGTGAGATTGTCTCCAGCGGCATCGCCCCGGTTGAGATCAGCGAGGAGACAATCGGCGAAGATCCGGCCTGGGTCTATTCCGTCGAGGTTCAGGAAACTGACTGGCCTACGCTCGTGCAGAGCACGGTCCGGGTGTTTCACCGGAACTTCAACGACCACATTGATGCCGATGTCTCGCTGACCCGCTGGATTTACATCCCGGCCACGGAGGAAGGACTTTGAAACCGTCTTCGACTTCCCGCCGATCCCGCCGTCGTGGTTTCACTCTGCTGGAACTGCTGCTTGCCGCCGCGATCTCAACGGTGGTCCTGGCCGGCGTCGGCGGCTTGATCTTGATCATCTATCGGATTGAGCAAACCTCATCTCGCGATATCCACCTGGTGCAGACGGGGCACAATCTGCTGCGACAGTTCGACTGGGATCTGCAGGCCATCGCCGGCCGACTTGTCGAAGAAGAGGGCACGGAGTCGATGGAAAGCTCCGGCATGGTTCTGGCTCTCGACTCCTCCGACACCACGCTCGATTTCGGAATCGAAGCCCAGTCGACAGCCCTGCCGTTCTATCTGGTCGGTGATACGCAGGTCGTCGAGTTTCTGGCCGAGCCGGTCTCCCAGACCGGACGTCAGCTGACATTGATCGACGATCCGCTGGCTGTTTCCGACATCGAACGGACTCAGCAACGGCTGCTTGTCTGGGGCTTCAACACGCCAGGCATGATGGAAGTGGAACTGACAGGCTACGGGCCCGATGATCCGATGGCTCGATTCGAAGCGCTCTCCGATGCCGAACTGGTCAATATCGAATGGCTCGGCGGACTTCCGGTACCGGAACTTGTCTCGATGGAATTCCTGTACTTCGATGGCATCGACTGGTACGAAGAATGGGACAGCACCGCACTGGAGACGCTGCCCAAAGCCATCCAGGTGACAGCCGTGCTTCAGATCACCGGCCAGAGTTCGTCCGATCCAAACCCCGGCCTGATGAAGACCGTGTCCCGCGTAATCGCTATTCCAACTCAGCGCTTTGTCGTCGCCTCGACAGACTCTCTCCTGGAAGAATAGCAAACGCCTGGAGCATCCCGCTCCCCGGTAAAGCGGCACCACGCCGTAAAAGATACCGCTGCCGGCGCAATCCCGCTTCAGCGGACCTGCAGTAGAGAGACCGCCTTAACGGCCTATTCACATAAACGTTTGCAGAACGTTCATTTCCGCTCGAAGAATGAACAACGCGGCAACTCCTTTATCGCCCGCCCACCGGTCACGCGCAGGCCAGCCTGAATCTGGCGTCGCAATCCGACCGCGCTCCGATGCAATCCGCAGATTACCCGTGCCGTCCCCGCAAAGACGGTGAAAGTTCGGCAATGCCTCAAAGCGACACGAATCGTGGCACATGGATCATTGTGGCCGCCTACAACGAAGGATCGCGGCTTTCCTCGACGCTGTCGAAGCTGACGCGGCAATCGTTCAATGTGGTCGTGGTCGATGACGGTTCGTCCGACGATACGGCCGCCATCGCCGCCCGCTTTCCGGTCTGGGTGCTGCGACATCCCATCAACTGTGGACAGGGCGCCGCGTTGAAGACCGGCATCGATTTCGCTCTCGCACGCGGAGCCGAATACCTGGTGACATTTGATGGCGATGGCCAGCACGAAGTGGACGAGATCCCCCGGCTGCTGACTCCACTCGTTTCCGGCAAAGCCGACGCCGCACTCGGATCGCGATTCCTCGGCGTCGCCCGGAACATGCCGTTCACACGCTGGTTGACTCTCAAGGCGGGAATCCTCTTCACCCGAGTTGTCTCCGGAGTTCGCGTGACCGATGTGCACAACGGGTTCCGCGCGATGACTCGTCGGGCCGCCTCAGTTATCTCGATCCGGCAGCCGCGAATGGCACACGCCTCGGAAATCCTGGACGAGATCTGCCTGCACGGACTGCGGTTTGTCGAAGTCCCCGTGACAATTACCTACGCGACGGACACGCTGGAGAAAGGGCAAAGTTCTCTGGGAGCCCTGCGAATCACAGGGCATCTGCTCGTCGGAAGGATCTGGCGATGAACTACTTCCAGTGGTGCACGATCCCGATTCTCCTGCTGCTTTGCAGCCGCGAGCTGAAGCGGTATCTGTCTGATCATCGACGGTATCGGCTGCTGCGGATCAGCGCCTGGGCATTGGCCGTCGTGCTGATTATGAAGCCGGACCTGTCCTCCATTGTCGCGGCTCATCTCGGCATCGGTCGTGGTGCGGACCTCGTCTTCTACGCGTTCATGCTCTCTGCGACCGCGGTGATGTTCCATCTCTACGGGCGGCAGTTCGGAATGCGGAAACAGATCGTCGATCTTGCCCGCCGCGAAGCGCTGCGCACTCCCCTCGCTGGCGAAGGACTGCAGACAGCTCGCCCCGGCGTCGAGTCTTCCCGGGAGGAGCCGTGATGCCTGAGCCGTCCGATGTCACCCTCGTGATCCCCGGCCGAAACTGCGAAAGCACTCTCCGCCGCTGTCTCGATTCGGTGATCCCCCTGCTCCAACAGGGCGAACTCCGCGAGATCATCTTCGTGAACGACGGCTCCACGGACGATACTGCGGAGATTGCAGCCGAGTATCCGATTACGGTTCTGAAAGGAGAAGGACGCGGCCCGGGCCATGCCCGCAACCTCGGCTGGCGAGCCGCTTCCTCCGAGCTGATCTGGTTCATCGATTCCGACTGCGTCGCCGAGCCGGATGCTCTGCAGAAACTGCGGCCTCATCTCCAGAACGCGGACGTCGCCGGTGTGGGAGGCAGCTATGCGAATCTCTTCCCCGACTCGCTGCTGGCGACCCTCATTCACGAGGAGATCGTGACCCGCCATCGCCGAATGTCGGAGGACGTGAATTTTCTGGCAACATTCAACGTCCTTTACAGGCGGCAGATTCTGCAAGAAACAGGCGGGTTCGACGAGACCCTGAAACTGGCTCAGGACGCCGAGCTGGCCTACCGGATTTGTCGCGCAGGCTATCGGCTGAAGTTCGAAATACGTTCCCGGGTTGGACACCATCACCCGCGGAGACTTCGGGGCTACTTACGAACCCAACGGCGGCAAGGCTACTACCGGGTGATGCTCTATCGCAAACACCTGGGACGCATCCGGGGAGACTCCTACGCCGGGATCGGCGACTACCTCCAGCCTCCGCTCGCGCTCATCGCCGTTCCCGCCCTGTCACTGGTTGCCTTCCCTGCAACCCGTTGGATTGCGTTCCTGCCCGCACTGATCTTGTTCCTGATCTCCACTCCAGTGGCGTGGGACATGTCGCGGGAAGCGGGACTGCGGATGACAACGTACGTGCCGTTCGCGGCTGTTCGATCGTTCTTCCGAGGGATCGGACTGTTGCAGGGACTTGCCGCAGCGCTGCGCCACCGGGGGAACAGGCCGCCTCAGTTTCTGAAACCAGAGCAGAAACTGCTGGCCGTGGGCGAGGAGACGCGAACATGAACGTGATCGTACTCGCGACTCATTACCACAATCAGGAGGAGGTGCTGAACTTCCTGACGATGCTGAGTCAACTCCGGCGCCCCGCACGATGCCAGCTGACGGTGTTGATTTCCGACAACAGTCGCAACTGGTCTCCGTCGTCCGGTCATTTGCCACTCTCCGTGCATGTCCTCCGACCAGACAGTAATCTCGGTTACCTCAATGGCTGTCAGTGGGCCTGGGCGAACCGGCCGATGAAGCGCGTCGAGAATTCCGTGCTCCTCATCACCAACACGGACCTCACTTTCGACGACTCGTTTCTTGAGAGACTTTTCGAACTTCGCTTTTCTGAGAATGTCGGCGTGATTGCTCCGGCAGTGACTTTGCCTGATGGGGAAGCACAAAATCCGTTCCTGCGGCACAGGCCGACTGCGTGGCGTCTCGCGGCTTATCAGTGGTTGTTTTCGGGTTCATGGGGGCTGCGAGTTCTCAACAGCGCAGCTCGAATTCGAAGTTCGCTTGTCCGTGCCCGATCGAAAAGAAAGAGCAAGACCAGCAGCGACGTACCGCAAAGAATCTACGCGGCACATGGGAGCGTTTTTCTGCTGCGGGAAGTGTTTCTCGAGCAGGGCGGCAAGATCGGCTATGGCGGGTTTCTGTACGCCGAAGAACTGCACATCGCCGAACAGGCGCGGCGGCTTCAGCTGGATGTGTTGTTCGTGCCCGAGTTGCAGGCGATTCATCAGGGGCATGCCGTTACCCAACAAAGCAGCCTGGCCAGGCGGGCGAAGTTCAAATCCGACAGCCTGAAATTCATCCGCCGCTCTTACTACTCCGGAAATGCACCGGCAGATGGAAGCACGCTGGTCGCCACCGAACCTTGATCCGACGGGCGAGTTCCTGTCTGGATCGATTCAACGATTTCCTTTCAACGCGTAGAGAACTCATGTCTTCGATTGTCTTTCGCACCAAGAAAATGCTCCGAAATTCCCTGCTCCATGTGACGGCTCGATCCTGCATCGAATACGAGGGCGTTCGGTTGCCGCCCCATCGATTGCGGTTCTGCGGGCAGGAATTCCGCGACGATCAGTTCTATCTGAAGTCCGGTCTGAGCGAAGTGGATCGTCTTGTTGATCACTGTGGACTTCAGGAAAGCTCATCCGTACTCGATGTCGGATGCGGGCCGGGCCGGCTGGCTATCGCGCTGCAACAGCGGTTTCCCAATCTTCGCTCCTATCTGGGTGTGGACGTCCACTCGGCATCGATCCAGTGGTGTCAACGATTCCTGACGACATCGCCTCAGTTCCGCTTCCTGCAATTGGGTATGCGAAACGACCGCTACAATCCGGAAGGAAGCAAACATCATCCGAGCACGATTCCCCGGTCGGTTTTTCCGGCAGGAGCCGCGGATGTGATCAACCTGTTTTCGGTATTCAGTCATCTTCCGCTCGAACACGTCGAGTTCTACCTCAACGAATTCGCGGACCTGCTGGCGCCCGGCGGCAGAATTTTTCTCACGGCCTTTCTAAACCCGGAAGCCAGCCGGAACTTTGCCGAGAATCCACCCGCAAGGGGGAAAACCTGGTCGGGCCCATTGCACTGCGTTGAACTGGGCCAGCAATGGTTCGAAGACCGAGCTCGACAGGCTGGCCTCAATGTGACGTTCGGTCCGTTACATAAGGAAGTCGACGGACAGACCGCAGTGTATCTGAGTCATTCCTCAGAGAGTTCGGCGAAGGTTGTGCAGGATTCCAGCTCATGAATTGCTCTGTTCCGCTCGATCCGCAACTCAACTCACATCCTACGGGCGAGCGGATGTTTCGTCCTGACGCTCAAACATCGACGATCGACCGGATGCTCTTCGCGCGTCAGCAGGCCGCCTATCATCTGGTTGAACCGCTGATTCCCGACAGGGGAGCGGTTCTGGACATCGCGTGCGGCACCGGCTATGGCACGGAAACACTGGCCAGCTTTGGGGCACAGGTCGCGGGAGTGGACATCGATCCTCGAACGATAGACCTTTGTCGCGAAACGATCAAACGGCCCGAATGTCAGTTTCTGGTTGGAAGCGGCACCGAGATTCCGTGTTCGGACGAAAGCTTCGACACCGTAGTTTCCTTTCAGACGATCGAACACATTAAGGATCACGAAGGCTTTGTCAGGGAGCTTCGTCGCGTCCTCCTCCCCGGAGGAACTTGTGTCATCACGACACCCAATCGCCTACTGCGGCTTCAACCGGGTCAGCGTCCATGGAACCGCTTTCACGTCCGCGAATACGATGCGGTTCAGTTGGAAGAGCTCCTGCGGAGAGTGTTCTCCAGCGTTGATATCCAAGGGGTCTCGGCCCCACCAGCGATCATGAAACTGGAACACGCTCGGCTAAGCTCCGCCCGGCGTATTGCGAAATACGACCCATGGGGATTCCGACACCGCTTGGCCCCGTCGCTCAAGAAAACGCTGGCAGGCATGCTCAAGAGCATCCCGCAGCCGCCCGGGAATCGCGACTCGGCTGGCAGTGGACAGCCGTTTCCGTGGAACGATTTCTATTTAACGGACGACGTCGCGGACTCTCTCGATCTCTTTGCCGTGTGTCGTTGAACCGATGATCCATCTGGGCTACCGCTTGAAAAGAGAGCTCAGATGTCCCCACATCATCAGAACTGTTGCAGCCATTCCGAAGACAGCCGCAAGAGCAACTCCTGTTGACCCGAGTGGGTGCGCGCAACCGATTGACGTCACTATGAAGGCGGCCGACCCCGTGCTATAGGCGATTAGGACGCGACGTTCCTGATGGGTCGCTTCCAACGCGACCCACAAGACTCGAGCCAGAACGCTGATGGCAGCCGCCAGAAGCATCAGCTGGATCGACGCCATGCCCCGAAGATACTCGTCCGGGAGCCAGAACGAGACAATCACCGTGACAATCAGTACGATCGCCATCCAGAGCAGGAAGGCGTAGAGTCCCACCTGAGTGAGCAGTTTCCGCGAACGCGTTTCTCTGATCGCGGCTGCATCCCGCCAAATGGGTTGTAGAAATCGGACGGCGACTCCTCCCAGCAGGAGAATTGCGGCTGCCAGTTGAGCCGCGAAGCCCATGACCGCCGAATCGGCCGCGCCCAACAGGTGGCGTGTCAAGACAACAGCTCCACTGAACGGGACGTTCATGATCAGAGCGGTCAGCAGAAGTGGAGCCGCGGAGCCTTTCCACTGGTTCAGCTGACGTCGACTGAAAGTCGGCCGGACCGGTCCAGAGATCACCCTCAGCGAGATCGCCTGCAGCAGGGACGCGACCGTCCACTTGATCGCGAATCCGGCTCCCAGCGAAGCCACATCCATCGGAATCCAGCCGGTCAGCAAAGCAATGGCGAACAGAGTTTCCGCGAGGGCGACACCCCCCAACGCGAGAGATTGTCGACCAAGAGCATCCAGTAGAGGAACCACCGACAGGATGGAGAAACACGTTCCGCAGGAAAGCCAGAGGGACATCCAGATCTCGTCCGCGGATCGGGCGAAGAGTGCACCACCAACGAGATGCCCGCCGATTGCTAACGCGATACCAGCTGGAGTGGTCAGTCCCCAGAGTGTTCCCCAGATACGGCCTAGCCGCCCGGGGGCACGAGCCAGATCCCGTGTGGCCAGAGTCCGCAGGCCCAGGGTCCCCAGGATGACAATGTAGTTCTGTATGGCGAGACCAGAACTCAGCTGCCCGAAGCCATCGGGAGACAGGTTTCCGGAAATCAGCAACAGGCTCCACAAAGCGCTGCCTTGCCCCAGCCCCAGCAGTCCAAGTGCAACGCCGTAGCGTCCTAACATCCGAAGTGACCCGAACGACTTCGCTGGGGGTTGGCCAGACGGCCCGAGGTCGTCCATCCTGCCTGCTCGGCGGTCCAAATGCTGCATACCGTCTCATCAATCCATGGGGGAATCGGGGCTTGCTCCCCTTTCTAACCGGTCGGGACGACTGAGACAGCAGAGTGGTCGAAGAATTCGCACAATCTTCATCGACCACCTTGCAGGATTCCCGGAGGAGTCCTTTACTGACGGAGGAATGACTCTTCCCTCCAAACGCAGCGTGTCATGTCGACCATCCCCACATCGAGAACGTTCTCCCCACAGATGCTCTGGCTGCTCCTGGCTGGAGTAATCGGGGTGGTGTATGGGAACAGTTTCGCGGGGGTGTTCGTGTTTGATGACACGAACTCGATCCTCGACAATCCGTCGATTCGTTCGTTCGATGCGTTCTTCGCGACGCTCTCCTGGGACTCGCTGGTTCGGCCCGGGCGCTGGCTGGCGTATCTGACGTTGACGGCCAACTATGCGATCTCGGAGCTGGAACCGTGGTCGTATCATCTGGTGAATCTGCTGATTCATCTCGTCAATGCGTTGCTGCTGTTCGAGCTGGTGAGAATGTCGACGCGACGTCTCCAGTTTCCGGAAGAACAGGCGAAGCTGCTCGCCTTCTGCGTGGCCCTGTTGTGGGCCGTGCACCCGCTGCAGACGCAGGCGGTGACGTACGTCATTCAGCGGATTGAGGCGTTGGCGTCGCTGTTCTACCTCGGCGTCTTTTTCGGCTTCGCGAAATCTCAGGAGACATCCCGCAAAGCATGGCTGGTGATGTCGTTCGTCAGCTTCTGGTGCGGTCTGTGGACAAAGCAGATCATCGTCACCGCTCCCCTGCTTCTGCTCTGTTATGACCGGATTTTCTGGGCAGTGAGCTGGAAGGAACTCTGGCGAAAACGCGGCCTGTTTCACGCCGCCATGCTGTTGAGTGCGGCCTGGCTTGTTCTGCTTACGTTCGTTCGGCTGGGGAATGACTATGCGGGAAATACAGCCGGCCCGGGAACGGGGATCGGTTCGAGTTCGGGGGTGACTCCCCTGCAGTATGCGCTCACGCAGCCCGGAGTGGTGCTGTTCTATCTGCGGCTCTGGTTTCTTCCGATCGGACAGAACCTCGACCATTTCTGGCAACCAGCCACTTTACCAGAAGAAATCGTCCCGCCGCTGATCATCATTCTCGGGCTGCTCGCCGCGACGGGCTGGGCGTTATGGAAAGCTCCGGTCGTTGGTTTCGCCGGGCTGTGGTTCTTTCTGATTCTGGCACCGACGTCGACCATCGTTCCGATTCGCGATCTCGCCGTCGAACATCGGGTTTATCTGCCGTCAGCGGCGTTGAGCGTCCTCTGCGTGGCTGGCCTGGCCTGGGTGATGCGCCGATGGAAGGGGGCTGAAGATTACAGCCGAGCCCTGCTGCTCACCTGCGGCGGACTCGCGATGGTGCTGGGCGTGATGACGCATTTGAGAAACGACGTCTACTCCAGTGAGTATGCGCTCTGGCAGGATGTGGTTAATAAGTCGCCAAACAACGGGCGGGCTTTGACGAATCTGGTCGAACACTATCAGCTTCGGGGACAAGTAGAGCAGGCAGAACAAATGGCGCGGCGAGCAGTGAATTCACTGCCGAACAGTCCCGAGACACAGAACCTGCTCGGCTCGGTGTTGATCGATCTCGGCAAGACTCAGGAAGCCGAGCAGCATGTCAGGCAGAGCCTGAAACTGAACCCGTTGCCGGAGGCATATCTCAATCTGGCGTTGCTCGTTGAGAGCCAGCAGCCACAGGAAGCGATTGGGTGCTTGCAGAAAGCGCTGGAACTGCGGCCCGATTTTGCCCGCGCCCATAATCAACTCGGAATGCTCCTGCTGAAGACGGGCGGGGAGATCGCCGCGGCCGAGCAGCATTTTCGGCTCGCGATTGAACACAATCCCGGCAACGACTTCGCCTGCAATAATCTCGCCATCGTTCTGGCCGAGCGGGGACAGACTTCGCAGGCGATTGCACTGCTGGAACAGATTCTCCGCCGGAATCCGAGCTTCGATCTCGCCAGACGCAGTCTGATTTACGTTCAGAGCAAACTTCAGAGCCAGTAACTTCGATTCACTCCGCGGTCGTCGCCTCTGGCTCCGGGGCAGCGGAAGTCATCTCGGGTGGAGCAGCGTCGGGTATCGTGTCGCCGTCAACGTCATCGGTGCTCCGGGCACTGGAACCGGCCTTTCCCCACGTGACTTCGAACTTGAGTGACTTGGGAAAGATCCGAGGCTGGTTGGCCAGCTCCCGCTCCACGATGGTGAACGAGCTCGCCTCTCCCGGCACTGCGAAATAAAGGCGGTCCTCCTTGTCCTGCCAGACGCAGGGATATTTGATGCCGCCCGTTTCCGCAGTCAGGCGATAGCCGAGTCCCGAGACACAGGCCGGCAAGACGAAACGATCGCGAAACTCGCGGAGCATGGTCGGATTTCGCAGCACGCTTTCGGTCTCATTCACCGCTCGGAGAAAATCAACAACGCCTTTGTTCATGATCTCTTTACGGGGGCGATCGAAACTGGCGAACCGCTCCCGATGGTACTCTCGCAGCGGCTTGTTCTGCAGCACATCCACGCGGACAAGTTGAGTCGTGGCCCCGGGTTCGACACTGATTTCGATGCCGGGCTCGCGAGCCACAATCGAAGTTCTCAAGATCCGACTGTCGATATTGATGCGATTCCCGCCATGTTCCTGCCGGTACTGCTGGAAGGCTTCCAGGTCGCCGATCTGACTTTGCTTGATCACGAACAGCGGGATCGTTCCATTGGAAACAAGTGTGCCTTTCAGCTCGCCCTGCATCTTGGGGTTGAGGTAGTCGTAGAGGAAGTAGAGCGCGATGATCGAGAGAAAGACGAAAATGCTTCCGGTCAGAAACGAGGACGACGATTGCCGACGTTGAGCAACCACACGTCTCAACGGATCTTCATCCGGACGATGCTGATCTGGTTCGGCCAGCATGTGAAACAGTTCTCCGACCGCTTCTTCGCTCGACTTGTTCGGACGCTCTCCGGCGGCCAATTGCTCCAGATTTCCCCCCGCGTTCGTTGCCGTGGCAGAAGCTGCCGGCGGCGAAGAAACGGGAGGAGTGGTCCCCAAACCGGCTGTGGGCGTCTGAGCCTGGGGCGGGATCGGAACCAGAACCGGCTTTCCGCAACGGGGACAGGGACCGGTCTGCCCCATGGCAATGTCGGGAACCCGCAGCGTAGCCTGGCAGTGAGGACAATCGAGCTGGATCATGAGCGATGTTCTGTGATGCGACGAGGAGGGAGTTGGAGGCAAGGCGCCAAATCGAGCGGCTCGACTTCACCGTCTTCGTCTATCATACTTGAAGAACAATAAGAGGGGTCAAGAGTTGTCTGTATCTGCGGCCGTGAATGTCGCACCATTCGAGGCCGGAACGCATCAATGAAGCCTGATGACAAGATCTGCTACTGCTTCCATGTGACGAAGCGGAAGATCATGAACTTTATCCGCATTCACGAACCGCGAGTGCCCAGCCAGGTCAGCGAATGTGGTGGAGCGGGCACCGGGTGCGGCTGGTGCATTCCGTACCTGAAACGCTGCTTTGAAGAGTCTCGCACGAAGAACGCCGTCGATCAGGAACTGACCGCCGAACAGTACGCCCGCATGCGAGCCGAGTACATTCGCTCCGGAAAAGGAAAGCCGGCCGCCGGAGCCGAGCCGCTGCCCGAGGAGGATTAGAGTCGTTTCATGCCACTCCTGCAGTCGCATTTTGAAATTGCTCGAGTCTCCTCCTCAGACATACACCCGCCAGACGATCGCTTACCTGGAAGGCGTCGCCGTTTCTGCGGGCAGGTTCTTGCGGAACTTATCCGTGTAGAGCCCGATCTGGCTGAGCTCGATTTCGAGATACGGAGGCGTTCCGCGAGAGAGTCGAGGATCGAGCTGCAGTTGCGGACGACCGGATTGTTCGACGACCCGACAAGTCACGGGATCACTTTCTGATCCGGTCAGCGTCGTGAACCCCTTCAGGTCCCCCGGAGTGGCGATGCCGTCCGCGCCCGTGCTGTTCACGGCAACATTGTCGCTGATCTCGAACTTGTCGATCAGCTTTTTCACGTTGCCATCGAAGCTGGTGACCTGCTTCTTACAGTCGACAAACAGGTTGCCAAGAATCGGGTTGTGAAGGGGCTCGCGGGGCGAGTCTTCCATAATGCGGGCCAGGTGCGGGTACCGCGTACTCCACGGCGGACTCTGGTAATCAAGAGCCTTCGCTTTCTCTTCGAGCATCCAGCTGGGGTAATCGGGGTTGTTCCACTGCTTCCAGGTCATGCCGCGGGAATCGATGTGCAGACCGATCGGACAGTCGATCACGATGTTGCCGAGAACCGGATTGTTCCGCCCGCCGCCAATCATAATCGCCCGGCCGGCTCTTACGAAAATGTTTCCCTGCAGGGTGTCGCCGGAATCGCAGTCATCGAGATAGATGCCCATCGTGTTGACGTGGTCGGGATTTCCGCTGCCGAGGTCGTGGATGTAGTTGCCCTTGAGGACATTGCCCTGACTCGTCCAGTTACGCCCCGTGTAGAACGCTCCTGCATCCCCAGTCTCCAGGACGACGCTGTGCACCTCGTTTCGTTCCAAGAGGTGCTCGTTACCGCCGTAGAGCACGGCGTTGTGCGGAGCATCGTGAATGAGATTGTTCTTGACGACCTGTCCGCAGCCCTGGACATTGATGCCGGGAGCATACGTCCGCTGAAAGTTGCCGTAATGGTGAATGTGATTATTGACGATCAGATTCTTCGCCGGCGTCAACGACTTGCGATCGCCGCCATTCACCGAGATGCCGCCGCGACCGATGTTGTAGACATCGCAGGAGCGAACCGTATTGTTGCTTCCGTCGACTCGAATCCCCGTGCTGGCGAGATTGGCCACCACGCAGCCGGCCAGCTCGACGTGCTCCGTCTTCTCGAGTGAAACGCCGTCACTGTGTCCGTATTCAAACGTCAGTCCTTCGAGGCGGAGATGCTTCGCCCCTTTGATTTGCAGGAGCGGCTGGCTGAGTGTCGCGAGGACAATGGAGGAGTTCTTGAGCGAGCCTTCCGGATACAGATAGAGCCGCTTCTGATTGCGATCGAGGTACCATTCGCCGGGAGCATCGAGTTCATCGAGCGTGTTCAAGGCAAAGAACCGCCGCTCGGCTGCTCCCCACGTCCCGCCGTTGATCCCGTAGTTGTGCGGAGCGGCCAGGGAAATCACCTTAGAGCCCCGATCGTAGCCGGCGATGCGAATGACTTCGTCGCTCCAGTCGTGTGTCCAGTAGCCGAGCAGCCAGACTCCTTCGTCGAGATTCCAGCGGGCGGGGCGGGAGTCCTCAAAGACGAAGGCGCCTGGGTGCAGTTTCTGTTTCGTGGGATCGCTCGACTTGGGGTTCGGCAGACCCGTGTCGACCGCTTTGGAGAACGTCGCCCAGCTTCCGGATTCCGCATCCGTGTTCGGCCAGCGGGCCAGAGTCATCGGTTCGTGGTCAACATACAGCCACGGACCGGCCGGCGAGCCGCGGTAAGACGTCTTGAACTCCGGGAACGACTTGCTGACGACTTCACTGAGATCGCAGACCAGGACGTGATTGCGAGCCGTTTTGTCGAGCCGGTCCCGGACCGAGGAATCGTCAACCGGTGCGAAGCGTTCTGGCTTGAGGGTTATGCCGCCCTGTAGTCGGACTGATCCGGGTTCGGTGGCTCGATAGATGACGGGAGCCTCCGCGGTTCCGCCGTCTTCTGGTCCGAGTTCGAATGTCGATTCGAGCTGAAAATCGCCGGGGGCGATGTGAATGACCACGCTCTCGCCGGCGGGAATCTGCCCCGCTTTGCGATCCGCCCGAATGCGATCCCGAACTTCGGCAAGAGACCGATACGGCTGGGCAGAAGAGCCGTCGCCTGCGGACTTCGCCTGCGGTGAGACATGGTAGGACACCTCGGCTGAGGCGGGGATGGCGATCTGCAGGATCAGGGCAAGACTCAGGGCGACTGTCCGGGCGGGAGCAAACATGCAGGACCTCTTCGAGGATGATTGATTGGCGCGATCGTCGGCAATCTGCCGGAACGCTCTCCGTTTTCTGTGCGGGAACTGCCTATAATAATTCCCCGGCGGTGCAGCCGATAGGTAAGACAGACAGAGTGTGAGTTTCGTTTTACGTCTTGAGCGCTCAGGCGATATGAATACAGAACAACCGGTCCGGGTTGAGATTGAGATGATTGAAGAAGCGGAGCCGTTGAGCGGCTGGGATCGCCGTCTGGCCGGCGGTCTGCTTCTCAGCGTCTTTCTGCACGCGATGCTCCTCTGCACTCTGGCGCTGCTGGTCTTTCAGCTTCCCATTCCGGAAGAACGGCTGTCGGCGACCATCGATACGCAGCCGACAATCATTGAGGAGCTCGAACTGACTCCCGAGCTGACCGACCTCTCAAAAGAGACGAGTCTGCCTGAACTGGATGTGATCGCCAGGCAACTTTCGATGCAGTCCACTCCCGCGCCGTCTCCGGGATATTCGCCCAGGTTGTCGAGAGCAGACCCCTCGGCTGTCGAGCTGCTCCAGATACCGGAGATCGATCTTTCCAGTCACCTTGGCGGTCGCAATGCGGCTTCGCGCGAAAAGCTCCTCGAAATGTTCGGCGGGACGGCGCAAAGTGAACGCGCGGTGGAACGCGGGCTGGAATGGCTCGCGGCTCGACAGCGGGAAAACGGCGCCTGGAGTTTCGACCATCGGCGGCCAACCGACAAGCATCCCGATCATCAGGCGGGAAGCCTCCGTTCCTGTCCGATCGGGGCCACCTCGATGGCGTTGATGGCCTTCCTCGGAGCGGGCCACATGCATACGCAGCCCGGTCCGTATCAGGAGACCATCTATAACGGGCTGGAGTATTTGAAGTCCGCCGGCACGGAGGTCCGGGAGGGAATCGATTTTCGCGGACGGTTTGGCCCCGATGATGATCGCATTCCGGGCGGAAACGCGGCGATGTACGCTCACGGACTGGCGACGATCACCCTCTGCGAAGCCTACGGCATGACGCGGGACCGGCTGCTGCGTGAGCATGCTCAGGGGGCGGTCGAATACATGATCCGCATTCGGAACCGAGACCGAGGCGGCTGGCGGTATGACCCCGAAGAACCGGGTGACCTGTCGGTTTCGGGGTGGATGATCATGGGACTGAAGAGTGCCGAGACGGCCGGGCTGCGGTTTTCCGATGTCGGTTTCACGTCATCCAGCGAGTTCCTCGATGCCTGCCAGAGAGACGACGGCAGCCAGTATGCCTATCTGCCGGGACAGGGAGCGAAGCTGTCAACAACATCGATTGGCCTGCTCTGCCGCATGTATCTCGGCTGGGAGAAGAGCCACGACCCGCTGCAGCGCGGCATCGGCGTGTTGAGTACCGCCGGACCGAGCCGCGAGAATATGTACTACAACTACTACGCCACACAGGTCCTTCACCACGCCGGTGGCCCCGAGTGGAAACGTTGGAATGAAACTTTGCGCGACTTTCTGGTCGAAACCCAGCTTCGCAATGGCCCGGAAGCCGGCAGCTGGGACGTGACTGACCCCCACGGCAAGCGAGGCGGGCGACTGTACCAGACCTGTCTGTCGATCATGACTCTCGAAGTCTACTACCGACATCTGCCGCTGTACCAGACGCGAGCCGTCGCGAAAAAGTAACGCCCCTGAGCTCCCCATCCCACGAGATGAGAAACACTCCGGGAGCCACTACACGTGCCAGTCGAAGCCGAGATCGAGAGACGGAGCTGAGTGGGTGATTTCTCCCACGCTGATCCGATCGACTCCCGATTGAGCGACCTCGGCAATCGTCTCCCGCGTAATGCCGCCTGAAGCTTCGAGCTGAACGTCGGACGCCTGCGCGTCTCGAAGCTGAACGGCCTTCAACAGTTTTTCCGGCGGCATGTTGTCGAGCAGAATCACATCCGGATCCCACTTCAGCACCGTTTCGATCTGCTCCAGCTGATCGACTTCAACGATGATCTGAATCCCCGGGTAGCGGGCCCGTACATCGGCCACGATCTGGTCCGGATGGCTGTGCGTCATGGAAGCGAGATGATTGTCTTTCAACATCACGGCGTCGTAGAGTCCCATGCGATGGTTCTCGCCGCCGCCACAGCGGACCGCGTACTTCTCGAGCAGGCGGTAACCCGGCAGCGTTTTGCGAGTATCGAGAATCCGCGCCTGCGTTCCGGCGATCAGATCGGCATACCGACTGGTCAGAGTCGCGACGCCGCTCAGATGTGTCAGGAAGTTGAGAATGGTCCGCTCGGCCATCAGGATCTTCTGCACGGATCCCGACAGCGTGCCGACGACCTGCCCCGGCTGAATCCGGTCTCCATCTTCCGTGTGGGCAGTCCACTCAATTCGGGAATCGACCTGCTGCAAGACCAGAGGAACAATCGGCAGGCCCGCCAGAGCTCCGGGTTGTCGGACACCGATATCGACCTGCCCCTCACGAGCCGAATCAATGAACAGCGTCGACGTCACATCCCCCCGTTCTCCGAAATCTTCGGCCAGAGCCATCGCGACAAGCTGCTCGGCTGCCCGTCGGGCGGCCGATGTGAATTCGGGGCGGTTCGATGGAAGCGGAAAACTCATAGGGATTCAATCAGGTTGGACGGATGCAGAAACGAACTTTCAGACGAGCCTCCTCAGACGGGCTGCGCTGTTCCTCCCATTCTAGCGATGTTAGACTGACGGGCCTATGAGTGCCCCATCCCGCCCCGCCTGTTCTGACCTGCCGCCTGCCGTGGATCACGCCGGCCTGGTTCCCCACGAGAACCTGCTGAGCTGTATTCACTGCGGACTGTGCACCTCGTCCTGCCCCACCTATCTGGAAACGGGCAACGAGAACGACAGCCCCCGGGGTCGCATTCATCTCATGCGAGGCATCGAAGAAAAGCGAATCCCGCTGACGGAAACCGCCGAACGGCACCTCGACCTCTGTCTCGACTGCCGCAGCTGCGAAACGGCCTGCCCCTCGGGCGTGCAGTACGGCCAGCTGATCGAAACCTTCCGGCTGTCCGTGAAAGAACAGCGACAGGGCGATTCGGGCCAGAGCCGGGAAAGCTGGTTCGAGAAGTATTTCCTTCGCCAGCTTTTTACCGACCGGCGGCGTCTGGAAAGGCTCCTCTGGCCGGCGCGACTCATGCAGTGGACGCGTCTCGATCGGTTGATTGACGCCACGGGTTTGCCCCGCCTGTTGCCGACCCCGCTGCAGCGGATGCATCGGATGCTGCCTCAGCTGGGCTCCTACCAGAATCCTTTGCCGGATCGGCTCGACACGACACAACGACCTGCACGGCATCGCGTGGGACTGTTCCTGGGATGCGTGGCTGATGCCATGTATCGCGACCTGCACTGGGCGACGGCCCGGGTTCTGCAGAACGCCGGCTGTGACGTCTTCGTGCCTCCTACACAAGTCTGCTGCGGAGCGATCGAGTTTCACTCCGGTTACGCCGATGACGCGGTGGCCCGAGCGAGGCAGAATATCGCTGCTTTCCCTGCTGCTCTGGTCGATGAGATCGTGATTAACGTCGCGGGCTGCGGAGCGATGCTCAAAGAGTACCACCATCTGACAAACCGAAGTCCCGAACTGGCCGAAGAGCTGACACAGTTCTCTCAGCGGGTTCGCGATATCAACGAGTTCCTCGCCACGCTCGACATTGAGCCGCCGCAGGGAGCACTGCCGCTTCGTGTGGTCTACCAGGACGCCTGCCATTTGCGGCACGCTCAACAGATTGAAAAGCAGCCCCGAAAACTGTTGCTGATGATTCCGGAACTGAAACTGCTGGAAATCAAAGAACCGAACATCTGCTGCGGAGCGGCCGGGAGCTACAACCTGACCGAACCAGAGATGTCAGACCGGCTCGTCGAACGGAAGATCAACCACATTCTCGAACAACAACCGGACGTGATCGCCTCCGCCAATGCTGGCTGCTCGCTGCAACTGAAGGCGGCTCTCAAAGCACGCGGCCTTCAAATCCCCGTGCTGCATCCGATCGAACTGCTCGATGCGAGTCAACAGGGACTGAGCATCAGCGAGTACCTGAAGTCGCGATAAACAGACACCGACAGGGATGATCCCGAAAGATTCTTTCGGGGCGGCGCAGCCTTGGGAGAACGGGATTGGACGTCCATAGTTCATAACACCCGGAATCGGGATGGCCCAGACGTGCACGTCTGGGTGACGAAGTCACAGGAAGAAGCTGTGTTACGCTGGAAAAGCATTGGCTAACGACTTCATGGGAAACTCGCCGAATAGAGGAACTCCGTTGGTCACCGACCTCTTGTGGCTCCGCCACTCAGACGCACGCGTCTGAGCCATCCGGCAAGCCTCGTGCTAATACGTTGCAGGCGTCGTGGAGGGGTGATCCCGAAAGATTCTTTCGGGGCGGCGCAGCCGTGGGAGGACGGGATTGGACCCGGATTCTTGTAAAGGACTTTCTCGGAGGGGATGACGAAGCAGGGATGAATCTTCACCCTCGCCAAACGGCATTCTCCGACGGCTTCGCCGCCCAGATAGCGGAGCTATCAGGGCCACCCGAGGTCTTCGTCTGGCCGATCTCAAAAGGATGGTACAGAGATTCATCTCTGTATTGCGCAGCAACAGGAGGTTTGTCTTGGACGGTGACTATTCCCGAGAGCGACCGCAACAGAAAGAAGCTGTGTTTCGTTGGAAAAGCATTGGCGAACGGCTTCATAGGAGTCTGACCGAATAGAGGAACTCCGTCGGTCACCGACTTCTTGTGGCTCCGCCACTCAGACGCTCGCGTCTGAGCCATCCGGCAAGCCGCGAGCAAATACGTTGCAGGCGTCGCCCAGATAGCAGAGCTGAGGCCACCCTGTCGGGTTCTTCCCAACAAAAAAGCCGCGCCCAGGGCGCGGCTTCTTGTGAGTTGGTCAGCTCAGGTTCTTAACCCTGCATCGCTCCGGCGGCGACCAGCGATTCCAGGAAGCCCTTCAGCTGATGGCTGCGGACCGGGTGCTGGAGCTTGCGGACAGCTTTCGCTTCAATCTGACGCACGCGTTCGCGGGTCACTTTGAAGATGCGGCCGACTTCTTCCAGCGTGTAGGTGTAGCCATCACCCAGGCCGTAACGCAGTTTAATGATCTCGCGTTCGCGGTAGGTCAGGGTCCGCAGGACGTGATCGATCTTGTCCTTCAGCATTTCCTGAGTCGCGGTGCTGACCGGGCTGTCGGTCGACTGGTCTTCGATGAAGTCCCCAAAGTAGCTGTCTTCGCCTTCGCCAATCGGGCGATCCAGGCTCACCGGCTGACGCGAAATCTTCATCACGCGGCGGGCTTCTTCGATCGTCACATTGGCGGCTTCGGCCATTTCTTCGACGGTCGGTTCGCGGCCCAGTTCCTGAACCAGGTCCTTCGAAACCTTCCGCAGGCGGGACATCGTTTCGATCATGTGGACCGGAATTCGAATCGTGCGGGCCTGATCGGCGATGGCGCGGGTAATTGCCTGACGAATCCACCAGGTGGCGTACGTCGAGAACTTGTAACCGCGACGATACTCGTATTTGTCGACGGCTCGCATCAGGCCGGTGTTACCTTCCTGAATGAGGTCGAGGAAGTTCATGCCGCGATTGCGATACTTCTTGGCAATCGAAACGACGAGCCGCAGGTTTCCGCCGGAGAGTTCCCGCATGGCCGTTTCGTAGGCACAGAACCGCTTGTTGATCTCATCAATCCGAGCCGCCAGCGTTTCCGGCGTCTCGAAAGTCATGATCATCAGGTCGTGCAGTTCGCGTTCGACCGCGGCGGCTTCTTCCGCGGCATTCGTGCGGCGATTGAGAACCTTCAGGCGAGCCTTGAGTTCGTGCATGCGACTGCAGATCTGCTGCAGACGTTTGAACAGGGGCTGCAGGCGCTGCGTACGCAGGCTCAGCTCTTCAACGAGCGTCGTCATCTTGCGACGGCGGGTGTTGAGAGAATTACGAGCCGCTTTGCGTTCCTCGGCGGAGAGGTTCTGATCGATCGACCGTTCGAAGTCGTGCCGATTCTTCTGCATGAGGAAATCGAGCGTCTTCAGATTGTGCGGCATCCGGCCGAGAACCTGGTCTTTCTCCAGCGACTCGGTCAGCGACACTTTGATTGTGCGATCGAAGGGGAGCTCACCCCGGTGGACCTTGGCCAGCGTATCGATGGCGGCTCGCATGGCGCAGTCATTCTCCAGCAGGTGCCGGCGGAACTGCTTGCGGGTCACTTCGATCTTCTTGGCGAGGGTAATTTCCTCGTCTCGCGTCAGCAGGGGAATTTCGCCCATCTGGGTCAGATAGATGCGAACGGGATCATCGATCCGCTTCGAACCTTCTTCTTCGACGACGAGGTCACCGGCCCGCTGCTTGCCGGGCTTGGCGGTTTTCTTCTTCTTTTCCTGCTCGACCTTCCGCTTCGGGACGTGCTTCTCGGGAATGATGTCCATCCCGAGCTCTTCCAGAGAGAGCAGGAGCTGATCGAGCTTGTCCGGATTGACCCCTTCGTCCGGCAGATAATCGTTCACCTGGCTGAAGGTGAGGTAACCCTGCTTGTGGCCGGACTCAATCAATTGTTGCAGTTTGTCATCAAGCTGATGCACAGAATTCTCCTCGGACAGACTCTCGGGCTGACGGCGCGCCTGCGACAATCATTTCGTCGCCGACGCTGGAATCAACCTGTTTATTGAGACGATGCGGTATTGCGCGTCACACGTTGCTGGTGAAATTGAGCCGCATCCTGCAGCAATTGTCTCATCCGATCATCAACAGCCGTCGGTTCCTGCCGGTGCAACGCGACGGTACTGGTTGAGGCCCGATGGTGGGATTCCTTGTGTTCCCACTCGAGTTGAGAAATCACCTGACTCAGATAGAGTGGAGCACGCTTCCCCTCGGAATTCAGTGCCGTCTCTTCCAGCTTCTCGGTGACCTTCTTCTCTTCCGCTTGAGCTGCGATGGCGAGGATCAGTCGCTTCAGCTCAGGATCTTCAGTTGAGGCCAGTAATGCGTCAGTCCCGGAATACTGATTCCGCTGACTGAGTCGCGCACACTCGGCCACAATTTCGCTCACTAATGGATGCCGGAGTTTCCCGGGAACCTCGCGGTCCAGGATCTCGGTGATGCATTCCGGCATCATGAAGACAATTTCCAACAGGTCCCGTTCCAGCAGCGTGTATCGATCGAGCCGGGGCTTGAGCAGGCCGTCTGCCTGGTCGCGACGATGGACGCGGGAAACAATTTCCTCCTGTGGTAAAAAGTCAACAGATGGCTCCGCTTCGTGGGAGCGTGAAGAGGGTTTCGCAACTTGCGGACCCTTTGCCCGCAATTTCGCGAGCTCGCTACGCAGTTTCTGCTCCTGAGAACCACGCAAACCGACCCGGAGGGCCAGACGGTTCAGGAGCATATCCTCGCGTTTTGTGCCAGAAAGGCCGGGCGCCACGGCAAGCAGTTCGAGCATTTCGCTCATCAGCTGCTCGCGGGAAAAGACGGAATCGTCGCTGTACTTCGCGGCCAGATTCCTCAACTTGAAGTCCCACGCGTCCTCGGCATTTTGTAAAAGAGTTTGAAATTCCTGCAAACCGTGCTTCTCGAGATACTCCGGCGGATCCATCCCTTCCGGCAGAGCCAGCAGGCGCAGATCGATCTCATGAGACAGCAGACGGGGCAGAGCCCGCTGGGCGGCATTCTGGCCGGCGGTGTCGCCGTCGAAAATGAGAATCACTTTCTGGCAGAACCGTCGGATCAGCTGCACGTGTTCGTGTGTCAGAGCCGTTCCCAGTGTGGCCACGACGTTGGAAATCCCAACCTGGTGGAGCGCGATGCAGTCGGTGTATCCTTCGACAACCAGAACCGCTTTGCGCTCACGCATGGCCTCCTTGGCATGATCGAGTCCATAGAGCTGTCGACTCTTGCTGAAATACGCGCTTTCCGGACTGTTCTGATATTTGCCGTACTGTTCATCCTGACTTCCCGGCAGAACCCGACCACCGAACGCAATCGTCTGCCCGCGATCATTCCGAATCGGAAACATAATCCGACCGCGAAACATGTCGAGATGCCCATCTCCCTGTTTTCGAGGCAAGATCAGTTTTGCTTCTTCTAGCTGTGGAATCGTGAACGAACCGCGCGCCTGCTTAATCAGCCAGTCCCATCCACCCGGGTGGAATCCGAGTTGAAAGTCGGACCAGATCTCCTCGCAGTAACCCCGGTCGAGCAGATAGTCCCGCGCCGGCTCGGCAGCCGGGTCAGCGAGCAGACACTGATGATATTTCTGAGCCGCCCAGTCGATCAGCTTGAGGATCGTGGCTCGATCGTTTCCCGGGCGGCGACGCGCCTTTTCCGGAGTTGCGGGCATTTCCAGTCCGGCGCGGTCGGCTAGACGTTCCAGCGTCGCTCGAAAATCGAGACCTTCAAGCTTCATCAGATAACTGAAAACATCGCCGCCTTCGCTGCAGGACCAGCAGCGGTAGGTTTGTCGTTCGCGGTCAATTGTGAGCGAAGGATCGTGATCGTCATGGAACGGACAGAGGGCCACAAACTGACGACCTTTTTGCGTGACCGTCCGGGATTCCCCGACGAGCGCAACGATGTCAGTCTGGGCGCGAACCTGCTCCTTGAATTCGCTCCACGTATCGATCTGCACGAACCATCCCCTCAGGCCATTTGCTGTTCACGAACGGGACCACCAGCAAGCCCCCCTGGATCGGCGCATCGCAGGATGCGGGGGCTTCAAATCACTGGCGGACACCGATGTGAGCATTTCCCCGGCCGGGATTTTGGCAAGTCGACAGATGTTCAATGGCAGCGGGCCGGGTCGCAAATTGGCGTCACAGGTCAACTCTACCACGGATTGCAATGGCGGCAAACCGGAGTGCTGGAATTCGGACCGAAGACTACCTCCTGTAAAGGCTTAATCCGTAGAACGTTAGGAGTCGCTGACAGAGCCCCGAAATTCCCGGACCGCTGGCTGTTTCCCAGCTCCCCGCCGCTTCCGAATCGATTCAATTCCTGCAACCGCGACCATCGGCCTGTAGACCATGGACACCTGGTATTCAGGACATTTGTTGAAAAAAGCGTTCATCCTGGCGAAAGGCCCGGGAGGTTCGACGCCTGTTTGGCTTGCTCCACTTATTCCCGTGGCTACCCTTGCCTATGATCAAAATTACACCGACAGGGGTGGCACAGACATTCCTGTCTGTGCGTGCCCCAGGCAAGTCTCCTTGTTCTTTAAGGCCTCCCTCAATGAACAACGAACCCCGACTGGAGCGATCTCGCCGAAACCTTCCCCACTGGGTGCTGAATGGAAGCTGCTACTTCATCACATTTCGCATCCGCTCCGGCGTTCTGACTCCGGAAGAGAGGTTGATCGTTCTGAAAAGGTTTCAGGAGGGTGATGGCCATTTTTACCGGCTCGCGGGGGTTGTGATCATGCCGGATCATGTTCATGCGATACTCAGGCCGCTGGATGGCTACTCACTGAGCCGTATCCTCAAAGGTGTTAAAGGCACTTCGGCGCGATTGATCAACCAGCATCGCGGCATCCAGGGCACGCTTTGGCAGGATGAATCCTGGGACCGCATCGTTCGGGACGAAGCCGAGTTTCGGGAGAAGATGCTCTATCTCGCTCACAACCCCGTCAAGGCCGGGCTGGTCGGATGCATAGACGACTATCCTTACTGTTATTTTTCGCCAGAGATAAATTGAAGGAACGTCGAAGGACGCACAGACAGGAATGTCTGTGCCACCGCGTCCGTCGGTCATTGCTCCTTTTCAGACTCCACACGCGGTCTCATTTCGTGGTTGTTGATCGCTCCAACGGCCATGGAGCTGTCTCCCATCCGAAAGGGGTGGCGTTGCAATTTCTTCTGCAGGTTGGGATCTTGAGAGGCGTCCCTCTCTTCTCGAATAAAGCCCCTCTATGTCGACTTCACCCCGCATTGTTCGCCTGAATCCTCTTGATAACGTCGTTGTCGCGGTCGACGCGCTGGAGACGGGCTCCGAAGTTCAGGACCGGCAGCCATTCACCGTTCTCGACGCGATCCAGCCCGGACATAAAGTGGCGACTCGCTCGATTGGGGTCGGTGAGGCGATCATCAAATATGGCCAGACCATCGGCTTCGCGACCGAAACGATGGAACCGGGCCGCTGGGTGCATGTGCATAACGTCGACCGCGGTTCGCTTGAGCTCGACTACCGTTACGCAGCCGATGCCCCAAAGACCGACTACTTCCGGGAACCTCGCTATTTTCAGGGGATTCGACGGGCCAATGGACAGGCGGCGACGCGGAACTATATCGCGATCATCAGCACGGTGAACTGTTCGGCGACCAGTTCCCGCATGGTGGCCCAGGGCGTGAGTCGCGATCTGCTGGAGCGATTCCCGAATGTCGATGGCGTGGTCGCACTGACACACAAAGGAGGCTGTGCGTTCGAGTACCAGGGTCCCGATCACGAACAACTGAACCGCGTGCTCGCCGGCTATGCCCGACATCCCAATATCTGCGGCTATCTGGTTCTTGGCCTCGGCTGCGAAACGGCACAGGGGGATTATCTGCTCGACTCGCAGGATCTGGTCCAGCTCGGCGGCGGCCCGGCGGTTCGGGCAGGTTCTCAGCCTCTCCTTAATATTCAGCAGTCCGGCGGGGTCAGGAAGACCGTTGAGAAGGCTCTCTCCGCTTTGCCCGCACTACTGCAGGAAGCCGACCGCGTTCGCCGGGAGCCAATCCCGGTTTCCGAGCTGATGGTCGCCACCGAATGCGGCGGCAGCGATGGCTACAGCGGCATCACCGCGAATCCGGCGATCGGGTACGCCAGCGATCTGATCGTCCGATATGGCGGGACCGCGATTCTGTCGGAAGTCCCTGAGATCTACGGCGGCGAACATCTCCTTACCAGTAGAGCGATTTCACGGGAGGTCGGTGAGAAGCTGATTGAGCGGATCCACTGGTGGGAACAGTATGCGGACATGTTCGGTCACCGCATCGACAACAACCCGTCGGTCGGCAACAAGAAGGGCGGCCTGACGACGATCTACGAGAAAAGCCTGGGGGCCATCGCCAAAGGGGGGACGACCGCCCTGCGAGCGGTCTACGAATACGCCGAGAAGGTCACCGAAAAAGGCTTTGTCGTCATGGACACCCCCGGCTACGACCCGGCGAGCGTAACGGGAATGATCGCCGGCGGAGCACAGGTCTGCCTGTTTTCGACCGGTCGCGGGAGCTGCTTCGGGAGCAAGCCGGCCCCCACGATCAAGATCTGCTCCAACTCTCCGACGTACGCCGCTCTCGAAGACGACATGGATATCGACGCCGGAAGCATTCTTCACGGCACCAGTGTGCGGGACAAAGGGGAAGAGATCTTCGAGGAGATCATCGCGGTGGCCTCAGGAAAGCAGACAAAATCGGAACTGGCCGGGATGGGCGACGAGGAATTCTGCCCCTGGTCCCCTGGTCCGATTTTCTAGGCCCGTATTGATCGGCAATGTCCGCTTTGACCCGCTCGATCTCCCGGCCTGATCGGCTGTTACGTCATGTCTCTCTTCGACGAGAGATCCCCGGGAGGGCTGCATCCGGCGGGGCCTCGCTCACGCTGCGACCTGAGGCGACAAAGGTGCAACCTGTTTATAGATAGCAGGTTACAGCTCGTGCACCCCGCAAGTAGCCGCAGTGAGTGGCGTCGTCCGGCGGATTCTGGGTCTGTTTTTCAGCCTTGGGGAACAATCGCTACAGCCGGAAATCGCTGAAAATCCGGCATCGCCGTCACAATCGCTACAGCTTCACAATCAGGGGCGCCGATACTACCGGCAGGTCCTTTCTTCTGCGCGGAGACCGTGAGGCGTTGTGTCGACGTCAAACGGCCACTCTTAATTCAGGTCAAGATCGATGATGCCTCAAGAGATCAAATCGCTTCTGATGAATCTGCAGGGAAATCGCGATCTGCTCGGCTCGACCCCAACTGTTTGTCAAGGACGACCTCATATGCGGGGACTTAGGCGTTTATGTGTGGGAATGGCGGCTCTGGCGCTTTCGTGGTCGGCATCGACGACCGCTCAGGCGCAGAGTAACGCCGACCCATTCGCTCCTCAATACAATCGTGAGGGAGCGAAGTCTCCGTCGGCGATGTCTGGTGCCCATCCATTTAGCGAGCGTGCGCCGGCAGGACCGGGGTGGGCTCCTCCGATGGCCTCTCAGGGAATTCAGCAGGTCCAGTTTTCTGGACCGCCTCCCGGACAGCCACCGGGACCTTACGGTCCGCCTCCCGGACCGATGCCTCCCTATGGTCCTCCTCCGGGAGCAGCTCCGGGCGGTCAGTTGCAGCCGTATCCCGGCATCGACATGTACCGCTACGGTTTCCAGCAGACCATCAACGAAGACGGCATCTGGTACAAGAAGATGCTGAACGCCGAAAAAACGTACTACGGCGACGTTGAACTGATTTTCCCGGTGTACGCTGAGCCTGGAGATACTCTCTTCGGCTACGGCGGAATTGAAACCGGGATCGTGGCAACCGACCGCATTCCTCCCTCCTACTTCACCACACCCCGAAACCAGGGTGATGTGACAACCGGTGGTGGTGGCGGCGGCGGTGGCGGGAACAACAACAGCGTTAGCCCGGGGCGGGAAATCTACGACCGCTACTTCCCCCACTACAGCTTCAGCAATATGTTCCACGACATGACCGGTTCGGGCATCCGCCTGGAATTGGGTGTCGAGAACGAAGACGGTTCAGGTTGGGCGATTAATGGATGGTACGGCGGTGAGTCGAACGACACCTTCCAGCGTGGAGCGGTTCCTCGCCGGTCCTATACGCCGCTCCCGGATCCGTTCACGTTCCTCGGTAACGATCCGCTTTATGTTCTTGAGCTGAACGCTCTGGTTGGTTCGCTGCCGATCGACAACGGAAGTGGAGTCGCCGACCGGATCGCGTTCGATACGATGTTCGAGATGAAGTTCACGACACAGGCCTGGGGCAGCGGTCTGAAGTTCTATCGGCCCGCCATCGCCCGCAGTGACTGGTATCAGGTTCGCCCGATCGTCGGGCTGCGGTATATCGATCTCCAGGAAGGATTCAACTTTCGGGGTCTCGATTCGGGAGCCGAGTACGAGTTCCTGAATTTCAACGACATCGACCGGGCTCAGGAGTTTGAAACCCTGCTCAACCTCGACTTCGGCTTCATCTCTGCCGGTAACAACAACGTCGGCGAGCCTGGTTTCGAAGGGCGTCCGGATCCCTCGACATTTAACGAAGGGGTCATCGACCAGAACCTCAGCATCGTCAATCCGATCCCTGCATTCCCCACCAACCCTTACGAGGTTCAGGTGGCGGCATCGACTCAATCTCGAGCAGCCGGTCCTGAAATCGGGCTGCATGCGGAAATGGGTGGCGACGAAACCAAGATTTCCTTCCTGGCCACAGCCGGTCTGTCGGCTACCCGGGAAACGACCTGGCTCGATGGCTTTGGTGTTTACAATCACTTCGTCAACCTGGTCGATCCGGATGACAACATCACGACTCCCGACGGGGGTGAGTTGACGACCGGACTGGGCGGACTGACCGATGAGGAAACCCGCTTCAGCGATCGGGCCACCTCGACCCATGTCTCGCCGACACTCGACCTGTCCGTGAAGTTTGAATCGCGACTCTTCCAGTATGTTCCCGGCCTCAATCGGTTGGAGTTCTTCGAAGAGGCTCAATTCACCACGAGCTACGGCTTCCTCTGGGTCGGCAACGTGACTCGCCCTCAGAGCTCAGTCGTCTACGAAACCTTCCCGATCAATCCGAGCCTCGATCCAGACCGCAGCGGCTGGACGATGCAGCAGTGGACCTTCGGGGTACACTGGGAACACTAGAGCGAATTCAGGATTCGATTGCAGGCGTTTGCAGGAGCAAACCCAGCATGGCAGGGGATTGGCCCCCATTCGACTGCAGGAGAAGCCTGAAAATGCTCTAATCCCGGATACAATCGTCCTTACGAAACGCTTCACAGAAAGACGGTCGGAAGAATCTCTCTTCCGACCGTCTTCTGCTATTGGGACGAGATGTGAACGAGCAGTTTCCTTCAAGACCGGTCCGGCCATGTCCGAAGCCGCAATTCCGAAGAGACATGACTCATCGACGGGCCTGTCGCTAGAGCAGTTTACTTTTTGGTGTAATCGTTCGGTCCGCGATAGATGCAGCGTTTCAGGCGATTCGACGCTCATTCGCGGACATACGGTAGAGCGATCCGCTCTAAGCGATCCGCTCCGGCAGAATGCTTCGCCCTGGGAGACAACTCACGGTGATCCCGGCCGCTTGCTGATCCCCGACGGTCTGGCTCTTCCTGTCGTGACACACAGAAAAAGGGCCGGAAGATACATTCTTCCGACCCCTTGTGCTCTCGTTGAGATTTTCGACAACGACGTTACTTGCGATCCGACATCGCCACATACGGGCGTTCCTGGTAACCAACGTAGTTGGCTTTCGGGCGAATGATCTTGTTGTCGCTCAGCTGTTCAATCACGTGGGCACACCAGCCCAGCACGCGGGAGGCGGCGAACACACAGGTAAACATGTAACCCGGGATGCCCATGTAGTACTGCAGCGAAGCTGAGTAGAAGTCGACGTTGCAGTTCTTGTTAATCTTGGCGGTGACCAGTTCTTCCATCTTGATGGACATGTCGTACCACTTCGGCTCGCCCGTTTCGATCGACAGCCGGCGGGAAAGTTCTTTCAGATGCTTGGCGCGAGGATCCTGCGTCTGATAGACGGCGTGGCCGAAGCCCATGAACTTGCCCTTATTGGCGCTGACTTTCTCGACCCAGGGAGCGACATTCTCGACGGTGTCGACTTCCTTCAGGGTTTCCAGAACGGCCGTATTCGCTCCGCCGTGCAGAGGGCCTTTCAGGGCGCCGATGGCTCCGGTGATCGACGAGTACATGTCGGTCAGCGTTGCGGCGATGACGCGAGCGGCGAACGTACTGGCGTTCAGGCCGTGCTCGGCATGCAGGATCAAAACGAGATCCATGGCTTTCTCTGCGTCCGCACTCGGCTTCTCGCCATTCATCATGTAAAGACAGTTGGCGGCGTGAGACAGCGTTTGATCGGGAGCGATTGGATCGTCGCCATCCTTGATCCGCTTGATTGCCGCCAGGAGCGTGCCGATCTGAGCGGTCAGCTTCAGCGAGTCGTCCATCATCGCTTCCTGTCCCGTCTTGTCTTCGGCGGGATTCAGGTTGCCGAGCAGCGAAACTCCGGTCCGCAGCATCGACATCGGATGGGCATCGGCCGGGAGTGACTTCAGCAGGGCGAGCACTTCCTCAGGAACCGTACGCACCTGCTTGAGGCGATCGGAGAAGTCCTTGAGCTGCGAATCGGTCGGCAACTCGCCATTCAGCAGCAGATAGCCGGTTTCCTCGAAGGTGCTGCGTTCAGCCAGTTCGTCGATGTGGTAGCCACGATAAATGAGCTGCCCAGACTGACCGTCCACGTGGGAAACGCTGGAATCGGCAGCGACGATGTTTTTCAAACCTTTGGCAGTCGTAGTCGTCATGGGTGGAAAACTCGTGAATCTAGCAAGGTAAGGTCAGTGTGTTCGGTACTTCGACGCAGGGCGAATCCAGGACCATTTCAGCAGAGGTTAAGAACGCGGAGGCAGCGTTCCGGATTGGGAGTGGTCCGATTTCCAGAGTTTCTGGATTATAACGGCTGCGAAATGAATATCCAAATGTGCTGATTCCCCGAATCTGCCCGTTCATCCACGCGGATGGCAGGCCTGGTGAATCGATTTCAATCGACTGTGCTCAACGTGGGTATAAATCTGTGTGGTACGGATGTTGGCGTGTCCCAGCATTTCCTGGAGAGCACGGATCTCCGCCCCCCCGGCCAGCATGTGCGTCGCAAAGCTGTGCCGTAATGTGTGGGGACTGACCTGATCGCTGCAACCGGTCCGGGCCGCATACTTCTTGACCAGCCGCCAGATCGTCAAACGCGTCAACCCCCGCCCCGTCCGACTGACGAACAGCGCGTCCGATGGACGATTGCCAACCAGCCGCGGTCGCTCGTGCTCCAGATACGCTTCCAGAGCCGCGATCGCCACGGGGTTCAGAGAGACCATCCGTTCCTTGTTCCCTTTTCCGAGGCAGCGGCAGACTCGGCTCTCCAGCGAAACGTTGCCCATGGTGAGCGTTGCGACTTCCGAAGCCCGGCATCCGGTCGCATACATCACGCAAAGCAACGCCCGATCCCGAAGCGGGTATCCGTCGCACCGGAGCGGGGCAGCCAGCAGGGCATCGACCTTTTCCGGACTGAGGACTTTGGGCAGATACTGCCAGAGCTTCGGGGAATTGAGCAGGTCGGCGACACTGTCGACGATCCGGCCCTCCAGCACAAAGAACCGGAACAGGGTCTTGAGCGCGACGAGTTTGCGGGCGATCGACGAGGCGGAGAGCCCGCGGTCGTGCAGCGACTTCAGGTATTCGGTCAACAGCGAGAGATCGATCTGCTTCAGTTCGGAAATCCGCCTGGACGACAGCCAGTCGTAAAACTGCCGTGTGTCCCGAGCGTATGCCGCAACGCTGTTCTCGGCCATCGTGCATTCGGAGCGCAGGAAATGCGTGAAATCGTCCAGCTGAAACACGAGACGCTGCGGAGTCGGTTGTGCGACCGGCTGCGTTCGATTCGGGCGAAAACGGGGCGGCATGAACGCTCCAGGGGAACGACGAAAACAGTGACCAATCAGCAGCGGCATGGAACGGCTGCTCTGAGAGTTTCGTCGTGACAGGACGTCCGGCTACAGCGGCGGCGCGGTTGGAGCGCTTATTCCGATTCGCCTGAAGATGAGGCGTCGTCGATGGCGATCTGATGGCTGGCCCAGCGTTTCAGCGATTGCAGTTTTGTGACCAGCTTCCCGGCTCCCCGTGCGATCTTGGCAGTGCAGAGCAAACCATTGCCGACCGTGATGCGATGAGGCCAGAGGCCGGACAGATACGAGTCGGAGTGAGCGCAGCTGTCGATGCGAATGATCCCCGGACGATGCTGCCTCAGGTACTCCACCAGAGCAACCTCGTGAAGTGTTCCCGGACTGCAGTTCTCGAATCGGCTATTCCAGGCGATCTTGAATGCGAAGAGTTCGGGCCCGGAGACAAAATTGAGAGCCGTGGCCGCGACTTCAGTCCCCGCTTTCAACTCGCTGATGGCGAGGAACTCTGAATTGGCCGCTTCCCAGACAAGCTGGCGGGCGAACCCGGCGTCTTCCCGCCGACAGGCGAGAGCCGTTCCCATTTCCCCTTTCCAGCTGTTCTGTTCGAGCTGCAGAAAACGTCGCAGTGCAGGCGCTTTGTCCGTCGAAGACTCCAGAATCTGGAAGCTGACAGGCCCGTGAGCCTCGAGTCTCCGCTGGTTCTTGCGGATCGACTTTCGGCGGGACGAGGACCAGTTCTGTTCGAGACCTTTCACTCCCAGTTCAGGAAGGATGACGGCCGGACAGGAGGTCTCCGGAATCAAGCGGAACGAGCCGCCTCGGCTGGCGGTTACTTCCCGCAGTTCCCTGGCCCAGGGAGAATCGACCCGAAGATTCGTGAATTCAATCCCCATCAATCCATTGGGGGTCTTGTGCACGAATTCGACGAGCGACTGAAAGAACTGAGTCTGACTTTCGTTGCTCAGCAGAAGACCACTGCGGTAGACATGAGGGTCCTGCCACGAAATCAGATGCGGCAGCGGCAGAGTCTTCGTGCCGGACGTGTGCTGGAAGATTCCCAGTCCGAGCAGGCGCCGCCGGGCGGTATCCCGGCAGGCCAGAATCTGCACCTCGGTTTCATCCAGTCGGTGGGGAGCAAGCGACCGCACGAACTCCGGCGACAGGAAGGCGTTCCCGCAGCAGCTTTCCTGTTCCAGTTGTTTCCACTGTCGGAGGAATTCCGCATCGCACGCCAACGGCGAGAGCTGGAGGAATTCCAGAGACGGAGCGGTGACGAGCGTCGTGGCCATTTCGCGCCTGGTTGCTGAAGACTCTATGAACACTGGCGATGCGAATGCATCACTCAAGTCCTAGCTCGTTTCAAGCGTCCCGGCAAAAGCAGAACTTCACGAGTGAGAGAAAGCTGTTCGGTCCGATCCAAAGAAAACAGGGAAAGCGATTTTAACGCTTCCCCTGTCTGTGCGGGATTCAACGATCAGTAAGATCGATTCAGGACCCGGCCACCACTTTGCAGAAAGCCTTGAAGGTCACCGGCTCGTCCCGGCCGTCGATCGTGACATTGAACTGTTCGACAATCGTTCCGATCCCGTTCGGCGTTGAGATGGTCAGCGGCACCACGTGCACGGCCTTCTCTTCTTCCGGCAGGCGAACCTCGAACGCGTTCAGATCGGATTCACATTCGATCTTCGAAATCTTGAAAGGGCGTTTCCCGCGGATAACGACGTTCATCGTCTTCTGCTCACCCGGAGTCAGCATCCCCAGCGAAACGATATCCGGATTGACGACGATGTCGGAAATGATTTCCCCTTCCACGAGCAGCGGAACGCGAGGATTCGACGCGTCATCAGTAATCAGGTTGATCTGCCCACGGAACGGACCAACCGGAGCGGAGGGCTCCAGAATGACTTTCACCTTGTAGGCCACGCTCTGTGCCGAACGAGATACTTCCTGCAGCTGGGCGGTGAGATACGGCGGCAGATTCTCAATACTCTGGATCTGCCAGTCGCCGCGACCCGCATACGAAAGGTCAATAACGCGTTCGACCGTCTCGCCTTTGTCCACGCTTCCGAAGTTGACCGAACCCGGTTCGGTGACGACGTCGGTGCGAATGTAAGCCGAGATGGGAATCCTCACTTCGGCCCGCTGAGGCGAGTCGATGGTGACGATAATCGCCGAGTCCTTCTGACGGGTGAATTTGCGGGTGTCCATCACCACTTCGATGTAAGCGGTTTCGAGCGACTTCAGCGTATCCTGCGACGGCTTGGCGGCCGTGCAGCCACAGGACGTCTTCACATCGGCGATGTGGACGGTTTCTTCATAGATGTTGGTCAGCTTCAGGCGATGCCGAACATCGCTGCCGCGGGCGACGACACCGAAATCGTGGGACTGCTCTTCGAACATCTTGAGCGCCCACTCAGTGCTCTGACCGTAAGCAGTCAGCTGGGTACACAACGACAGGGCGGCCACAGCCGCGGTCATTAACAAGGGTTGCTTCATCATCAGTTTCCTCACTCGTTGAATCTCCGTTCCGCAAGATCCGGTTCTCGGGCGTCATGCGGGAGCCTGACGGCTCACTATAGTTCGGTCCATCTGCGACAGATGAAAGGCGAGAGGAGAAGCATCGGGGTTCAACATTCCAGGAATCAAACACGGCTCGCACAAGCGAGTCTGCGGGTTTCTTCCGTCCTGGTCGATCCCTTCCCACCCCCTAAGGATATTTGGGTTCCGAAAATGCGTCAAACTGAATTTCGGGCCCCGGAGGGAGATGGTGCCAATCCTCTATTTAAAATTACCCCCGAAAGTTGAGCCCGCCAAATTTTTGGGACGCAGAATTACCGAATTGCACGTTCTTGCGACAGCAAATTCCCTGCCACTTGCCCAGATTCCGATTTTCCGGGGAACCTGCGACCGAGAATCAGCGAAACTTTTGCCAAAGACTGAAGTTTTTTCGCAACCAGGTCCGTTTTCCGGGGTTTCAGTTCGAGTACCTGTCCTCCGCGACCGATACATTCGATACCTCTCCGCCCGATTCCCCATTGGGCACCCTAAGATTATTCAAGTCTTCCCACCTTGCCTGTTCTGGCAAACCGGAGTTTCCCATGCGGCACCTTTTGGTTCTGGCGCTCGCGATGCCTCTGGCATTTACGCCTTCGTTCGTGCTCTTTGCCGCCGACAAAGCCAAAGAAACCGAGAACGTCCAACCCGAAGTTCACCTCCGATTTGTCGCCCGCACCTGGGATGACGTTCTTGCGGAAGTTGCTGCGGAAACTGGGCAGACACTCGTGATGCCGAAAGTTCCGCGAGGCCGCCTGACGCGCTACGATCGCGAAACGCACGCTCCGGACGAAGCCATTCGCATCCTGAATCACGAGCTGGAGAACACTGGCTTTCGAATCATGAGCCGGCAGAACTATCTGATCGTCCTCGAAGACGACCGATTCCGTCCGCACTATCCCGCGACCGTATTGGAAGAATCGGAAACCAAATCCGAGCGGACCATTCCCGAAAAGACCCTCGATGCGGTCCGCCGTCGTGTTGAAACCGCTCAATCCGAGATTCAACAGGCGGCCTACGCCGAAGAACCCCCTGCTCCGGCCAGACAGGAAGCTCTGGCCATTGAGCCGAAGTTCCTCAACGCCACGGCGCTGGCTAAAAAGGTCTACGAAATCTATGGCGAACACGCCGAACTGATCGATAAGGGTCCGCTCAACCTCCCGGCGTTTCGCGTGAACGTGCCTGTCGCCGATGGCGCGCCGCCGCTCAGCTTCGTCGTGGGAATCGATCAGCAGAACAACCAGCTCATTCTCGTCGCCGACGAACAGCATCGTGCCCAACTGACGAAAGTGTTCGAAGTTCTCGATCAGGCCGCGGAGAACCGCATCAATGGCCAGACCAAAGACGATGCCGGGATCGTTTTCGCTCCGCCGGAGATCCATGGCGCCACCACGAAACAGCTGCCGCAGGTGCTGGCTCAGATGCAGTCCGACAATGCCGAAGCCGGATCGCCAGCAGCCCCACCACAGTCGGCCCAGCCCCTGCCTCCCGAACAGCAGAGGCAGCCGGTCGGCCCGCAGGACGATCTGACATCCGTGCTTGATCGCATTCGCGGCGATGTGAGTATTGAAGCGATCACCGACCTCGGTCTGCTGATCATTCGCGGCAACCAGAACGATATCGATGGCGTCATGCAGATCGTTGAGGCGATTGAAACCATGAGTGCCGGCACGACGCCGGAGCTTCATCTGCGTTACCTCGAACATGTCAACAGCGAGAGTCTGGCGGCTCTGCTCAACAGTGTTTACGAGTCGGTGCAAACCATCGATCAACGGGCCAGCCGGCAGAATCGACGGGTCAATGTCACGGCGCTCGTTCAGCCAAACGCGGTACTCGTCGTCGCGCCGACATCCGATCTCGAAGCCGTGAAGCAGCTCATTGATGAACTCGATCAGCCCGTCGATGTCTCCCAGCAGGTTTATGTCTTTCATCTGAAGAACGCCACCGCAGCCGATGCGGCGACCACGATCGAAACGTTCTACGCCGAACGGGGCGGACTTGGCACAACGCTGCGAATTACCGCCGACACTCGAACCAACACGCTCATCATCCAGGCCAGCCCTCGGGACATCGTTGAGATCCGAAAGGTGATTCACGATCTGGACAAGGATGTCTCGCATGCCATTTCACGGCTGCAGCTCTTCCCGTTGAAGAATGCCGTGGCCGAAGAGTTGGCCGCGTTTATCAACACTGCCATTTCGGAGGCACTCAATCCCACTCTGGGAACACAACAGAACTTCCAGCAGGGAGCCCAGTCGCAGCCCAAGAGTTTCGTTCTCGAATTCCTGGCTGGTTCGGGCACACAGACCGAACTCATTCGCTCGGGAATCCTGTCCGATATCCGGATCTCGCCCGATCCGCGAAGCAACAGCCTGATTGTGATCGCTCCCGAGCGATCGTTGCCGCTGGTCGACGCCCTGATCAATGCTCTCGACCAGCCTTCCGAGGCGGTTGCGGAAGTCAAAGTCTTCACACTCACGCATGCCGACGCCGCAGCTTCGCTGGAACTGCTTCAGGAACTCTTCAACGAAGCGACGGCGGAAAGCCCGATCGGCAGCAACCTGGCCGGCACGGCTGATACCGGGAGTTCGCTGTTGCCGCTACGGTTCTCTGTTGATGTTCGCAGCAACAGCATTCTGGCGATTGGCGGCAGCGATGCCCTCACAATTGTCGAAGCGATTCTGCTGCGACTCGATAACGCCGCTCCCAAGAAGCGTATCAATCAAGTCATTGAACTGCGGAACGTTCCGGTCACCGAAGCAGCCGAAGCGATCAATCTGTTTCTGGAATCACAGCGGGAACTGGCCTCGATCGACCCGGCTCTGATCAGTTCGGTCGAACTGCAGGAGCGGGAGGTCATCGTCGTTCCGGAACCCCTCAGCAACAACCTGCTCATCAGCGCCACGCCCGAGTACTTCGGCGAGATCATCAACCTGATCGAACAGCTCGACTGCGAACCGGCTCAGGTGATTATTCAGGCGATGCTCGTAGAAGTGGAACTCGACAACCTGGACGAATTTGGAGTCGAACTCGGTTTTCAGGATTCGATTCTGTTCGACCGCAGCATCATCGAAAATATTCTGACGGTGGATGAGACCACGACGTCTCCGAACGGGGTGCAGACCACGACGCAGCGAATCGTTTCTCAGGAAGGTAGCCCCGGATTCCTGTTCAACAATCCGAGTCTCTACCCGAATCTGGGGAACAATGTCGGACCGGCTTCGGGACCCTCGAATGTCGGCGGTCAGGGTCTGAGCAACTTCGGCGTCGGTCGCGTCAACGGTGACCTTGGATTTGGAGGGCTGGTCCTTTCGGCCAGTTCGGAATCAGTCAGCGTGCTGATCCGCGCCCTCTCCCAGCAGCGAAACGTGAACATTCTGAGCCGCCCGCAGATTCGGACGGTCGATCAGCAGCTGGCTCAGATTCAGGTCGGCCAGGAAGTGCCGATCGTCAACGGCGTGACCATTACCACAACCGGACTGGCGAACCCGAACGTCGAATACGACGAAGCCGGGATCATTCTCTCGGTCACTCCCCGTGTGAAGCCGGACGGTCAGATCGTCATGGAAGTGATCGCCGAACGAAGTGCCTATCAGTCGGGCGGCGTGCCGATCTTTACCGACGCCGCCACCGGGAACACGATCACATCGCCGATCAAGAACATCTCCGTCGCCCGGGCCACAGTCGGCGTCGGTGACGGACAGACGATCGTGCTTGGCGGAATGATCACCAAGACCGAGGATATTATTATTCGGAAAGTGCCCTGGCTGGGCGACCTGCCAATCATCGGCCGGGCCTTCCGGTTCGACTCCGAATCGAATATCCGCACGGAACTGCTGATCTTCCTGACGCCGCGGATTATCCACAACGATCAAACCAACGAGATGATCAAGGAAGTCGAAGCGGGTCGAATTCACTTCTTCCGCGAAGAGTTCGAAGATCTCCATGGACCGATCTTTGGCGTCCCGGTGACGAGCAATCCGATGATCGATCCTGCTCATCCTCCGATGACGCACACCCTGCCTCCCGGTGAGCAACCGGAGCTGACTCCGATGCCGCGGCCGATGGAGCAAGACGACCACCGGAAACCCCCGGGATCAGAGTACGACTTCAACGACGAAAGTCAGATTCCGACCACCCGGGTTGACCCTGAGAAACTGCAGCCGACGAACGGTCAGGCTCAGCAAGTGAAACGGAAGTCGGGCATTCCCTGGAAGAAGTAACAAAGAAGACACACTGCCGACGAGTCCGATCCTTCTGTACTCAACGTCTCGATACGAGGCAAACTCGCAGAATCTGGTGAGACGAGATATGTTCTGGAAACTCCTGCCGATGTGCTGCGTGCTCCTGTTTACCGGGTGCACGTCGCTGAATTTCGCGTCGATGTCGTTGCCGTTTATGTCCTACGACAAGACGCACGATTCGGTGATCGAAATCCTGTCGCTGTGGCAACCTGGTGAAGGTCGCGATTCCAACGGAATGCCGTGCCGAGGCTTCGCGGGACAGATCCTCTTCTTCACGCAGGGTCGCCCGGCTCCCGTGAAGATCACCGGGGATGTGAAGGTCTACGTCTTCGACGACCAGGGGACCGTCGATGAGCAGCAGAAGCCGCTTCACATTTATGAATTCGAAGAAGGCGCGTGGAAGGCGTACGAAACCAAGTCGAACATCGGCTGGGCCTACCAGGTGTTCATTCCGTATCCTCGAGCCGGTACTCATCAGGCGGTCTGCTCGCTGCGAGTCAAACATATCTCAAAGCGGGGACAGGTCACGCTTTCCGACCCGGCCGATATCATGCTAGCCGGACGGGTCAACGGAGCCTCGCCGAAATCGTCGGTGACTCATGCCGAGATTGTTCCGCAGGTCGACCCTCAGGCGCCCCAGCCAGGCACCATGCAGGTCACCACGATCCGTCCGCCGCGAAAGATGCAGCCGGTCGTCAACACCGGGAACACCAGCGTGCCGGCTCAGAATCCGGCTGCGCAGCCCCAGTCTGCTTCGGTCATCGCGGATGCCTACTACAGCGAAGAAGTACACCGGGGAGCCGCCCCGGCTTCCGACATTGAACTGGCGAGCTGGAATTCACCGAGCCCCCACCGTCAGATTCCCGCTCCCGTGGCCGATCCCCCGAAGATCACCCATCCGGTTCATCCGCTCAAGGAATCCGCCATCCTTAAGGAGAACGTCAGTGTGGCGGAGACCGCAGCCGTACCGCTGTTCCATGGACAGCATCCACTCGCAGGAGACGGAGCCAGTCAGGACGTCCGAAGTCAGCGGTTGAAAGTTCAGAAGATTGTGATTGAATAGACAGTCCGGCTATGGCACCGTGTTGAGTGTTTGTCGGATACCATTTTCACGTCGGAATTGATGCGATGATAAAACCCCGCCCGCTCCTGTTTCTGTCGTGCATTGTTGCGGCTCTCTGTCTTGCTACGGGCGAAGCGTCTGCGCAGACCTTTCAAGGCGGCGGCGGACAAAGTGCGGGGGCGACGTCCCGTCAGGCGACTGGCGGTCAGACAGCGGGGCCTCAGACCGGAGCGACTGCCGGGAACCGCGGCGGACAAACCGGTCAGGGAGCCGCCGCTGAAGGGCTGATGCTTGAAGCTGGTACCTCGGCCAGTATCGATCGCGCGTTTCCGGAAGGCTTCGTGGGACGCACGGACAACCCCGATCGTTTCATCGGCAACAATCAGGCCGGTCCGGCCGTGTTGAATCAACAGCCTCCGACGTACGATCAGCGAAACGGAAGTCAGGTCCAGGGAGGCCAGCCGAGTCGAACGAGCACCGTTCGTCCGCGTATCCGCCTCGGATTCGATGTCAGCCCAACCGGTACCCTGTCGGCTCGTAATTCGCTGACTCCCGTCCAGCCGCTGACGAGCCGACTCTCGCGCGAATCCGGCTTCTCAGGTGTGCGAATCGAGCGGAACCCTTCCGGCGTGCTCACGCTGACCGGAGTCGTTAGCTCCGAACGCGAACGCAAACTTGCCGAAGCGTTCGTCCGGCTCGAACCCGGTGTCCGCAGCATCAACAACGAAATCCTCGTCGTGCCCCGCTAGACCGCAAGCCGGGATCTTCGATCCGATGTTGCATTAATCGGCGTCCCGCGTGGGATTGGCTTTCAATCGACCGAGCAGGTGGTCCAGCGGGTCAGCTTCTCGGGATTGAGCACCATCAGCACCTTCTCGATGCGATCGCTTCCTTCTACGGAAGCCACGTGCAGCGAATCGCCTTCGAAAACGAACTCATAGCCCGGCTGGCCGTTGACCAGCGTGCGACGGAAATCGCAATACCGCAGCCGCTTCTTGAAGACGCCCGCCATGAATCGGGCAGCACGGTGTCGACCAGAGACGACCACGCGAGCCGCAGAGACTTTCCCGCCTCCATCGGAGTGGACTTCGGCGTCATCACTCAGCAGTTGCTCGATCAGTCCGACATCTCCGGATCGGCACGCCTTCAGAAAGCGCTCGGCCAGTTCGGAAGCCTCTTCCCGGGACGGGTGATATCTCCGTTGCTCCAACTGCAGACGTTCCCGCGCTCTGCTGACCAGCTTCCGAACGCTGGCCTCGTTCCGCTCCAGCATGGCAGCAATCGCGGCGTAGTCGTAATCGAACACCGTTCGCAATAGAAACGCCGCGCGCTCGTCCGGAGAGAGCCGCTCCAATAATAGTAGAAACGCCAGCGACAGCGATTCGGACAACTCGGGGCGGTCCGGCTGCGGCAACGTCTCGATCGGTTCCGGCACCCAGGGACCGATGTACTTTTCCCGGCGCCGTGCGGACCGCAGCCGATCGATGCAGAGTCGTGTCGTGACCCGCACGAGAAATCCTTCCGGAGACCGCACCCCGTCTGTGGACTGCAGTTTCAGATAGGCATCCTGCACGACATCCTCGGCTTCAACCACACTCCCCAGCATCCGATAGGCAATGGACATCAGCCGCGATTGCATCGCCATCAGACTCGCTGCTTGATCAATCATCTCTTTCCCTCACTTTTTTTCGAAGCTCCGTCACAAACGCCCCCACCGGGTCGTCCTTGTTGACAGAGAGTCGAGTGCCATCGACTTACCAGTGAGTTGGTTACGGGAGAGATCAGATGCTGCGAACGGTCATCACCTTCACGATTGGAACCCTGCTCGGGATGGGCGGCATGCACGCCGCCCGGGAAACCGGCTCCATTGTAACGCCTCTGTCTTCGAGGGACATTGTGGAAACGCTCGATGGAGAAAAAGCCTCGGCGAGCGTGGTCGAAGTGCGGCTCGAACCCGGAGGAGCCGGCATGCCGCACCGACATCCCGGCCCGGTGTTCGGTTATGTCCTCGAAGGGGAATACGAACTTGGAATCGATGACCAGCCGGCGAAGATTCTGAAAACCGGCGAAACATTCTACGAACCGACCGGCTGCCTGCATCGCGTCTCGCGAAACCCGTCCGAGGAACACGTCACCCGAGTCATCGCTCTGGTTCTGCACCCCCGCGACATGAAAAATCTCGTGCTCCCCGCCCACCCATAGCGCGGAGTACTCAACTGCTCATACCCATTCATTGCTGGTTCCGCGTCGATGCAGCGGGCCCTGTAAAGGAGGAAGCGAAATGAGAGTTTTTGTGGCTGGAGCGAGCGGGGCGATTGGCCGTCCGCTTGTGGCCGAACTGGTTCGACAGGGACACACTGTCACCGGGATGACGCGCTCTGACCGGGGAGCGGACGTGCTTCGTGTGCTGGGAGCCAGGGTCGTCCGGGTCGATGCATTTGACTCCGATGCGCTTCAGGAAGCCGTGCGGCGGTCCGAAGCCGAGGTCGTCATCGATCAGCTGACTTCTCTTCCGAGTCAACACGAGGATCTGCCCTCGGCCGTCGAGCAGGATCGTCGTCTGCGAACCGAAGGCGGGATGAATCTGTTCCGGGCCGCTCAGCGGTGCGGCGTGCGGCGGGTTATTCAACAGTCGAGTGGCTTCTTTCTCGAACCTGGCGAAGGACTGGCCGACGAAAGCTGCAGGCTGGCGGTGAACGGAAGTCCGAACGTGGCCGACAGCTCTCGCGTCTTTGAAGAGATGGAACGACGCACGAACAGCGATCAAACCATTGAGGCGGTTGTGCTCCGGTACGGTTTCTTCTACGGCCCGGGCACCTGGTATTCTCCGCAAGGAACCGCGGCTCGGTCCGTGCGAGCGGGACAGATTCCGATCATCGGTAACGGACAGGGAGTCTGGTCCTGGATTCACATCGAAGACGCCGCCCGGGCAACGGTCGACGCGATGACGATTCCGCCCGGAACGTATCATATTACCGACGACCACCCGCAACCGGTCCACCAGTGGCTGCCTGCGTTCGCCCAGGCAATCGGAGCTCCCGAGCCGCCCCGGATCAGCGAGAAAAACGCGCGGGAGGTCGCCGGAGAAGACACCGTCTACTATCACACGATGCTGAGGGGAGCCTCGAACGCGAAAGCGAAAGCCACCTTCGGCTTTTCACCCCGTCCCATGGATTGGAGCAACGCATGAATCATGGTCCAGAAACGCCCGCACTGCGCGCGGCCGAGTGGTTCCTGCGTCTTGCTCTCGCGGCCAGCTATCTGTCTGCAGTCGCCGATCGATTCGGCATGTGGGGAGACCCCGGATCTCCGGGAGTCGCATGGGGAGCCTGGCCACCGTTCATGGAATATGTCTCGCTACTGAATGGCTTTGCCCCGGCCGCGATGCATCCTTTTCTCGGAATCACGGCGACCGTTGCCGAGATTGTTATCGCGATCGGTCTGGTGATCGGCTGGAAGCTGAGATTCTTTGCACTCTCCTCTGGTATTCTACTGCTCGTCTTCGCAATCACGATGACACTCGCCGCAGGAGTGAAGTCGCCGCTGGATTATTCCGTCTTCACGGCCTCGGCTGCATCGTTCTATCTGGCCGCCGTCATTAGCCGTGCGAAGATCATTGTTCGCCCGGAATCGTCCGAAGACGCGAACGTCTGATTCAATGTGAGCGAGGAAAACGATATGCTGCCCGGCAGTGATTGCACTCCGCATGCTCCCATTTGAGAATCCCCACCATGGCCATAGAGCAGTTTGATGTCGAAGTAAAAACACTCGAACCACTGCTCGTCGCCGGCCTGCGGATGCAGGGGCACTATCAGGATAGCGGCAAGGGATTCCGGCAACTCGGGGTACAGCTCGGTCGGTACACCAAGGGCCCGCCGCTCACGTTGATCTACGACAGCGAACCGAATGACGGGGACGCCGATTTCGAACCCTGCATGCCGCTGCGGAAGAAAGTACACAGCGAAGAGTTCGACGTTCGCGAACTGGATGGGGGCGAGTTTCTTTGTCTCAAGCATCGCGGGCCGTATCAGGAACTCGGCCGCAGCTACGAGAAGCTGATCCGGCATGCCGAGGAACAGGGACACAGACTCGTGCGGCCCGTGCGGGAAGTCTACCTCAAAGGCCCGGGCATGTTCTTCCAGGGGAATCCGCGGAAGTACCTCACGGAGATCCAGATCCGCATCAAACGGGACGACGCCGGCGGGGAGGCGTGACGCCTACAGTGTGGCCAGCACGGCGTTACTGATACTGCCGCCGTAGTAGTTCTTGTAGCGGACCTTCCGCTCGAGATCCCGAATGATCACCTCGCCGAAGTCCACTCCGGTGTGCTGCCGGATGCTCGTCAGTCCTCCCGGACTGTAGACGTTGAGTTCCATCAGCTTGTTTTCCACGATATCGAGCCCGACCAGAAACATGCCGTCTCGAATCAGTTTGGGACGGACCATCTCCACCAGTTTCAGCGTCTGATCGGTCACTTCAACGGGCACGCTCTTCCCGCCGGCGTGCATGTTGCTTCGTGCGTCGCCTGAATCATTCACGCGACGGAACGCGGCGTACTTTCCTTCGAATTCGAGCGGTTTGCCATTCATCACAAACATCCGCACATCGCCGTCGACCGCCGCCGGGAGATATTCCTGAACGATGCAATACCCATCGCGGGTCACCGCCTCGATCATCTGATTCACATTGGCCTTCTCGTCTTCATCGACCAGGAACACGCTCTGCCCGCCGCACCCCTGCAATGGCTTGATCACAACTTTGTCGTGCTGAGCCTCAATGAATTCGCGGATCTCCCGGTTGTCGCGACTAATGAGCGTTTTCGGACGGACGATCTCCGGGAAGTGCTGAAAGTAGGTCTTGTTGAGCGCATGCAGCAGCCCACTTGGATCGTTCACGACAAGCACTCCCCGAGCCGCCGCCAGTTGGCAGAACATGTTGCCGCTGGTTTGTGCCCACGGCCGCTGAGCGAGTTCATCCGACGGAACGTTGCGGACGAACAGAACGTCGAGGTCATCGACGCAGATCGGCTCGGTCTCCCGTTCTTCGTCCTGCATCGACTCCACATAGTCTTCGTGAGAGTCGATACGGCTTCCGTCCGCCTTCCGGGCGTGGGCGTGGATGGATCCATCCGGCGCGTAGCTGAAGTCGCCCACTCCCCAGACATAGCTCTCATGGCCGAGATTCACCGCGGCCGCCGTGAGATGAGTCGTGGTATAGAGCGGGTGCTCCGTCATGACATCGTTGACGAGGAATCCAATTTTCATTGCTGACGTTCCATGAGTTCGAGGAGGGAGCGGTGTCGCGTTTCTTCAAGTAGCTCTTTCAGCCCATCCATCGCCCAGAAACGCGGCAATAACGCCGGGGCTTTGACGATCCCCCGTCGTCTGAGTTCCTGAACGTACGGCACATGCTCCAAGCCGATTTTTCCGACATAGAGCGGTTCGATCTCATGGCCTTCGGCCAAGTAATTCAACAGATCCCGCAGTCCACGCAGGTAGATGACGTCTTTCGTATTGCCGCCGCCGCGATAGATTCGCAGCGTCGTCGAGAAGGCTTCCCGTGCCGGGAACTTGTGAGAGTCATGCAATCGTGTGAAAGCTTCGATAAACGAGGATTGCTCAAGCAGTTCGTGAGCGGCAATGACCCGGCTCGCGAGCGTTCTCAGGCGATCAATACTCAGTCCGCCCGTCAAGTATTCCGCGAGGACAGCCAGCCCTTCCTGCAGTTCTTCGTAACCGGCCAGTCCTGCGTAGAGTTGCCGCAGCGGCTGGCAGCGCCCGTTGAAATAAGTGAGCAGGTGCGTGCCCACTTCGTGATGCAACAGCGGATCAACACGGCGTTCTGCGAGTTGCAGCGTCTTCCCCAGCAATAAACGATGGTGCGAAACCATCAGTCCGGATGTCAGTTGCTCACAGATCTCAACCGTCGCATTGAACTCAGGAAGCTGGCGGTGATAGTGATCAAGCTCTTCCCGAGCCGCCTGCATGACGGCTTCAACACCCACGCGAGGTCCGACACTTTCTTCGGTGGGCTGCGGATACCGCCGCAGGATTTCCTCGGCCAGCTCGAGGAGTTCCTCATCGACCTGACCGTATAACTGAACCGTGCTGTGCAGAAACTCCGGTTTCTCCAGATGTGCCAGCGCCGACAGTTCCAGGTCGAGCTCGGCCTGTTTCTCGTAGAACAGATGGGCCAGTGAGGGATCTTCCACCTGTTCAATTTCGATCGCAAACAGCTGCCGCTTCATCAGGCTGATGTGGAACGGAAGCTGCGGGTAGAACAGCTGCGGTTCCCGGCGAAATCGACTCTCCGAAAAGTCCTCCCACGCCTGCTCGGCGTTCTCCGGCGTCGACTGGATGAGGAAGTCGAACGACTGGGACAGTTCGCACAATTCCTGATCAACCAGCCCGGCAATCTTGCTGAGCGTGTTTGGCCCCAGTGCCTGATAGTGCGAGTGACGAAACTGCGATGCCGAATCGGCTCCCGTGAACTCGGCCACAGTCTTTCGAATGACTCTGGAAAGCTGCCGCCTCAGTTTCTGCAGAACCATCGGGTAGAGATCACCCGTTTGCGGGTTCCGATAGATCGGCTTCACGCACAGTCCGATTGTCATGCACGCTTCCGGAAGGACCTGTTCGTCCTCGTGCATGATGGAAGGGACCGATGTCGGACGGACATGAGAGCCAACCTTGATCTCCACTTCGGCGGCATGACCGTCGATCCGGACGTGTCGTAATTGCTCGGCCAGAGTGTCCGTCGTCGATCGATAACTGTCCGCTTCCGCGGTGATCACTCGGAACGCGGGCACGAGAGGGTCGGGATTCGGGAATCGATCCTCGTCATCCTCCGACCAGATCTCGATGAAGAGGAACATCCCGAAGTGCTCCCGCAACACGCGGGCGATATCGCGGCACAGTTCGGCGACTTCGGCATTGGTTTGTTCATTTGCCGGGGCATGCAGGTACGCAGCTTCGCTCGTAACCAGATCCCGCGTTCCGTTATCTCCTGCGGGTCGTGGTCGGGCAACACACAGAAACGGCAACTGGCGGTCGATCCGCACTCGTCCCTCCCCGGGAAGATCACGGCGAATCGGCAGGTTCTTGGCCAGTCGGGAGCGGACGATCTCCCGCAATTCCCGTAATCCATCCTGAACCATCTCTACGGAGTCCTGATCGAACGTGTTGTCAGAACCGGAGTTGCGACTGGAGGATGAATGAGAACGAGGTGAAACAGTCTGTTCTTCGTACTGACTCATAGGGGAAATCATCGAGCAATTGCCATGCCCATCGACCGCCGATGTCAGGTGGCGTGCAGAAGCCTGCGAATCGTCTCCGCCCCAAGTATCGTCTGCCGCCCTTCCCCGCTAATCAGAAACGCGACGCCGAGATGAAGAGCCCAGCCGCGCGCCCGCTTCTGCAAATCCGCATCGGCTCCATAGCGAGCGAAGAACTCTCGGCGAACGTCGTCGGAGTCGATCAGCATCCAGGCGGCCGCCAGATCGGTGGCGACATCACCAGCCGTAACATCGCCCCAGTCGATCACGCCGACGAAACGTCTCTCACGGACGACGAGATTCCGGGGGTGAAGATCGCCATGCAGCCAGCGGCGTTCCCGCGACGGCGGAACGCTGACGAGGTCGTTCCAGAGAGTCCGCATATGAGCCACATCCAGACGATGTTCGGCTTCAGCCATCCGCAAGCGTTCCTCGAACGATTCCGTCCGCGTCGCCAGAGCGACGCCGCGGAAGGGATTGGCCGGCGCTTCCGGAGGAGCTGACTGATGCAGGGCGATCAACACGTCGGCCAGGCGACTCGCGTTTGCTCGATCAAAGGCGAGGGCCTCCGCGGTGTCACCGGGAATCCATTTCACAACACTCCACGGCCAGACGAACTCCGCCGACGGACGGCCGGCAAACACCGGGACTGGGATCTCAATCGGCAGCCGCGAGGCAATGTCCGGAAGCCAGCGCTGTTCATTTCCAATGAGCGATACCGCGAGTTGCCGGCGGGGCAGCCGCACGGCGTATCGCTCGCCCAGCCGAAACGTGAAGTTGTCCCAGCCTTCGTCGTGAAAGCGAAGCGTCTCATGGGCGAAGTCAGGAGACTGAGCCAGGAGCAGTCGACGGACGAGATCGACATCGACGGTTACTTCCGCTGAAGGATGTGTCACCGGGGTTGACCTTCTACCGGGAGAGCATCGGTTCAAGCCAGAGTCCCCAGTCGCTGCCGGGACCATCATCGGTAGCCGAAGTACTCAACTCCAGCGCCTGAACGTTCACCACATCGACGTCGAACTTGTGAATCTGATCCGCTTTCACGACGGGCGATTCCCAGAGCAGGCGGCCATCGCCAAGAATCTGAAACTTCACCGAACCGGCATGTCCGGACGCCAGCCCGACTTTCCCGCTCAGTCGCTGCCAGTTCCTATCCAGCGAATAGACATGGCGTGCGGGCGCATGAGCATACAGGCCGCGAGCGAAGATCTGACCGTGTGATTCGAGCAGCATCGATCGCTCCGGCACGCGATTCCGAGTCGGCCGAAGCCAGCCGACTTTCTCGGAGTCCGGCTGAAGGTCCGACAGCGGCACCGATTCTTCGGGACCTTGATAGGCGGCTGGTGTCGGTTGAGAGCTCATGTCTTCCATCAGAGCCGCGGCGATCTCTTTCGCTCGAGGATTCTGGAGTTGAGCAGCGAGCTCTTCCGCTTTCGTGCGGTCATTCCGCTGCAACGCCTCAATAAGCGATTGCAGCTGCTGCTTGATCTCGATCGTTCCCAAATCGGGAGTGCCGTCCGCTGAGACCGAATACGGGAACTGCATCTGCGATAAGGAGCCCCGATTGGAAAGAGCGCCATTGGCATGCAGCGGCACCAACCTGAGCAGTGCCCGCTTGCCGGGTGCCAGCGCGCTGCATTCCAGCTCGAACCGTCCATTCGCATCGGGAACAGCTGCGGAGACGGCGGCGTTGTAGTTGCTGTTCCCTTCCGGATCGAAATAAGCCAGCACGCCGTAGATCGGTGGCGAACCGGAGATCGTTCCTTCAACCTTGATCGCCTTCCCCGCGGCTTCGATGGTGATGTCATCCAGCGAGACCGTCACCTGCTGCTGCTCAGTTTCCATCCGTTCGCAGAACTGAGGATGCGACGCCAGCTGCAGGGCGTGAGCAAACGTCAGGAACGTTCCTTTCCCCTCGGCTCGCAGTTCATCGCCGTAGGTTCGATTTCCTGCGCCCATCAGTGCGGTGCCGAGCGGCTTCTCGTGCGGCTGTTCGCGGCAGTGCGGCAATCCGAACGCATGCCCCAGTTCGTGGGCCATGCCGCCAATGAAAATCGAGTTGTGCTTTCCGAGCGAGATGCGACCGTACTCACCGTCCCGGATCAGCGGCTCCTTCTTCGCCAGATTGAGCGTGTCGAGCTCCGGCGAATCGAGCTGCCAGGCGGTCCCGCCTCGATACGTTCCGCCCGCGTAGTACGGAGACTGATGGACGAACTCCAGTTTCTCGGCATCCCAGGTCGCCAGGTTACAGAAAATGGCGATCGTTTCCTGTTCGGCATCAATCCCGGCCTGTTTCAATACCGGCAGACACTCGTCGCGAATCTCCCGGCCCGACTGCTTCTCATAGCGAGCCATCGGATACTTCCCGTGGACCTCATGCAGCACGACCTGGCTTTGCTCGTCCTGCTGAAGATTGAACGACTTCCAGCCGAACCCGTTTCGCTCCATTTCCCGACCATAGAAGTCCTGAATATGCAGCAGCATCCGGCTCATCCGCTCGCGATAGCCAGCCGGGAATTCCCGATCACTCGGCGTCCAGCAGACGATATGCAGAGATCGATTCACCGGCTCGGCATGGTCCTGCTGCCAGCGTTCCAGAATCGATCGAGCCGCAGCAGCCTGTCCGGCATTGTCCGCCAGGGCAGACTGGGAACAGAGCAGAAGAATCAACACCAGTTGAGCGACAGGCTTCACGAGAACCTCAGCATTCGAAGTACGGGGCGAAACGACCTTTGCGGCGATTGTACTCGATCCCTCGCCCCAGATCAGGCGGAATCGTTTCCGGTCAGATGTTTCCGCGGCCAGAACAATCTAGAATCGCCGCACACGACCACGTTCTCTGAGGGCGCAGAAAGTCAAAACATGGCCGAGATCCGTCCCATGACTTCCGGCGAAGTTCAACAACTCGTTCAATGGGCCGATGCCGAGGGCTGGAACCCGGGCCGCAACGATGCGGACTGTTTCTGGCAGCTCGACCCCGACGGTTTTCTCGCACTCGTGGAAGACAACGAACTGATCGGCGGCGGAGCCATCATCCGCTACAGCGACACGTTCGGCTTCATGGGACTGTTCATCGTTCGCGAAACGCATCGCGGTCAGGGACACGGCTCCAAACTCTGGTTCGCCCGCCGCGATCAGCTGCTCTCGCGTCTTGGTCCGAAGGCGTGCATCGGACTCGACGGAGTCGATGCCATGGTCCCCTTCTATGCCAAAGGGGGGTTTGAACCGTTCACCCGACATCGCCGGTATGAGCTGTCGGACTCGTCCGCGGATTTCCAGCAATCTTCACAGATCGTCGAACTGACGACCGTCGACTTCGACAAGATCACCGCCTTCGATCGCGATTGCTTCCCCGCTCCCCGCGATCATTTTCTCAACGCCTGGATCACCCAGCCGGAAGCCATCGCTCTCGGCTTCCTCGACCACAGCACACTCCGCGGTTTCGGCGTGATGCGACCGTGCGTCCACGGCTGGAAGATCGGCCCGCTGTATGCCGACTCCCACGAAATCGCCAACGAACTGTTCGCCGCATTCCAGCTCCACCGCCACGGCGGACCGATCTATCTCGATGTGCCCGAGAACAATCCAATCGCCATCGACCTCTGCGGCACGTACGACATGAAAGAAGTCTTCGGCTGCGTGCGGATGTATTACGGCAACCCTCCGGAACTAGATTCACTGAAGATCTTCGGAATCACCACATTGGAAGTCGGGTAACTCTCGCGACCACGGACCCGCTCATAGCCTGCCGACCCTCATAGAATGTCTCGATGCGGGCCAATCATAAGGCAGTCCGGCATGTCGGACGCAATGCTAAAACCGGTAGTCTAAAAAGTAAGCTCTCTGAATCGTGCCACATTGCTGACAAACCACGATTTGTAGAGTGAGCAAGTGATGAAGCCCATCGTCCAACGCCCCGACGGCCACCGCGTCATGAATACAGAATTCGTAGATCACGACCACCCGGACGTGCGTTTTCGAATCATGCCCGTAATGTGTCATCTGGCGAGCGGACAGCAGTTCGTCACGAAACCGATTTGACGGCTGTCCGATAAGCGTGCCCTCAAGCGCCAGTTCGTACAAAGTACGTACCTCGGGAGACAGTTTCGACGCATCCACGATTCTGATGTAATTGGGATCCAGCCCGTCAGGCAACCCGCTCAATGAAGGATGCCCGGTTGCGCACCAGAGTGGAGTTGGTCGCGGCAACTCTGTCCAGACAATGAAAATGCCAACTAGGAACGCGCTGAGCACAACGGCAATCACCCACGCTGTGCTGCGAAGGAAATGCCTTCGCCGCTCCAGGGGCTGAGAGGATTCCGAGTTCGTCATGGCGAAGTGCTCACTCTCACTCACGATCAATCATCCCACGAATCACTTTCTTCGATCAGCGGGGCTCGCGCCCGCCCACATGCGTATCCCTCGTACCAATCACGTCACATCCATCGATATCACTGCCCATTCACTCGTTGACGTACGCCCAGTCGTTCACAGGCTCGAGAAACTGGTGGTATTTGTATTCGTCGTAGTTCTGCGTCGGGAAGTAAAGCATCTCGTCCCAGTCGCCGAAGCCACGGGGCGTACCTACCCGCAGTACCCACGGATTCCCACAGTACTCTTTCTCGGTCGCTCGTCCGGCATAGTAGTCGTAACGCGGATACGCGCTCATGCCCGTCGTCGGGACTTCCGCGATGAACTCGGGCACCAGTTCGTCCAACGAAACAGGCGGCGCCCGATGCTCAGCTTCATAGCTCTTGATCGCCTCGATCAGAGGCTCGCTGCGTCGGGTGAATTTCTCCAGCCCCGCTTGCCGAACCGAACGAGCGAATCGAGCACTCGTAAGCCCTCCCGTGAAAAAACTGATCGCGAAGAGCAATAAGAGGAGTGAACGCAGTCGGACTTCTTTGAAGAACACTCCTGCCAGGAAGAAAGGGATTGCCGTGAGACTGGCGAGCAAACTCAACGTAAACACCAGCACTCCGAAGCCATAGAATTCACCGCCATTCGGCGACGTCGCCATCCATTCCAAAAGAGCGGGAGTGACGATCGCGCCGAGAACGAGAACGAGTCCCAGAATTCCGAGCACAGCGAATCCAGGTTTCTGTCGCCCATCAGTTTCCAACGGAACCGACTTCTGCCTCGATTCCCGAACGAACGCGATCCCGCCCGCGAAAGGGACAAGCAGAAAGACGGCAAACGCCAGGAGCACCAAGATCATAACATCCATCGGCGACGTCCCCTTTGCCTGCCGCGTGACACTCGTAAAGCCCGGTCCCGGTCCACGCTCGTCGTGGGCATGCTTCGTTCCTATTCCTTCCCCTCTGCACTCCACACTGCCCCATTCCGGAACTGAATCCTTTTGCCCCGGGCGAGGACGCCAATGCGCCGCTCGCGGTCTGCCGAATATACCCCGTTCGGAATTTCCGGGCTATCAATGAATTCCCATCGTTTTCCATGAACCTTGATTTGTGAGGCTCGTTCTCTATCGAGAACTTTCTTGCGGAGAGCCTGCCATGGACAGTGTCGATGCCATTAATGCCTGCGACAGCGGGACGACGAGTTCGGTTCCAGTTCTGCTGATCCGACTGAGCCTGCTCTACGCCATCGTTGCCTTCTGCTGCTGGAACGAGTTGCGATTCCAGAGCGGCGGCGTCGAAATCCCCGGCGAAATCGTCAGTACGAGCCTCGTCCATCAGTCGAAAGGGGATCGACTTCGCGTCCAGTACACCTATCAGAACCCGGAAACCGGTCAGCCGATGACTCACACCACGACTCTCGGCGCAAGATGCCCCGCTCAAGCCGGATCCACCACGGTGGACTTCCTCGGCGGCTCGATTCCTCAGAGTCGTCTCGTGCTCGAACGGCGGCCCTGGATCATCTCGTTCTTCGTTTGGTTCAACGTCGCCATCGCCTCGGTCGTTGTCGGAACGATCGGATACGTCATCTGGGATTATCACCGCATCCCGGATGGGCATCTCTCCCCCAAAGAACGAGCCCTGGCTCGATTCCACCGCAGACGCCGCACCGAACAGGCCTTGAAGGTGTGAACGCCGTCGAGGGTGGAACGCTATTTACGTTGACCAACGAAGAAGAAAGCCTGTCCGTACACTCTAGTAGCCCCCTTCACGTTTCCGACTCACGCCCGCCCTTCCCTGCTCCAACCGGGTCGCCCCGATCGGCGCGGGCTTCCGGGCCATACCACAGGCCGAGCCCTTCCCGGGTGCGGAATGATTCCGGGCCGCGAAAGACGAGTCGCAGGAGCAGCGGCAGGAGTTCGCCGAACGACATCGTTCGAATCTTCCGGTTCGACGTCAGCACTTTTTCGCGGGGAATGACAACGCGGCCGTGGCGTTTGAGAGCCTTGATGAAGGCGACGTCCTCGGCTGCGTAGTATCGTTCCGGGAAGCCGCCGACGGCTGCGAATGCCTCCCGGCTGCAGAACATGCACGCTCCGCCGCAGACCGGCAGCAGACGTCCGATGGTGTTGCCGAGCCAGAGCATGACATGAGCCCAGCGGGGAATCGAGCCGGCGTAGCCAAAGTGACAACCGCCGCCGACCGCCCCCTGTTCAATCGCCTTCAGCCCGGCTCGGATCGCAGCCGCGTTGACCTGCGTGTCGGCATCAATAAAGAACAGCACCTCCCCCCGAGCCTCCCGGCCGCCCGCATTGCGTGTCGCGGCAATGTGTCGATGCTCCACATCGAGCACCCGCACATCGAACCGCTGGGCAATTTCCGCGGTCGCATCAGTGGAGGCATCGTTGACGACAATCACCTCGAACGGCTGGCCCACCGCCTCGGCAGCCGCGATCAACGTCTCCAGCGTCCCCGCCAGACACGCCTCCTCATTATGAGCCGGGATCACGAACGAAATCATCACACGCATCTTCCGTTCATGACGAAAGCAGGGACCGGAGAAAGAAGGTTTCCTTCAGCATAGCCGGAAAACAGACCGTGAGTAGCCCCGACGGAACATCGTGTGTTACCGGATTCGCCCATGCTTCACTCAGACGACGAGGAACGAACTGCACGAGCCCGTGTCACCCGGTGGACTTCACTTCCACTCGCACCGGTCCCAGCAGGCTTCGATTTTCTCGCCCCAGTTGCCGTACCAGGCGTAGCCGTTCCGGCGTTCGGGTTCGATCTCGGTGACGTCATACCGGATCACTCCATCCCGGCCGCTGAAGATCGGGCGGTTCGTGTCGAGTTCATAGAAACGGGCCCAGACCGGCTTCGCGTTTTTGTCCCTGATCACCTTGAGATCGCCATCGACCTTCTCGAGACGAACGCCGGTTATCTGCGAATCACGGAACCATTCCACAGCCGCCCGCACGGCTCGCCGCACCTCGTCAGAAGGCTCCTCCAAGCTCATCAGAAAGCAGGCGATGCCGAGGCTTTCGAACCCGCTCAACGAAGGATGCTCATACACCCGGGCTCCGGCTGGGGCCAGTGAGTCTCTATCGTGTTGAGCACACCAGACGGTCAGCCGCCCGTTGATCCGCACCTGACAGTTCACAATGCACTCCACGCCCCGGTCCACTGCAGCGCCCGCCTGCTTTCGCAGATCCGCCGGCACGAACCCATAGAGCTCGTCCTCGTGCACTTCCCGCAGAAACGACATCAGCCCGATCATCGTGTCATCGTTGAAGGTGATGTGCTGGGCATACCCCCGCGGCTCGGGACTCTGCGGCCACCCGCCGTTCTCATACTGCGTCTCGAGAATGCATCGCAACCCCTTCAGAAACGCCTCCCGGGCCGCCGGATTGTCGGTCGCGGCAATCGCCCGCGCGAGCAGCCGGAGTTCATTCACGGTCGCCCGATTATCGAACGTCCCCTGCAGCTTCTCCGAGTCTCCCCGAAACGCCTCCGCCGAATTATCCCGATTCTTCGGCCACGCCCCGTTCGCATCCTGCCACGAAATCACATTCGCCACCCGCTCGCGACCGACGTCGGACCGAAACCATTCAGCTGGTTTCTTAAGATTGTCCTTCGGAGCGGCTTGAGCGAGGAGAGGAAAGACAAAAAGCACGGGAATCAGCCAGCGAGACATGGAACTCTCCGATCGAGACGGGAAAATGCTCTGTGGACGTCAGGATTTCTTCTGACGCTGGAGTTCATTCAGCTTATCGCTTTCCGATCAATGTGTCTCGTCGCGTCGAGACGGAGCGTTTTTTTAAAATCATCCGATCATTGCTCGAACAGGGATGGGCCAGACGTGCACGTCTGGCTTGCGCAGCAACAGGAAGCGGGTGTGAGACGTCGTTCGTTCTTTGGTCTCCGAGGTCGGAAATCCTCGTCGAACCACACGTCTAAACCATTTCACCCCGGTCACCGGCCTCTTGTGACTTCGTCACCCAGACGCACGCGTCTGGGCCAACCGTTGGGGTCCGTCAACCGCAGTGGATCTCTTCGTCAGGGATGGCCGGGAGGTTTATCTCCCGGTTGCGGAGCAACAAGCAGTCTGCCATCGACCGGCGAGATCAGTACACGCGAAGAATCTTCACAGGGGCGAGATTCGCATGTTCCCTTCGTCAAAGACCAGCTGCTTGTGACTGTGTCCCCCGGAAGTGAACTTCCGGGCCATCCTTTCGGAGGGACCGGTCTTTCACAATCATCCGATCATTGCTCGAACAGGGATGGGCCAGACGTGCACGTCTGGCTTGCGCAGCAACAGGAAGCGGGTGTGAGACGTCTTTCGTTCTTTGGCCTCCGAGGTCGGAAATCCTCGTCGAACCACATGTCTAAACCATTTCACCCTGGTTACCGGCCTCTTGTGACTTCGTCACCCAGTCGCACGCGTCTGAGCCAACCAGTGGTGCGGATCCCCAACGGACGGCTTCAGGAGTCGCAGAGCTCAGTTTCCGGCAGATCATCAGATGTCAGTAGCGACTCCCCAAACAGAATCAAGACAGGCGCGGGCCGTTCCAACCCCCACTTGATTCGCTTGATCCGTTCATACTCTTCTTTGTCGAAAAGTCCGTACATCATTACTCCAGTCATTCACTCGAAGAGCTGCACGCACTCTCACGAGTCTCCCAGTCTCTGCCAGACTCGGAAATCAAAATCATACGGGCATCCGAGCACGATATGATTTCCATCGGGAGAGAACGTCGCAGCGGCCCAGTCGCCGGAGAAGTTCTCGAATCGTGACAACCACCGGCGATGGCCTCCTTCCCATACAGAGATCTCCTGTTGGCTCGTATCGAGCCTCAGCTCATCGCCTTGCGGGCTTAGACTGATTGGATTGCCGGGATAAAGGCCGACCATACTCCAGAACTCTCCATCGTATTCGGCCAGGCCGGTTTCGGGGTCGAAACAGTCGTACTCGAAGTAATCGAAGTCCGTGGAAACCGTCACAGGATCGGTCAAATCAATGACGTGCATGCCTTCATAAGAGACCACGAGCACGCGATCCTCTATTGGAACGGAGAAGACGAGCAGCCGTTCACAGAATTGCGGAATTTTGAGTTGTTGCCAGTACTTTCCGGTCACCTATGTGTCTCTCCTGTGAGGTCTGACACTGCACAAAGTGATTGGTTACGCACGGTCTTCAATTGAGCCGCTAGATCCAGGTGGCCGCCACCTACGGGATGGCCCAGACGTGCACGTCTGGGTGGCGGAGCAACAGGAAGCGGGTATCGGAACGTGTTTCGTTCTTTGGTCTGCGAGACCGGGATCAGAGTCATCGGCTTGGACCATTTCACCCAGTCACCGACCTCTTGTGACTTCGTCACCCAGACGCACGCGTCTGGGCCAACCTTTACTTTACCGGCACGGTTATCCGCAGTGGAGGTCTTCGTAGAATCTCGTTTGAGGTTCGATGTTGCTGGCGGGTTCGTTGAGAGTTTCTGCGACTGTTTGCACGACCAGTTGCCAGATCTGATTGCGGTCGGTTGGGATCGGAGTCAATCGGTTCGACGGGTGATAAGGGGGACGGACTCGGCGGACGATGTCGGCTACGGTGGTGCAGCCGGACGGGAAGGTGGTCGTCAGCGGGCGGGTGCCGAGGTAGAGCAGGCAGGTGACGATCACCATCAGCGAGACGGCCAGAGCAAAGCCGTTCGAGCCGCCAGCCGCGATCAGCAGGACTGTTGCGGTCAGAAAGACGACCAGCGAGACGGTCAGCAGGCCGGTGCGAAGGGAATCGGGCAACACGAGCGGGGGCAGCGGGAGTTGCAGGCGCTGCTGCAGTTCCCGCCAGAGGAGGATTCGCTGGTTTTCGGGAAGCAGATCTTCGAGACGCGAACTCGGGCGAACGTTTTTGCGTTCGACAGGAGCGAGCGAAACGATGGCATTGCGGATATTCAGGAACGGCGGAATCGTCGGGCAGCCGCCGGTCGCTTGAGCCGCCTCTCGCTGCTGGTCGAGCTTCTCCAGCACGACTTCGTAAAGATCGCCGACGGTGCGAATCGGAGCGCAGGCTTCATCGTCGATTTCGATCTGGAACAGATCTTCGATTTCCATGATGACTTCGACGTAATCGAGTCCCATGGGTTCCTCTCTGCCTCCGGGTGAATAATCACGCTTCCGCGACCGGCGTCCTGTCGGGAATATTCTTCAGAAGAGAGAGCAAGTTAGCGAGCGACAGCGGCTTGATGCAATGGCCGGTGAATCCCGATCCCGTAGTTCGTTCTTCAGACGGAGCATACCCGGAGAGGGCGAAGATGGGCATTTCGGGACCGTAACGGGTGCGAAGTTCCCGAGCCACGGCGTAGCCATCGAGATCGGGCAGGCCAATGTCGAGCAGGGCCAGGTCGGGGGTGATGTCCTCGGCCAGTTTCAGCGCGGTCCGTCCGTTGCAGGCGATGGTCACCCGCTGTCCGAGACGTTCCAGGAGCAGTTGCATGGTACGAGCCGCGGCTGCGTTGTCCTCAACGAGCAGAATGTGAGCCGCGTTCGCGTCGTCGTCGGCCGACTTACTGAGAGGACGGGCTTCTTCCACATGCAGGAGCGGCAGGCGAATCTCGATCGATGTCCCTTCATTGGCCCCGGCACTGCGAGCCGAGATGGAGCCGCCGTGCAACTCGATAAGCGACTTGGCCATCGTCAGACCGATGCCGAGCCCGCCTTCCGATCGAGCCAGAGTTCGTTCCCCCTGTGCGAACAGTTCGAACGCTGCGGGAAGAAACTCAGGCGGCATGCCGACACCGTTGTCCGTGATGGTCAACCGGGCCTCATCCCCTTCCGGCTGAAGACTGATCTCGATCTGTCCATCCGGCAGGGTGTACTTGATGGCGTTGTGGACAACATTGGAGATGACCTGCTCGAGACGGGTCGCATCCCCGCTGACGAAGACCGGCGACGACGGCATCGCGACAGCGAGCCGATGATTCCGGCTGGCGATCTCGGACTTCAGCGTGTGAAGCACATTCTGGACGGCGGTCACGATGTTGATCTGCTTATGGGAGAGGGTGATTTTTCCCCGGGTGACGCGGGCGACATCGAGCAGGTCGTCGACCAGGCGACTCACGGTCTGCAACTGATGAGTGATCATCCGATGAGTTTCCGCCGTCTCCTCTTCACCCATGGAGCCGAGCCCCAGCAGAAAGATTCCGTTACTGATGGCGGCCAGAGGATTGCGGAGCTCATGGCCGAGCATCGCCAGGAATTCGTCTTTCCGGCGGTTGGTGTCCTGCAACAGACGATTGATCTCCTCCAGCGACTGTTCAGCCGAACGGGCCTGCTGCAGCTGACGGATCATCCATTCGACCCGGAAGTCATCGCTGGCCTGGTCGCGAATCAGTTCGGGCGGCTCGTAATAAAGATTCGGACAAACCTGCTGTCCCAGAACGGCGACGGGATGTGTCCGGAGGACATCACGAATGATGGACGGACTGAACCGCTGGCGGTTGTACAGACAGATGGCAATGACAGGCTGATTCGGAAAGAAGGCGTTGACGCGGGCTTCGTATTCGATGAGCCGATCACAGCCGAGTTCCGAGCCGAGCGCCCAGGACATTTCGCCGATGATCCGCAGTCCGCTGAAACCGTCGTCGAGTGCCTGTCGGGTGACGGTTTCGAGTCGCTGCATCATGGCATCGGGATCGAATGTGCCGCCGTGCAGATGGCCGTCGTACTTGGTCAGCACCGCGAGCCGGCCGTCCGCCTTCTCCCGTTCGACATCAACGCCTCCCCGGACCAGCGCGGCGTCGACTTCCTGACAGGTGCTTTCGTCGGCGAGGTAGAGACAGAGTTCGTTACCGGCCAGGCCGGACTGAATGAACGGGACGGCAGCCGCCATCTGGTCTTCCGCGTTTTCATAGATCATGCAGACATGATCACTCGGGCGAAGATCGCGGATTTGCTCAGCAAGTTGGTGCGCCACAGCATCACTCTCCTCTGACTTGGGATGCATCCCTCAACCACCAGCATCCGTGCGACTTACGTTCAGAGGATGGAGCATATCGGACCGCATCGGAGGTATCGGCTGGAGAATTTACGCAGCCTTTCGAGAACGATCAAGAGGGGATCACTGCAGTTGAGTGAGAATGCCTGTTTCCGGGGGAGAAAGCAGGGAAAGCCCTAGGGGAAAACACCGAGCAGCGGGCGATTCCAGCGGTCTGCCGAGCATCTTCGAGGTAATCAACCGGGATGACCCAGACGTGCTGCCGGCTTATCGCAATCTGATGACGAGTTACAGGGCGAAGTCATAGCGGAGTGAGACCATGCCCACGCGAACGTGGGCATGGTTCCCCAGCGGGACCCACTCAGCGTTTACGGCTCACGTAGTAATTATTCATGATGTCGTGATCGAGGGTGTGGACTTCGACGTCGCTGAAACCGGCTTCGGCGAACATCTTGAGGGCCAGTTCCTCGCCCCAGCAGGTTCCCAGCCCGCAGCCGCAATGGGCGAGCGATACCGTCATGCAGTGCATTGTCGAGATCGAGATGGTGTAGAGGAACGGAGCGACCGGATGGTCGAGGTTCTTCTCGACATAGCTCGACGAACGGATGTCCTGGGCAAGGAAGACGCCGTCGTCCTTAAGGGCCCTGGCGATTCCGGCGAGCATTCCATGCGGATCGATCTGATCGTGGATCGCATCGAAGGCAAGCACGAGGTCGAACCGCTGTTCGTCGGTCAGGCGAGCCGCGTCTTGAACCTCAAACCGAATGTTCGTCAATCCGGCACACTCCGCTTCATTGTTCGCCCAGGCGATGGCTTCGGCGGAGAAGTCGTACCCCACGAATCGAGAGTTGGGAAACTTCTTCGCCAGATGCGTGAGCGCCATCCCGCGACCACAGCCCACATCGACAACATCGATGCCTCGCGTCAGCGATTCGGTCAATCCCTCGATGAGCGGGAGAATGTAATCATCGAGGGCGGCGACCACGGTCTGGAACGATTCTTCGGCCATGACTTCATGGAAGCGATCAAATCGTTCATAGGGAACGCCGCCACCGTGGTGGAAGCATTCGAGGACATCGTCTTCAATCTTTCCGAACATGGACATGAACTGCATCACTCCTGCCAGGTTATTGGGCGTCGCCTTGCGGGTCAGCCAGGCCGCATGTTCCTGCGGCAAAAAATAGGTCGCCGCGTGGGGGTCGTAGTCGACCACACGGCCCGTGACCATGGCTCCGAGCCATTCACGGACATAGCGTTCATCGAGATCGGCTTCATCGGCGATCTCGTGCGTGGTGGCTGGACGATTCAAACGTCTCAACGTGTCCAGCAAGCCGCTGCGGTGCCCAATGCTGAGCATGAAACTGAGGGCGGCTTCGTTGAGCATTCCGACCATTCGCTGGCCGAACTCTTCAGAACGGTTGGTGTCGAACTCAGTGCTTTCACTGAGCGACGAAATGGAGGAAGTCACGGTCGACATGAGATAATCCTTTCGGCTATGTCAGGCGTCAGAGTTAAAATGGCCTGCGAACGAAGGGCGGCCGTCCACTTCTATTCCGGCGACGGAGGAAGCTTACGACCGCCCGAAAGAGCGGACAATTTACTTGTGGTCCAGTTCGCTTGACTTGTAGTCCAGTTCGATCCGGTCTGATCGAGTTCGGGAGATCCGCGCATGCCTTCACTGACAACACGGGAAAAGCTGATCCAGGCCGGTCACGAGATCTTCTATCGGGAAGGCTTTCTCGCGGTGGGACTCGATCGCCTGTTGAACGAAGTCGGCTGCTCCAAGCAGACGTTCTACAATCACTTCGAAAGCAAAGATGATCTGATCGTCGCGGTGATTGACGAACATCATCGCTGGTGGAGCACCGAACTGCGCGATCGTCTTTTGAAAGCGGCAGGTCCCGATCCACGGGGACAGATCCTCGCGATGTTCGACGTAGTCGACGAAATCATCCACGATCCCGACTATCACGGCTGCATCTACATCAACGCAGCCGTTGAGTTTCCCCAGCCACATCATCCCGCCCATCGTTCGGCAAGGAATGCGAAGGCCGACTCGGTCGCGCTGCTGGAAGATCTGGCGGAACGGGCCGGCGCAGCCAGTCCACTGGCGTTGGCTCAGGAAATCGACATGCTTATTGAAGGGGCCTTGATCACCCATCAGGTCGCCCCCGACGTCGACGCCTGCGCGATCGCTCGCAGAGTCGCCGAGATGCTGCTCGAGAAACATCTGATGGCCCCGTTGTAACGCGCCTCAAACGGGGCCCGACCGTTGAGTGGAAGGGGATGGCCCAGACGTGCACGTCTGGGTTGCGGGGGATGCGGGATTTATTGCTCAAAGAGTTTTGGTACAGATGGGGTAGTAGCCAATGCATCTTTCATGTTCACGCACATCATGTCCCTTCGCCCCCTTTAGGGGGAGAAGGTGCCCGAAGGGCGGATGAGGGGGCGATCAACCAGCGATGCACGATACAAATGAGAATCATCG